>JAKONI010000318.1 GCA_022702015.1 Beijerinckiaceae bacterium | reverse complement strand
CGGCTCGGCCCGGCCCTGATGCGGGACCTCGCCCTCACCGACATCCAGGCGGCGGGCCTGCTTGGGAACCTCGGCCACGAGACGGGGGGATTCGCCCACCTTCAGGAGATCGCGCCCACCGTGCCCGGCTCCCCCGGCGGATGGGGCATCGCGCAATGGACCGGCCCCCGGCGCCGGGCGATGGAGGCATGGTGCCGCGCCCACGGGCTCGACCCGGCCTCGGACGAGGCCAACGAGGGCTATCTCCGGGTCGAGCTGTCCACGAGCGAAGCCCCCGCCCTGGCGGCCCTGCGGCGGGCCGCGACGCTCGCCGAGGCGACCGCCTCGTTCGGCCGTCTGTTCGAGCGGCCGGGCATCGTCGCGCCGGCGAGCCGCCTCGCCTGGGCCCGCCGGGCCCTCGCGGCGATCCGCGCCGCTGCAGGGCCCGCCGCCGCCCATCCGGCGCCGGCTCCGGCCCGCGCCGGGCATCGACCCCGGTCCCGCCGGGCACCCCACCGTTCCACCCCAGCCAGGAGAGCCCGATGATCCGTTCCCTCACGATCCTGTCCGTCCTCGCCGCCGCGTCGCCCGCCCTGTCGGCCGGCGCGGCCGGGGCCCTCGCCCTGCCCTGGGGCGAATGGATCGCCTCGGCCCTGGCGCCGGTCACCGCCGCCCTCGTCCCCATCGCGGCGGCGGCGGTGACCGCCGGCGTCGCCCGGGTCGCCCCCTGGGCCACCTCCATCCTCACCCGGGAGCGGATCGAGAGCGCGATCCGCGCCGGGGCGGATTACGGGCAGAACGCCGTCGCCGGCGCGGTGCGCGGCCGGAGCGTCAGCGTCGATCTCGGCGCCGCCGTCGTGGCGGCGGGCACGAAGCATGTCGTGGCCACCAGCCCCGCCCGCGTGGTGCGCAAGGCCGGGGGCGTCGAAGGGGTCGCCGCCCGGATCTTCCGGGCCCTGCCCCTGGAGGAGAAGGCGAGCGCCGAGACCGTCCTGACCCCGGCGCTGCGGCTTCTCGCGGCGGAGCGGACGAGCCGGGCCTGAACGGCCGGAACGGGGCGGGCGGTGAGCGGAAGCTCGGAGGCGATGCGATGAGGTCCGAGCCCCGCCCGCCCGACATCGACTCCGAGGGAACGCCGCCCGCCGAGGACCCCGCCACCCTCGGCGGGCGGCCCCGGGCGATCCGGTTTCCCCCGTTCTGGCACCGGTGGTTCGCCCGCCAGACCGCGCCGCGCCTCGCCGCCCTCGACGAAATCGTCGATGCCCACCTCGAACGCCGGATGCTGCGCGATGCCCTCCGGCGGCTGAAACATGCCGTCGTGGTGGCCTTCCTCGGGGCGGCGGCGGCGGCGCACTGGTTCTCCGACCAGATCGCATGGCTCGCGGAGCGGCTCCCCCTGCTGAAGCTCGTGTGGCGCCTCGTCACCGGAGGTTCCTGATGCCTGCGAGGATCGACCGGGCACTCACCCGGATCTGGCTCGGCCTCGCCGCCGCCCTCGTCCTCGCCGGTGGGCTTCACCTCGGGGCCGTGGTCGGCGCGCGGCCGTGGCTCGCCCCGCCCGTCGCGGCGCGGCCCGCCGACTTGCGCTGCCCCCCGGGCCCCGCCGCCTCCATCCACCGGCAACCGGGGGCGGAAGGGAACCTCGCGCGGGCTCGCCCGTAATGGCCTGCAGCCGATGATCCGCCCATGAGAAGTGCCGCCGCCCTCCTTCCCAAGTCCGACCGCCGGCCCCCGCGCGGGGCTGCCAACGGTCGTGGTAGATCCGATATTCAGGGGCTATTCAGTGCCTGGGAGACAAAGCTCGGCCCAATGCGCCATGCCATCGCCCTCGCTGCCATCTGCCTGACCGTCGCAGCCTTCGTTGCGGGCGGCGAGGGCTCCATGGCCGAGGATGCGGCGGCGACCCAGACGGCGCAGGCCGCCCTCGCCACGGTGCCGCGGGTGGAGACCTGCCTCTCCCCCGCCGACATGCGCGAGGAGGTCGGCGAGCGCCGGGTGATCGAGCCCATCGCCGCGATCCGCGCCGCCAGGACCGTCATCCCCCGGGCGGAGATCCAGCGGGCCAGCCTGTGCAGGCGTGAGGACGGTCTGGTCTATATGCTGACGGCCTTGCGCCGGGACGGGCACTTCGTGCACGTGATCGTCGATGCGCAGACCGGGAAGGTCGCGGGGCAATACTGACGGGGTCACGCCCGGCCGGAATGGAGTGAGACGTGCGGCTGCTCGTCGTCGAGGATGACCGGGACATCAACCGGCAGGTGGTCGCCGCCCTGGAGGAGGCCGGCTACGTCGCCGACAAGGCCTATGATGGCGAGGAGGGGGGCTATCTCGGCGAGAGCGAGCCCTACGACGCGATCATCCTCGACATGGGCCTGCCCAAGGCGGACGGGGTGAGCGTCCTGCAGAAGTGGCGGCGGGCCGGTGTGAAGACGCCGGTCATCATCCTCACCGCCCGGGATCGCTGGTCGGACAAGGTCGACGGCTTCGATGCGGGGGCGGACGACTACGTCACCAAGCCCTTCCACATGGAGGAGCTGATGGCCCGCGTCCGCGCCCTCCTGCGCCGTGCCGCCGGCCACGCCAGCAGTCAGATCACCTGCGGGCCCGTCACCCTCGACACCCGCTCCGGCAAGGTCTTCGTGGATGGCGCCCAGGTGAAGCTGACGAGCCACGAGTACCGGCTGCTGTCCTACCTGATGCACCACACCGGCCGGGTGGTCTCCCGGGCTGAACTGACCGAGCACCTGTACGATCAGGATTTCGATCGGGATTCCAACACCATCGAGGTCTTCGTCGGGCGCCTGCGCAAGAAGCTCGCGGTCGACCTGATCCAGACCGTGCGCGGCCTCGGCTACCTCGTCGATCCGAACCATCCGGCGGCCCGGGTGTGACGGCTCGGCCCCATCGGCGGCGTCGACGGCCCGCGTGACCACCCCCGCGATCGACACGCCGACGCGCCGCGTCATCGGCCTCCTGTCCCTGCGGCGGCGCTCCATCGCCGTGCGGCTGGCCGTGTCCGCTTTCCTGTCGAGTTCCGCGATCCTGTTGATCGCCGCCTGGATCCTCACCACCCTCTACCGGGAGAACACCGAGCGCGCGTTCGATAGCCGGCTCCTGGTCTTCACGAACAACCTCGCCACCGATCTCGTGACGCCGAACGATCCCGAGAGCCGCACCTTCTCGCTGGGCGATCCGCGCTTCGACCTGCCCCTGTCCGGTTGGTACTGGCAGGTCGGAAAGCCCGATGCGAAGCCCCGGGATATCCGCACCTCGCGCTCCCTGGTCGGGGTGTCGCTGCCCCCGGCGGCGGACGCGGACGGGAAGGTCGGGGTCGGGCAGATCCGCCAGGGCTACGGGCGAGGCCAGGACGGCCGCCTGCTCCGCATCATGGAGCGCGACGTCGATCTCGGGGAGGAGGGGCGCTACACCGTCCGGGTGGCCGGGCCCGCCGACGAGATCGTCAACGACGTGGAGCGGTTCCGCAACTCCCTGTACATGACCTTCGCCCTGCTCGGGGCGTCGCTGGCCCTCACGACCCTGCTGCAAATCCGATTCGGCCTCGCGCCGCTGAAGAAGATGCGCGCGGCCCTCGGCGCCGTCCGCCGGGGCGAGGCCGACCGCATCACTGGGACTTATCCCCGCGACATCGCGCCACTGACCGGCGAGGTGAACCTGCTGATCGAGACCAACCGGGAGATCCTGGAGCGGGCGCGGACCCAGGTCGGCAACCTCGCCCACGCGCTGAAGACGCCGCTCTCGATCATCGTCAACGAGGTCGGCGGTTCCGACGCGCCGGACGATCTCGCCCTGAAGATCCGCGAGCAGGCGGCGGTCATGCGCGATCAGGTGAACTACCACCTCGACCGGGCGCGCGCCGCGGCGCTGGCTGGGACCCTGGGAACCTCTACGGAGGTCGAGCCGGCGCTGGCGGGCCTCGTGCGGACCTTCGGCAAGATCTACCGGGACAAGGACATCGCCTATGAGGTCCACGTCCCGCCGGGGCTCCGCTTCCGGGGCGAGCGCCAGGACTTCGAGGAGATGGTCGGCAACCTCGTCGACAACGCCTCGAAGTGGGCCGACGGCCAGGTCGCCATCCGGGCCGAAATCATCAGCAGGGACGGCTATCCGAACCTCGTCGTGGCGATCGAGGATGACGGGCCCGGCCTGCCCCCCGAGGCCCGGCAGGCGGTCCTGGGGCGAGGGCGGCGCATGGACGAATCGAAGCCGGGCTCCGGGCTCGGCCTCTCCATCGTCGCCGACCTCGCCGCCCTCTATCGCGGCCGCTTCAGCCTGGACCAGGCGACGCTCGGCGGCCTGCGGGCGGTCCTCGAGGTGCCCGGCGATGCCCCGGCCGGGGCGCCGGGACATTGAGCGTGCGACCTTCGCGGGGCCTCGGACCATGGGTTGTCAGCTTGGCCGGATTGGGTGACACCGTGCCGCCCGTTCCCGGCGTCGCGTCTGGTCGGAGCCGCTTCCATATGACGACCGGGCCCTTCCGGTCCGCGCGCGGGATCCGATGACGGCGATCTGGTTCATTCTGGCAGGCATGACCGCCGCCGCCGTGCTCGGCCTGCTCTGGCCCATGTCCCGCCGGGCCTCCGATCCGATCCGCGAGGAGGCCGAGGCCGGCGTCGCGACGGAGACGGCCTTCTACGAGGATCAACTCTCGGAGATCGAGCGGGATCAGGAGCGCGGCCTCATCGCGCCCGAGGAGGCGGAGTCCGCCCGCGCCGAGGCGGCCCGCCGCCTGCTCCGGGCGAGCCGGGAGGAAACGAAGGCGGGGGATCCCCTCCGCCTCGGCGAACCGCGCCTGCGCCGCCGCCGGGCGGCCTCGGCCTTCGCCCTCTCCACCATCCCCCTCGTCGCGCTGATCGCCTACGGCCTCTACGGCTCCCCGGAACTGCCCGCGCAGACCGAGGCCGACCGCATCGCCGCCCGGGGGGGCAACGACGAGTTGACCAAGGCGGTCGGCCAGATCGAGAGCCGCCTCGCCCGCAACCCCGACGACCTGCGCGGCTGGCAGGTTCTGGCCCCCGTCTACATGCGGACCGGCCGGTTCGACGACGCCGCCCGGGCCTACGGCCAGGTCGCCCGGCTGACCGGGGGTGGGGCCGAAGCCCTGTCGGACCAGGGCGAGGCCCTGACCGCCGCCGGGGACGGCACGGTCTCCCCTCAGGCCAAGGCCCTGTTCGTGCAGGCGCTGGAGAAGGATCCCCGATCCCCCAAGGCCCGGTTCTACGTCGCCCGCGCCGCCGAACAATCCGGCGATACGCAGGAGGCCATCGCCCAGCTCACCACCCTGGAGGCCGGAAGCCCGGCGGATGCCCCCTGGCTCGGCGCGGTCCGCAGCGCCCTCGCGCGGCTGAAGGGCGAGACGGCGCCCCCCTCCGCCGGGGCTCCCGCGACCCGGGCGATCCCGGCGGACCAGCAGGCCGCGATCCGTGGCATGGTCGATGGCCTCGACACCCGCCTCAAGGGCGGCGGTGGAACCCCGGACGAATGGGTGCGCCTCATCCGCTCGCGGACCGTCCTCGGGGAGCGCGATCAGGCCCTGGCGGCGCTCTCCCGGTCCCGGACGGCGCTGGCCGGCGATCCGCAGGGGCTCGCCCATGTGGAGGCGAGCGCCCGGGAACTGGGACTCGGGCAGGCCGCCCCTCCGGTCGGGCCGGGGAGCGACGCTGTCCCCGATGGCCGGGCGGACGGCGAGGCCGCGATGTCGGCGATGCGCGCGATGCCGCCGGAGGAGCGCGACGCCGCGATCCGTGGCATGGTCGATGCTCTCGACCGGCGCCTCATGGCCAAGGGCGGCACCCCCGATGAGTGGATGCGGCTCATCCGCTCCTACGGCGTGCTCGGCGAGCGGGACAAGGCCGTGAAGGCCCTGGATCGGGCCCGGATGGCGCTGGCCACCAACAGCGAGGCCGTCGCCCGGATCGACGCCTTCGCCAAGGATCTCGACCTCGGTGCCCCTGTCGCCAAAGGTCGCCCCTGACCGTGGGGAAGGCCCTCCACCCTTGACCGGAGGGCCGCCCGGGCCGACACCCTTCTGAGTACGCAACGAGAATGGTTCGGGGCCCGAGCCGGGCCTCAAGGGGACGAAACGTCGTGACGCGGAAGAAGCGCCGCCTGATCCTGATCACCGTGTGCGGCAGCGTGCTGGCGCTGGCCGTCGGCCTGATCCTGTTCGCCATGAGTGGCTCGATCGTGTTCTTCCGCTCTCCCTCGGAGATCGAAGCGCAGGCAATTCCCGCTGGGACACGGCTGCGCCTCGGCGGCCTCGTGCAGGACGGCTCCCTGAAGCGGGGGGCGGGCCAAGTGATCGACTTCGCCGTGACCGATCACGGGGCCACCATCGCCGTGCAGTACACCGGCCTGCTCCCGGACCTGTTCCGGGAGGGGCAGGGCGTCGTGGCGGAGGGGGTGCTGGAACCGGGCAACCGGTTCAAGGCCGACACGGTGCTGGCCAAGCACGACGAATCCTACATGCCCCGCGAGGTCGCGGACGCCCTCAAGAAGCAGGGCCGCTGGCAGGAGGGCGGGCCGCAGGCGGCCGGTTCCTCCGCCTCGGCCGGCGGCACCCTCGGGCCGCGCAGCGAACGGTGAGGCGGATTTGATCGTCGAGACCGGACATTTCGCCCTCGCCCTGGCGCTGGCGCTTTCCCTCGTTCAGATGGTGATGCCGGTCTGGGCGGCGCGCTCGGGCGACCCCGCCCTGCGGCAGACGACCTCCCAGGCGGCGCTCGGCGCCTTCGCCTGCGTGCTGTTCGCCTTCGCGGCGCTGACCTACGCGCATGTGACGTCGGACTTCTCCGTCCAGAACGTCGTCGAGAATTCGCACACACAGAAGCCGTTGATCTACAAGTTCTCCGGCGTCTGGGGGAACCACGAGGGCTCGATGCTCCTGTGGGTGCTCATCCTGACCCTGTTCGGCGCCTGCGTGGCCGGGGCCCGGAACTCGGTGCCCCCCCGGTTGAGGGCCAACACGCTGGGCGTGCAGGGGCTCATCACCTTCGTCTTCGTGCTGTTCATCATCACGACGTCGAACCCCTTCAGCCGCGTCGTGCCGGCGCCGCTCGAAGGCCGTGACCTCAACCCGCTGTTGCAGGACCCCGGCCTCGCGATCCACCCGCCGCTCCTCTACCTCGGCTATGTCGGGTTCTCGATCTCCTTCGCCTTCGCCGCCGCCGCGCTGATCGAGGGGCGGATCGATGCCGTGTGGGCGCGGGCGGTGCGGCCCTGGACGCTCACCGCATGGTGCTTCCTGACGCTCGGCATCGCGATGGGCTCGTACTGGGCCTATTACGAGCTCGGCTGGGGCGGCTGGTGGTTCTGGGATCCGGTGGAGAACGCCTCGCTGATGCCGTGGATCGCCGGCACGGCGCTGCTGCACTCCACGGTGGTGATGGAGAAGCGTGACGCCCTGAAGGTCTGGACGGTGCTGCTCGCCATCCTGTCCTTCTCCCTCTCCCTCGTCGGGACCTTCATCGTCCGCTCGGGGGTGCTGACCTCGGTCCACTCCTTCGCCACCGACCCGACCCGGGGCGTGTTCATCCTGGCGATCCTCGTCCTGTTCATCGGCGGGTCGCTGACCCTATTCGCGTGGCGGGCGCCGCTCCTGCGCCAGGGGGGGCTGTTCGCGCCGATCTCCCGGGAAGGGGCGCTGGTTCTCAACAACCTGTTCCTCGTGGCCGCCTGCGCCACGGTGTTCGTCGGCACGCTCTACCCGCTGCTCCTCGAGATGCTGACGGGGGACAAGATCACGGTCGGGCCGCCCTTCTTCAACGCCACCTTCGTGCCCCTGGCGATCCCGCTCCTGCTGATCGTTCCGTTCGGGCAGTCGCTGGCCTGGAAGCGGGGCGATCTGCTCGCCGCCTCGCAGCGCCTGTTCTTCGCCCTCGGCCTGGCGCTTGCGACGGGGCTCGCCGTCCTGGCCATGACCTGGGGCGGGCCGGTGATGGCCCCCGTCGGCGTCGGCCTCGGGGCCTACCTCCTGATCGGCTCGGCGATGGAGATCGTGAGCCGCGCCCGGGGCTACGGTGCCCGGCGGACCCGCTCGGTCGGCACCATCGCCCGGCGCGCCTTCGGCCTACCCCGCTCCGCCTGGGGGACCGCGCTGGCCCATGCGGGCGTCGGCGTCGTGGTCATCGGCATCGCCGCCCAAGGGTGGGCGGCCGAGGGGCTGGCGAGCGTCAACCCCGGCCAGTCGCTGTCGGTCGGACCCTATGTGGCGACCCTCGACCGGGTCGCCCCACGGCAGGGTCCGAACTACGAGGAGGCGGGAGCCTTCCTCACGGTCCGTGACCGGGCGGGGAACGAGGTCGGCCAGGTCGAGACCGGCCGCCGCTTCTATCCGAGCCGGCAGATGACCGTGACGGAATCCGGACTCCTGACCCGGGGCTTCAGTCAGGTCTACGCAAGCCTCGGCGAGGCGGGGAAGGACGGCTCCATCGGCCTGCGCCTGTACTACAAGCCCCTGGTCCTGCTGATCTGGCTCGGGGCGGTGGTGATGGCGCTGGGCGGCGCCCTGTCCCTCACGGACCGGCGGATGCGGGTCGGCGCCCCCGCTAAGGCGAAGGCCCGGCCGGCGACCTCCGGCGTGGTCCCGGCGGAATGAGGACCGTGTTCCCTCCCGCCACCCGGGCAGCGGGGGGCCGTATCGCCCTGGGCGTAATGCTCCTGTGCGCTCCGCTCCCCGCCCTCGCGGTCCAGCCGGGCGAGGTGCTGAAGGATCCCGCCCTGGAGCACCGGGCGCGGGAGATTTCCGAGGGGCTGCGCTGCCTCGTCTGCCAAAACCAGTCGATCGACGACTCCGACGCGCCGCTGGCGAAGGATCTGCGGCTCCTCGTTCGCGACCGGCTGGAGAAGGGCGACAGCAACCAGGGGGTGCGGGACTACATCGTCGCCCGCTACGGCGAGTTCGTGCTGCTGCGCCCGGTCTTCGCGGCGCATACCCTGCTGCTGTGGTTGACCCCGGCGCTCGCGGTGCTGCTCGGCCTGTTCGGCCTCTGGCGTCTGGCCCGCCGCCGCGCCCCCGCGCCGGAGCGGCGCCTGTCCCCGGCGGAGGAGGCGGAGGTCGCCGCGCTGCTCGGACGGGAGTAGGCTCGTCCCCATCGGCCTGATTCGCCCCTTCCCGATCCTCCGGTCAGAAATCCGGCATGAGTCTTGGATCGGGGGCGGATCGAAGAAGCCGGAGGGGACGATGAACGCCGCCACGCTGACCATCTCCAGCCGCAACTATTCGTCGTGGTCCCTCCGGGGCTGGCTGGTTTGCCGGATGGTGAGCCTCGACTTCGCCACCGAGGTCCTCTCCGGCGAGGATACGACCAGCCGGGCGGAACTCCTCCACCTTTCACCCTCCTTCCTCGTCCCGCGCCTTCGGCACGGGGACATCGTGGTGTGGGATACGCTGGCCATCGCCGCCTATCTCAGTGAAACCTTCCCCGAGGCGCGGCTGCTACCGCAGGGGCGGGCGGAGCGGGCGCACTGTCTCTCCATCGCGGGGGAGATGCATTCGGGCTTCGTGAACCTGCGCTCGGCCCTCCCGATGAACATCAAGGCGTTCCACCCCGGCTTCCGCCTGTTCAACGGGGCGAAGGCCGATATCGAGCGCATCGTCACGATCTTCGACGATTGCCTCGACCGATACGAGGGGCCGTTCCTGTTCGGCGCCCAGCCCTGCCTCGCGGACGCGATGTATGCCCCGGTCTGCACCCGCTTCCGTACCTACGACGTGACGCTGCCGCCCCGGGCCGCCGCCTACCGCGACGCGATCCTGCACTGGCCGCTGATGATCGAGTGGGCGGAGACCGCCTCTCAGGAACCCGAGGACATCGAAGAACTCGATATGGAGTTCTAGGGCCCCCGAGGCGACGGCCGTGCCGGGAAACGCGATCGCCCAGCCAGCCTTGCCCCAGACGCGGGCCATCGCGGCGCCATATGCATTTTTATGCATAGCTCCCGCCCCTGGTGATCGCATCCCCACGGCGACGTGCGGATCTTCCCTACCGAATCTCCCATTGTGCATGATCCGACGGACCGCCGGGTGACAGCTCGACAAACGTCCTTTGTCGTTCGACCGGACAGCGCGATTGATGCCAACCTGCAATTCTGTTCCTCTTCGACCTTAGAAAAGGAACAGACTGGGTAGGGAATTCATGACGCGACACGAGCCCTGGAGCGCCGAACGGGCGACGGGCATCATCGCCGAACACACGCATCTCGAAGGGGCCACGCTGCCGATCCTGCATGCGTTGCAGGAAACCTTCGGCTACGTCGATTCCGGCGCGATCCCGCTGATTGCCGATGCGCTCAACCTGTCGCGGGCCGAGGTGTTCGGCTGCGTCAGCTTCTATCACGACTTCCGCAAGGCGCCGGCCACCGGCCGCCACGAGGTGAAGCTGTGCCGGGCGGAAGCCTGTCAGGCGATGGGCTCCGACGCCCTCCACCGGGACATCCTGGCCCGCCTCGGCTGCGGCTGGCACGGGACCTCCGCCGACGGTTCGGCCACGGTTGAGCCGGTTTATTGCCTGGGCCTCTGCGCCAACGGACCGGCGGCGCTGGTCGATGGCGAGCCCGTCGCGCACCTTACCGCCGACGCCCTGGAAGCTGCCCTGACGGAGATGCGCCAGTGAGCGTCACGCTCTACGTTCCCCGCGATGCCGTGGCCCTCGGGCTCGGCGCCAACAAGGTCGCCCGCGCCCTCTTCGCCGGCGCCGAACGGCGCGGGCTCGATGTCACCATCGTCCGCACCGGCTCCCGCGGTCTGTGCTGGTTGGAGCCGATGGTGGAGGTCGCCACCCCCGAGGGCCGCATCGCCTACGGGCCCGTGACCGTGGCGGACGTGGACGCCCTGCTCGACGGCGGCGTCTTGACCGGCGGCGATCATGCCCTGCGACTGGGCGATCCCGAGAAGATTCCCTTCCTCGCGAAGCAACAGCGCCTGACCTTCCACCGCTGCGGCGTGATCGATCCGGTCTCCGTCGAGGATTACCGCGCCCACGGGGGCTATCGCGGTCTCGAGGCGGCCCTGAAGCTCGATGCCGAGGGCATCGTGACGGCGGTGCGCGAGTCCGGCCTGCGCGGCCGGGGCGGCGCCGGCTTCCCGGCCGGCATCAAGTGGAACACGGTGATGCTCGCCCGCTCCGAGCAGAAATACGTGGTCTGCAACGCCGACGAGGGCGATTCCGGCACCTTCGCCGATCGGATGATGATGGAGGGCGATCCCTTCAACCTCATCGAGGGCATGACCATCGCGGCCGTCGCGACGGGCGCCACCCGGGGCTACATCTACCTTCGCTCAGAGTATCCGCAGGCCTTCGCGACGCTGAAGGAGGCCATCGCCAACGGCATCACCGCCGGGGTGCTGGGAGAGAACATCCTCGGCTCGGGCAAGACGTTCCACCTGGAAGTCCGCCTTGGGGCCGGCGCCTACATCTGTGGCGAGGAGACCTCCCTGCTGGAAAGCCTGGAGGGCAAGCGCGGCATCGTGCGGGCCAAGCCCCCAATCCCGGCGCTCAAGGGGTTCCTCGGCCAGCCGACGCTCGTCAACAACGTCATGACCTTCACGGCCGTGCCGTGGATCCTGGACAACGGCGCGAAGGCCTACGCCGACTACGGCATGGGCCGGTCGCTCGGCACCCTGCCGATCCAGCTCGCCGGCAACATCAAGCACGGCGGCCTGATCGAGCTCGCCTTCGGTATCACCCTGCGTGAGGTGATCGAGGAGTATGGCGGCGGAACCCGTTCGGGCCGTCCCGTCCGGGCGGTGCAGGTCGGCGGGCCGCTCGGCGCCTACTTCCCCGATCACCTGCTCGACACGCCCCTCGACTACGAGGCGATGGCGGCCAAGAAGGGCCTCGTCGGCCACGGCGGCATCGTGGTGTTCGACGACACCGTCGACATGGCGGCGCAGGCCCGCTTCGCCTTCGAGTTCTGCGCCACCGAGTCCTGCGGCAAGTGCACCCCCTGCCGCGTCGGCGCCACACGGGGCGTCGAGACCATGGACAAGGTGATCGCCGGCATCCGGCCGGGGGCGAACCTCAAATTGGTCGAGGACCTCTGCGAGGTCATGACCGACGGCTCGCTCTGCGCCATGGGCGGGCTCACGCCGATGCCCGTGATGAGCGCCATCACCCACTTCCCCGAGGATTTCAGGCGCGCCGGGGATCTCCCGGTCGCGGCCGAGTGAGGAGGCTCTCATGGCCCTCATCAAAGAAATCGATTACGGCACCCCCATCCGGGTCGCCGAGCAGACCGTCACCCTGACCATCGACGGCATGGAGGTCACGGTCCCGGCCGGCACCTCGGTCATGGCCGCCTCGATGACGGCCGGGACGCAGATCCCTAAGCTCTGCGCCACCGACAGCCTGGAGCCGTTCGGCTCCTGTCGCCTCTGCCTCGTGGAGATCGAGGGCCGTCGCGGCACCCCGGCGTCGTGTACCACGCCCGCCGAGAACGGCATGGTCGTGCACACGCAGACCGGCAAGCTCGCCAAGCTCCGCAAGGGCGTGATGGAGCTGTACATCTCCGACCATCCGCTGACCTGCCTGACCTGCGCCGCCAACGGCGATTGCGAGTTGCAGGACATGGCCGGCGTCGTGGGCCTGCGCGACGTCCGCTACGGCTACGAGGGCGACAACCATGTCGTGCCGACCGCCGAGAAGTATCTCCCGAAGGACGAGTCGAATCCGTACTTCACCTACGACCCGTCGAAGTGCATCGTCTGCAACCGCTGCGTGCGTGCCTGCGAGGAAGTGCAGGGCACCTTCGCGCTGACCATCGCCGGCCGGGGCTTCGACAGCCGCGTCGCCGCCGGGCCGACCAACTTCATGGAATCCGAGTGCGTGTCCTGCGGCGCCTGCGTGCAGGCCTGCCCGACCGCGACGCTCCAGGAGAAGTCGATCCACGAATTCGGCCAGCCCGAGCACGCGGAGGTCACGACCTGCGCCTATTGCGGCGTCGGCTGTTCGTTCAAGGCCGAGATGCAGGGCACCCGCGTGGTGCGGATGGTCCCCTTCAAGGGCGGCAAGGCCAACGAGGGCCATTCCTGCGTGAAGGGGCGCTTCGCCTACGGCTACGCCACCCACAAGGACCGCATCACCAAGCCGATGATCCGCGAAAAGATCACGGATCCGTGGCGTGAGGTGTCCTGGGAGGAGGCCATCGGCCGGGCTGCCTCCGAGTTCAAGCGCATCCAGGCGCAATACGGCAAGGATTCGGTCGGCGGCATCACCTCGTCCCGCTGCACCAACGAGGAGGCTTACCTCGTCCAGAAGCTGGTCCGCGCCGCCTTCGGCAACAACAACGTCGACACCTGCGCCCGGGTCTGCCACTCGCCGACCGGCTACGGCCTGATGTCGACGCTGGGCACCTCGGCCGGCACGCAGGACTTCAAGTCGGTCGAGCATTCCGACGTGATCCTCGTCATCGGCGCCAACCCGACCGATGGCCACCCGGTCTTCGGCTCGCGGATGAAGAAGCGCCTGCGCCAGGGCGCGAAGCTCATCGTCGCGGATCCGCGCAAGATCGACCTCGTGAAGTCGCCCCACATCAAGGCGGACTTCCACCTGCCGCTGAAACCCGGCTCCAACGTCGCCTTCATCAACTCGATGGCCCACGTCATCGTCACGGAAGGCCTGATCGACGAGGCCTACGTCCGCGAGCGCTGCGACCTGCCGGAGTTCGAGTCCTGGGCGCGGTTCATCGCCGAGGAGCGGCATTCACCGGAGAGCCAGGAGCAGTTCACCGGCCTCGATCCGCAGGCCGTGCGCGGCGCGGCGCGGCTCTATGCCAAGGGCGGCGCGGCCGGCATCTATTACGGCCTCGGCGTCACCGAGCACAGCCAGGGTTCGACGATGGTGATGGGCATGGCCAACATCGCCATGGCCACCGGCAACATCGGCAAGCTCGGCGCGGGCGTGAATCCGCTGCGTGGCCAGAACAACGTGCAGGGCTCCTGCGACATGGGCTCGTTCCCGCACGAGCTGACCGGCTACCGCCACGTCTCGGACGACGCCACCCGCGAGAGCTTCGAGGCCCTCTGGGGCGCCAAGCTCGACAACGCCCCGGGCCTGCGCATCACCAACATGCTGGATGAGGCCGTCGAGGGCTCGTTCAAGGGAATGTACATCCAGGGTGAGGACATCGCCCAGTCCGACCCCGACACGCAGCACGTGACGGCGGGCCTGATGGCGATGGAGTGCATCGTCATCCAGGACATCTTCCTGAACGAGACCGCGAAATACGCCCACGTCTTCCTGCCGGGGGCATCGTTCCTGGAGAAGGACGGCACCTTCACCAATGCCGAGCGGAGAATCAGCCGCGTGCGCAAGGTGATGCCGCCGATGGGCGGATACGGCGACTGGGAGGGGACCGTCCTCCTCGCCAAGGCCCTCGGCTACGAGATGAACTACAGCCATCCGTCGCAGATCATGGACGAGATCGCGAGCCTGACGCCCAGCTTCACCGGTGTCTCCTATGCCAAGCTCGACGAGTTCGGCTCGATCCAGTGGCCGTGCAACGAGAAGGCGCCGCTCGGCACCCCGATGATGCACGTCGATCGGTTCGTGCGCGGCAAGGGCCGGTTCATGATCACCGAGTTCGTGCCCACGGAGGAGCGGACGGGGGCGAAATTCCCGCTCATCCTCACCACCGGGCGCATCCTGTCCCAGTACAATGTCGGCGCGCAGACCCGGCGCACCGAGAATTCCCGCTGGCACGAGGAGGATGTGCTGGAGATCCACCCGTTCGATGCCGAACTGCGCGGGATCGTCGAGGGCGATCTGGTGTCGCTGGAAAGCCGCTCGGGCGACATCGCCCTCAAGGCGCGGGTCTCGGAGCGGATGCAGCCGGGCGTGGTCTACACCACCTTCCACCACGCCAAGACCGGGGCGAACGTCATCACCACGGATTATTCCGACTGGGCCACCAACTGCCCGGAATACAAGGTGACGGCGGTGCAGGTGCGGCGGACCAACCGGCCCTCCGACTGGCAGGCGAAGTTCTACGAGGAGGACTTCTCCCTGACCCGGATCGCTCAGGAAGCGGCGGAGTAGGCCCGATGTCCGCGCTGACCCAGGAGGACAAGCTCCTCCGCATGGCCAACCAGATCGCCACCTTCTTCCGGTCCTACCCGGAGAAGGAGGCGGTGGCCGGCGTCCACAAGCACATCGAGGCGTTCTGGACGCCGCGCATGGTCTCCAAGCTGGAGGCCGCCCTGCCGGCCTTCGGCGACAGGGCCGACATCCTGGTCCGCCAGGCGATGCGGATCGACGAGCCGGAGGCGGAAAGCCCCATCCGAGCGGCGACCCGCGACCCGCAGAAGCTCGGCGAAGGCGCCAGCGACGCCGGCTGACGGGCACCGGTGGCATTCCGCGGTCCACGAGGGGCGGGGAGATGTCATGCGGGGTACACGAGGGCTAAACCTTCCCAAGGCGCGGTGTTTTTCACCGCGTCCGGACCGTCTTGCTCCGGTCCCGACGACCGTGCGCGAACAAATCCCCGGGATCGCCCCGCGAAACCCCCAAGTTTGAGTGCCTATTCCCTAGCCACTGCTTCACCATCCCGTTAGATGGATTTCGTATACAGGCCCGATCAACGGGGCCGTATCGGGAGGTTGAAGCATGAGCACTGGGCTTGCGGGCGCGGTCGCGCCCGACGTTTCACATGGCTTTCTGTCGCGTGAACACATCGTTGCCAAGCCCGGGTTCAATCGCTGGCTCGTTCCACCGGCCGCCCTCGCCATTCATCTTTGCATCGGCATGGCCTATGGCCTGTCGGTCTTCTGGCTGCCGCTCACGCGGGCCCTCGCGGTGGGCGGCGCTGCACCGGCCGCGTGCCCCGACATGGGCGTCGTCGATGCCCTGTTCACCACCACCTGCGAGTGGCGCGTGTCGGACCTCGTCACCGTCTTCTCCATCGGCATCGTCATGCTGGGGCTGTCCGCCGCCCTCTTCGGCGGCTGGCTGGAGCGGGCGGGCCCGCGCAAGGCCGGGCTCGTGGCGGCCCTGTGCTGGGGCGGCGGCTTCCTGATCGGGGCGCTCGGCGTCTATCTTCACCAACTCTGGCTGGTCTGGCTCGGCATGGGCCTCATCGGCGGCATCGGGCTGGGGCTCGGCTACATCTCCCCGGTCTCGACCCTCATCAAATGGTTCCCGGACCGGCGCGGCATGGCCACCGGCATGGCGATCATGGGTTTCGGCGGCGGGGCGATGATCGGCTCGCCGCTCGCCGACATGCTGATCAAGTCGTTCCGCACGGCCGACTCGGCGGGGGTCTGGCAGACGCTCGCAGTGATGGGGATCGGCTACCTGCTGTTCATGACCGCCGGGGCGCTCGGCTACCGCGTTCCCCCCGCCGGCTGGCGCCCGGACGGCTGGACGCCGCCGGCCTCCACCAACGCGATGATCGCGGCCGGGCACGTCCACCTGCGGGATGCGCACAAGACCTTCCCCTTCTGGATGATCTGGCTGGTCCTCTGTCTCAACGTCTCGGCGGGGATCGGCGTCCTGGCGCTCGCCTCGCCGATGCTGCAGGAGATCTTCGGCGGCGCCCTCATCGGCCAGCCGGGGACGGGGCTCGGGGCCCTCGATGCAGGACAGAAGGCGCAGGTCGCGGCCATCGCGGCGGGCTTCGTCGGGCTGCTCTCCCTGTTCAACATCCTCGGCCGGTTCTTCTGGGCCTCCCTTTCCGACCGGATCGGCCGGAAGGCCACCTACGCCACCTTCTTCCTCCTCGGCGGCCTGCTCTATGCCGCCGCCCCGAGCGCGGCCACGGCCGGGTCGCAGGCGCTGTTCGTGGCGATCTTCTGCGTCATCCTCTCGATGTATGGCGGGGGCTTCGCCACCATCCCCGCCTACCTCGCGGACATCTTCGGCACGCAGTTCGTGGGGGCGATCCACGGGCGGTTGCTCACCGCGTGGTCGACCGCCGGCATCGTCGGGCCGTTCGTGGTGACGAAGATCCGCGAGATCCAGGCGGCCTCCGGGGTGCAGGGTGCCGACCTCTACGGCCGGACGATGTACGTCCTCGCCGGGTTCCTGGCGGTCGGCTTCGTCTGCAATCTCCTGGTCCGGCCGCTCGCCCGGCGGTGGTTCATGCCCGAGGCCGAGGTCGCGGCCCTGGGGGCGAAGGTCGGCACCGGACCCGTCGCGGCTGGATCCTACGGGATCGGCCGGGGCGGGTTCAGCGGCGGGGCGCTGCTGGCCTGGGCGGTGGTGGGGATCCCGATCGTGTGGGGCATCGGCATCACCCTGACGAAGGCGCTGATCCTGTTCCGATGAGGCCGGGCGGTCCGCGCATTGTGCGCGGCGGCACGGGCGCTTACCTCTGCCCTGGCGGGCGGGAACGGACGGCGTGATCGATAAGCTCGACTTCCTGCTCGCCCTCTCGCGCGAGCAGCATTTCGGCCACGCGGCCGAGGCCTGCGGGGTGACCCAGCAGACCCTGTCGGCCGGGGTGAAGCAGCTCGAGAACCGGTTCGGGGTCCAACTCGTCCTGCGCGGCTCGCGCTTCCAGGGCTTCACGCCGGAGGGGGAGCGGGTCCTGGCCTGGGCCCGCCGGATCGTCGCCGACACCCGGGCGATGCACGAGGAGGTCACCGGCCTGCGCCGGGGCCTCACGGGGCACCTGCGCATCGCCGCGATCCCGACGGCGCTCCCGATGGTGGCCCGCCTCACCACGCCCTACCGGGAGCGGCACCCGGACGTGCGGCTCTCAATCGAATCGGCCACCTCCACCGACATCTTCTCGCTCATCGAGAACCTGGAGGCCGATGCGGGCCTCACCTACCTCGACAACGAGCCACTAGGGCGGGTGATCTCGGTTCCGCTCTATCAGGAGCGCTACCGCTTCGTCACGGCGGCGGGCGGCCCCTATGACGGGCGCAACGCGATCACCTGGGCGGAGACGGGTCAGGTGCCCCTCTGCCTGCTCACCCCTAACATGCAGAACCGGCGGATCATCGATCAGCAGATCCGCGCCGCGGGGGGCGAGCCGGCGGCGACCCTCGAGTCGAACTCGATGATCGTCCTGGTGAGCCATGTGCGGACGCTCCGCTGGGCATCGATCATGCCGGAGGTTCTGGTCGACGCCCTGGGGATGATCGACGGCCTTCACGCCATCCCGATCACCGGCCCCGACCTCGTCCACACGATCGGCCTCGTGGCGCCGCGCCGGGAGCCCTCGACGCCGATGATCACTGCGTTGGTCTCGGTGGCGAGGGCGCTAGCCCAGAGCATGGCGGACGACGTGCCGCCGTCCTCGCTCCGCGCCCGGTAGGGCCTACTCCCCTGAAGGGGATGCCGGTTCGGCGGGGGAAAGCACTTTGGGAGGGCGGACAAAAAGAAAAGGCCGCCCCGAAGGCGGCCTTTCGTGTCGCGCGGAAGGGCGCGCTTACTTGATCTTGCTTTCCTTGAAGTCGACGTGCTTGCGCGCGACCGGGTCGTACTTGCGCATCGTCAGCTTCTCGGTCTGCGTGCGGGAGTTCTTCTTGGTCACGTAGAAGTAGCCCGTGTCGGCGGTGGAAACGAGCTTGATCTTGACGGTGACGGCCTTGGCCATGACGCGGTGCTCCTGAAAGGGATGGCATTCCGCGCGAGCGAAACGCAAAAGGGCCGGGGAGGCCCGGCCGAATTAGGCGGGCTGGATGCCCGATCGGGGCGCCGAGGTCAAGGGCAAGCTCCCGGGCAAGCTCCCGGGCAAGCTCCCGGTCAGGCTCATGGGGAGATGCGCCCTCCGGCCCGGGGCAGGCTCGGCACCAGCACCACCGCGTAGGCCAGGAACAGGGCGAGCAGGGCGTAGGCGAAGCCGTCCGGGGGGGCGAGGTCGAGGCCGCCGCCGATCACCGGCGGCCCGAGGATCAGCCCGACATTGTAGAGCACCACGAAGGTGGCGTTGGCCCCCGCCAGATCCCCCGGCGGGACCTTGGCCCCCAAGGCCGCGAGGCCCACCGTGTAGAGGGTTCCGGCGAGGCCACCCCACAGGAACAGCAGGATCCCCAGCGCCATGGCCGAGCCGGAGGCCACCGGGATCAGCGCCGAGCCCACGGCGCAGGCGAGGCTGGTTCCGAGCAGCACGGCCACCCTGTCGACCCGGTCGGCCAGCCAGCCGAAGGGGATCTGGAACAGGACGTTGCCGAGCGCGATCAGGCTGACGAGGCTCGCCGCCCCCTGCGCGTCGTAGCCGATGCGCAGGCCGTAAAGGGGCAGGATCGCGAAGATGCCCGTCTCCACCGCGCCGTAGGCGAGGGCCGCCAGCAGGGCCGGGGGCGCGAGGCGGAGATAGCCGAGGACGCCCCGGCCGCTTCCCCCCTCCACCACCGGCGAGAGCCCCCGGGCGAGGAAAATCGGCAGCAGGCCGCCCAGCACCAGGACGGCGCCGAGGAGATACGGCCATAGGCCCTCCGTGCCCACGAGGGCGATGAGCAACGGCCCCACGGCGAAGCCCAACGCCAGGACGGTGGTGTAGATGCCGAGCACGAGACCGCGCCGCGAGGGCGGCGCCGCCGCGTTGATCCAGTATTCCGACAGGACGAACAGCGCTCCGAGTCCCGCCGAGAACACGAAGCGCAGGGGAAACCACGCGGCGATGCCCGGCAGCAGCGGGAAAGCCACGAGACTCGCCGCCGAGACGACGATCGAGATGACTAGCAGCGGCACGACGCCCATCCGCGCCGCGATCCGGGGGACGAAGGGCACCACGCAGATGCTGCTGATGCCGGCCATGGCGGTGTTGAGGCCGATGAGCGTGCTCGATGCCCCCCGCCTCTCCATCTCGATCGACAGGAGCGGGATCGACAGGCTGAGGCCGATGCCGACCACCGCGACGCAGGCGATGGCCGACGCGATGGCGGCGACCCGCTCCCGGTCGCTCGGAGCCCAACCCCGGCCTCCGGTCTCCGCCACCGAACCGTGGGACCGCGTCACAGGATCTCCCGCTCCCGCCGGCCGTAGCGCTCGAAGTGAAAGGGGATCGGCCGGTGCGGCGCGAAATCGACCGCGATCTGCGCCTCCAACTCATCGAGGACGATTCGCGTGATGGTCGGCAGGTCGAGCTTGCGCGCCGCGTCGAGCCGCACCCAAGCCAATTCGGTGAATTCCGTATCCTCGGCGACCCGACCGGGCTCCTCGGCGGCGACGGCGCTCCGGTCGACGGCGAAGAAGCGGGTATCGAACCGGCGCACGCGCTTGGGCGGGGTGATCGCCCGGGCGACGAAGTGCAGGGCCTCGAGGTCGGGCAGGACGCCGTGACCGTGGAAGGCCTCCCAACCGGTGGGGACCGTCTCCGGCGCGCCGTATTCCGTGGTTCCGAACAGCAGCCCGGTCTCCTCATAGGTCTCGCGGATCGCCGCCAGCGCCAGGGTGCGGCCGAGATGGTGCGGCGGGCGGGTGATCCGTCGGGCGAGGGCGCCCTCGGCATAGTCCGGCAGGGCGCCAACCACCGGCATCGCGCGGTCCCCGAGTTCGATCCGGCCTCCGGGGAAGACGAATTTGCCCGGCATGAAGGCGAGGCGTGCGTTGCGCCGGCCCATCAGCACCTTCGGCGCGCCGCGCCCCCGCCGGTCGAGGACGATCAGCGTCGCGGCGTCCCGGGGGCGGAGGTTGGCGGCCGGACGCGGCGCGGCGGACACGGTCTCAGGGGCGAGCGTGCGGGCCGCCGGGTCCGGCTGGGGCAAGACGTGTCTCCTCCGGCCCCGGAGCGGGGCGGCCCCGCGGTAGCGCGGCGAAGCCGTGCATGCCAAGGGCGTATTGCAGGCCCACCACGGCGCCCTTCACCGGCTGCAGCAGCCCGAGGGCCAGCACCAGGGTGAAGGTCGGCCAGAGGCCGAGTTCCACCCAGAGCGGCACGTCGTAGGCGCTCTCGGTCTCCAGGATCAGGTAGCCGACGAGGTGGGCGACGATGAAGATCACCACATAGGGCGGCAGGTCGTCGGCGCGATGGTGGTGCAGTTCGAGGCCGCAGGCTTCGCAGGCGGGCCGGACCTTGAGGAAACGGCCGAACAGCTTGCCCCGCCCGCAATGCGGGCAACGGCCGATGAAGCCGCGGGCCATGGAATGGATAAGGCCCGTCCGGGCCGGGGCGACGGTGTCGGTCATCTCAATCCCGCTCGCAACGACGATCCCGGCCTTACCACGTCTCGGCTCAGCGCCGGGACCCGCGATGACGCGAGCCGGAGTTGCGAATGCCGGGGGGGCGGCCCGACGGAGCCGCCTTGAACGGCCGCCCCGGAGCCCTGCCGCTTCCGCCCCCGCCCCGCGTTCCCTGCCGGCCTTCGCTCAGCAGTTCGAACCGCAGGGCGCCGGCCACCGGGGCGGCTTCCACGAGGCGCACCTCGACCTGATCGCCCAAGCGGAAGGTCTCGCCCGTCCGCTCGCCCACGAGGGCGTGGCGGCCTTCCTCGTGGCGGAAGTAGTCGGCCCCGAGTTGCGAGATCGGCACGAAGCCGTCCGCCCCGGTCTCGGCGAGCTTGATGAACAGGCCGGAGCGGGTCAAGCCCGAGATCTGGCCGGCGAAGGTCGCGCCGATCCGGTCCGCGAGGTGGGCGGCGATGAGCCGGTCGATCGTGTCGCGCTCGGCCGCCATGGCCCGGCGCTCGGTGGCCGAGATGCTCTCGCCGATGGCGGCGAGGTCGCCCGCCGTCACCCCCGCCGCGAGGCCCCCGGACCCGAGCTTGCAGGCGGCGATCAGCGCCCGGTGGACGATGAGGTCGGCGTAGCGCCGGATCGGCGAGGTGAAATGCGCGTAGCGGCGCAGGTTGAGGCCGAAATGGCCGAGGTTCTCCGAGGCGTAGACCGCCTGGGCCTGCGAGCGCAGCACCACTTCGTTGATGAAGATCGCGTGCTCGCTGTCGGCCACGTTGCGCAGGACGCGGTTGAACAGGTCCGGCCGCAGGGCCCCTTCCTTCGGCAGCTTGATGCCAATCGACGCCAGAACCTCCCCGAGGATCCGCATCTTTTCGAGCGCCGGCTCGTCGTGGACCCGGTAGATCAGCGGCTGCTTGGCCTGCTCAAGGGTCTCGGCGGCGGCGACGTTCGCCTGGATCATGAACTCCTCGATCAGCCGGTGGGCGTCGAGGCGCTCGGGCACGATCACCCGGTCGACACCCCCCTCCGGCGTCAGCACGACCTTGCGCTCCGGCAGGTCGAGGGCCAGCGGCCCGCGCCGGTCGCGGGCGGTCTTGAGGGCGGCGTAGGCGGTCCAGAGGGGACGGAGCGCCGGATCGAGGAGGGGGCCGGTCTTCTCGTCCGTCCGGCCGTCGATGGCGGCCTGGGCCTGGGCGTAGGAGAGCTTGGCCGCCGAGCGCATCATCACCCGGTGGAAGCTGTGCCGGCGCTTCGCCCCGTCCGAGGCGATCACCATGCGGACGGCGAGCGCCGGCCGGTCCTCGCCCTCCCGGAGGGAACAGAGGTCGTTCGAGATGCGCTCGGGCAGCATCGGCACCACCCGGTCGGGGAAGTAGACCGAGTTGCCCCGCTCCAGCGCCTCCCGGTCGAGGCTGGTGCCGGGGCGGATGTAGGCGGCCACGTCGGCGATGGCCACCGTGAGGACGAAGCCCCCCGGATTGGCCGGATCCGCGTCGGGCTCGGCCATCACCGCGTCGTCGTGGTCCTTGGCGTCCGGCGGGTCGATGGTCAGCAGCGGGCGGTCGCGCCAATCCTCCCGGCCCCGCAGCGTGGCGGGCTGCACCGCCTCGGCCTCGGCCAGCGTCGCCTCGGCGAAAACGTGGGGAATATGGTGCAGATGGAGCGCGATGAGGCTCACGGCCTTCTCGGATCCCAGGGATCCGAGGCGTTCCCGCACCCGGCCCTTCGGGAGGCCGAAGCGGGTCTCGCGTTCGAGGGACACGCTCACGAGGTCGCCGTCGCGCGCCTCGCCCTCCTCGCCCGGGGGAATCAGGATTTCCTTGCCCTGGCCCTTCTTGTCCACCGGGACGATCCGGCCCCCCTGCGCCCCGGCGCGGAAGACGCCGATGATCTCGGTTTTGTTCTTGCCGATGACCTTGATGACCCGGCCGGAATAACCGCCTTCCGCATCCCGCTCGACGCGGATGAGGGCGCGGTCGCCGATTCCCGGCGCCGGGCGCTTCGCCCCGCGCCCGCCCCGCACCGGCATCAGCACGATGGAGGGGGGCTTTCCCTCGGCGGTCCACTCGGCGGGCACCGCCAGGAAGTCGCCGTGCCGGTCGCGGGAGCGGATGTCGGCCATCACCACGGGGGGCAGGCGCCCCGCCTCCGCGAGGCCGCCGCGTCCGCGCTCGATGACGCCCTCGGCTTCGATTTCCTTGAGGATCGCCTTCAGTTCGATCTTCGCCGCGCCGCCCTTCACGCCGAAGGCCTGGGCGATCTCGCGTTTGCCGACGCGCTCCTTCGATTCGGCGACGAAGGCGAGGATCTGCTCGCGCGTGGGGAGCGTCGGGGGGAGGGCGGGGTCCGCCTTCGCGCGGGTGCGGGGTGCCAAACGATCCGTGCCGTGTCTGGAGATAGGTCGGGACGGCCGCGAGCGCGCCGCCCCTTTCATGTGGTGGCGCGGCCCGCCCACGGCAACGACTCGTCCGGGTTCTGCAACAGATGCCGCAGGTTGGCGCCGGTCAAGCGGGAAGGGGAAGTCCTCAGCCCGTCGAGGCCGACTTGCGGATCCGCTCCACGGCCTCGTCGGTGTCGAAGCGGGGCGAGGCGAGTTCCTCCAGGGTGAAGGGGCACTGGCGCGGCAGGGTGAGGTTCACCTGCCCCTCGTA
>JAKONI010000315.1 GCA_022702015.1 Beijerinckiaceae bacterium | reverse complement strand
CCTGCTTGCCGGCCGGCTCGGCACCTTCGGGGCGCGGCTCCGGCACTGGAGCCCGTGGCTGGCGGCCCTGGCCGTCGTCCTGCTCGCCTGGGAGTTGGTCACGGCGAAGTTCGACCTGCTGCCGATGCCGTTCTTCCCGCCGCCCCAGGCGATCCTCGAGGTCTTCCTCGACGATTGGTCGAAGCTCGGCGGCAGCACGCTGAACTCGCTGATCCTGCTCGCCGGCGGCTACGCCTTCGGGGCGGGGATGGGTTTCGTGCTCGGGGTCGCGATCGGGACCTTCAGAGCGGTCGGCTACTGGGCCCATCCGGTGCTGCGCTTCGTCGGGCCGCTTCCGGCGACCGCGTGGCTCCCGCTGGCCTTCTTCGTCTTCCCGTCCTCGCGGTCGGCGAGCACCTTCCTGGTCGCCCTGGCCACCGGCTTTCCCGTGACGGTGCTGACCTGGTCCGGGGTGGCGGGCGTCAACAAGGCCTATTTCGACGTGGCGCGGACGCTCGGTGCCTCGCGCAGCTTCCTGATCCTGCGGGTGGCGATCCCGGCGGCGCTGCCGCACGTCTTCGTCGGGCTGTTCATGGGGCTCGGCGGCTCCTTCGCGGTGCTCATCGTCGCCGAGATGCTCGGCGTGAAGTCCGGCCTCGGCTGGTACCTGCAATGGGCGCAAGGCTGGGCGGCCTACGCCAACATGTATGCCGCGCTGATCGTGATGGCGCTGATGTGTTCCTCGCTCATCACCCTGCTGTTCCGCCTGCGCGACCGGGTGCTCTCCTGGCAGAAGGGCCTCGTGCAATGGTAGCCGCGACGCTCGCACCGCCCGCCGCGCAGGCGGCGGGCGCCCGCCTGCGCATCGAGGGCGTCAGCCACGCCTTCGCCATTCGCGGCGAGGCGCTGCCGGTGCTCGACCGGGTGAGCCTCTCCGTCGAGCCCGGCGGGTTCGTGGCGCTCCTCGGCCCCTCGGGCTGCGGGAAGTCGACCCTGCTGCGCCTCGTCGCCGGCCTCGAGCCACCCGACCAGGGGGTGATCGCGGTCGATGGGGAGGTGGTGGAGGGACCGGACCCGTCCCGGCTCCTCGTCTTCCAAGATCCGACCCTCTACCCCTGGCGCACGGTGCGGGGGAACGTGTCCCTCGGGCTCGAGGCGCGCAGGGTCGGCCGGGCGCGGGCCGCATCGATCGATCAGGCGCTCGGCCTCGTCGGCCTGTCCGGGTTCGCCGACGCCTATCCGCACCAGCTCTCGGGCGGCATGGCCCAGCGGGCGGCGCTGGCCCGCGCCCTCGTCAACGCACCGCGCCTGCTGCTGCTCGACGAGCCCCTGGGCAAGCTCGACGCGCTCACCCGGCTGGCGATGCAGGCCGAGCTCCTGCGCCTGTGGCAGGAGACGCGCTTCACCGCCGTGCTCGTGACGCACGACGTCGAGGAAGCCCTCATGCTTGCCGAGCGGGTGATCGTGCTGTCCGACCGGCCGGCGGCAATCCGTGCCGAGATTGCCGTTCCTTCGGCTTACCCCCGCCACCGCGACGACCCGGCCTTGGTGAGGCTGAGGCGGGAGATCCTGACAATTCTCGGTCAGGCGGGCTGACGGTTTCCGACACCAATCCCGAATACGGATGGTTCGAGGTGAAGTGGAGGTTCCCCGATGAGATCAGTTCGTCCTCCAGGTCGACGGCCTTTTCGCGAGCCTCGATCAGGCCGTGGACGGCATTCGTGAGAGGGATGGTCTCTCAAAACGCCATGCCTGTCGGACCCGGACCTCGGATCCGGCCCGATCAGCCGCTGCCCAGGTGCCGGAGGGGACGAGCTTTTCGACCAAGCCGGGATTGGCGCTCGTGCATCGATCCAGACGGAGGCGTCAGCCGAGTCTGGGAAAAATTGATGCAAAAGCAAAGGGCTAGGGCAGAGGCGCATGAACGGAGTGAGTGCGTCACTGCACTAGCGCACGTGTGGCATGAACGAAGCGAGTGCGTCTGAGCGCTGGCGATGATCGAGCGGGCGATCGCCGCCCGCGTGCCGTTCTCCTGGGTGGCGGCCGACGCCGTCGATGGGGTCAGCGAGATCGAGATGGCGCCGCCTCGGCCGGAAACGCCAGCGCGAGGACGGCCGGCGCGGCGGCGCGGAGGGACGTCGGGCGCATCGTCCTATTCCGCCGCCTCGAGGCGCGGCGGCTCCGGCGCTTGCCGCCGCGACGCGGCGTCGGCGGGCTGGACCCTGCCGAAGCGCGCGTAGAGGGCGGGCAGGACCACCAGCGTCAGCAGGGTGGCGCTGATCAGGCCGCCGATGACCACGGTGGCGAGCGGGCGCTGGATCTCGGCGCCGGTCTCGGTGGCGATGGCCATCGGGACGAAGCCCAGCGAGGCGACGAGCGCCGTCATCGCCACCGGCCGCAGCCGGGTCATGGCCCCCTCCAGGATAGCCTCCCGCTTCGGTCGGCCCTCCGCCACGAGCTGCTTGATGAAGGTCAGCATCACGAGGCCGTTGAGCACCGCCACGCCCGAGAGAGCGATGAAGCCCACCGCCGCCGGCACCGAGACCGGCATGCCGCGCAGCCACAGGGCCACGATGCCGCCCGTCAGGGCCAACGGCACCGCGCTGAACACCAGGAGCGCGTCCCGCACCGAGCCGAGCGCCGAGTAGAGCAGCAGGAAGATCAGGAAGAAGCAGACCGGCACCACCACCAGAAGTCGCTGCCTGGCCGAGGCGAGGTTCTCGAACTGCCCGCCCCAGGTCACGTAGGAGCCCGGCGGCAACGGCACCTGGCTCCCGACCTTGGCCTGCGCCTCCGCCACGAGCGAGCCGATGTCGCGGCCGCGCACGTTGGCGGTGACGACGACCCGCCGCTTGCCGTTCTCGCGGGAGATCTGGTTCGGCCCCTCGGTCACCGAGAAGCCCGCGACCTGCTTCAGCAGGACGGAGCTTGCCTTGCCGTTCGGCCCCGGCGGCAGCGGCACCGGGATGTTCTCCAGCGCCTCCCTGTCCTCCCTCACCCTGTCGGTCAGGCGCACCACGATGGGGAAGCGGCGGTCGCCCTCGAACACGACGCCGGCCTCCTTGCCGCCGATGGCCGCGCCGATGACCTCCTGGATGGCGCCCGTGCTGAGGCCGTAGCGGGCGGCCTCCGGCTTGTTGATCTTGATCTCCAGGAAGGGCAGGCCCGCCGTCTGCTCGACCTTCACGTCCTCGGCGCCGTCGATGCCCTTGAGGGCCGCCGCGACCGCGTTGGCCGCCTTCAGCATCGGTGCGAACTCCTCGCCGAACACCTTCACGGCGAGGTCGCCGCGGGTGCCGGCCAGGAGCTCGTTGAAGCGGATCTGGATCGGCTGCGAGAACTCGTAGACGTTGCCCGCGAGCGCCCCCACCGCCTTCTCGATCTGCCCCTGCAGGTCGGCCTTGGACAGGCTCGGGTCGGGCCACTCCTCCTGCGGCTTGAGCATCACGAAGGTGTCGGAGGCATTCGGCGGCATCGGGTCCGAGGCGACCTCGGCGGTGCCGGTCTTCGAGAAGACGTACGCGACCTGCGGGAACTTCGAGACAACCTTCTCGACGTTCAACTGCATCGCCTGCGACTGGCTCAGCGAGGTCGAGGGGATGCGCGTGGCGCTGAGCGCGATGCTCCTCTCGTCGAGCTGCGGGATGAACTCGGTCCCGAGCCGGGTGAACAGGAGACCCGCCCCGGCGAGCAGCAGCAGGGCCGCCCCGATGAAGGCGAACGGACCCCGTACCGCCGCCCCGAGCACCGGCCGGTAGGCCGCCTTCAAGACCCGGATGATCGGGTTGTCCGTCTCGGTGACCTTGCCGGTGATGACGATGGCGATCAGCGCCGGCACGAAGGTCAGCGACAGCACGAAGGCGCAGACCAGGGCGATGATGACCGTCAGCGCCATGGGTTCGAACATCTTGCCCTCGACCCCGGTGAAGGTCAGGAGCGGCACGTAGACCAGGACGATGATCGCCTGCCCGTACAGGGACGGCTTGATCATCTCCTCGGCCGAGGCCCGGACGGTTCGCAGACGCTCCTCGGTGTCGAGGGTCCGCCCGAGTTCGTGCTGCCTCTCGGCGAGGTGCCTGAGCGCGTTCTCCGTGATGATCACCGCCCCATCGACGATGAGCCCGAAGTCGAGGGCGCCCAAGCTCATCAGGTTCGCCGAGATCCTCGCCTCGACCATGCCGGTCATGGTCATCAGCATGGCCACCGGGATGACGAGCGCGGTGATGATCGCCGCCCGGATGTTGCCGAGCAGCAGGAACAGGATGACGATGACGAGGGCCGCGCCCTCGGACAGGTTCTTGGCCACCGTCCTCACGGTCGCCTCGACGAGCTGGGTCCGGTCGAGGACGGTCTGGACCTCGACCCCCGGCGGCAGGCTCCTGCGGATCCGGTCCATCCGCGCATCGACGGCGGCGGCCACCGTGCGGCTGTTCTCGCCGATCAGCATCAGGGCGGTGCCGACCACGACCTCTCGGCCGTCCTCGCTCCCCGAACCGGTGCGCAGGTCGCGCCCGATGCGGACCTCGGCGATGTCCCTGATCCGCACCGGCACGCCGCCACGGGTCGCGACGACCACGTCGCCGATGTCGTCCATGTCCTCCAGGCGCCCGGCGGCGCGGACGACGTAGCCCTCCCCGTTGTCCTCCAGGTAGCGGGCGCCCTGGTTGGCGTTGTTGCTCTCCAGCGCGCGGGCGACGTCGGAGAAGGACAGGGCGAGGGAGGCGAGCTTATTGGGGTCCGGCTGGACGTGGTACTGCTTCTCGAAGCCGCCGATGCCGTCGACCCCGGCCACCCCCGGCACGGTCCTGACCTGCGGACGGATGATCCAGTCCTGCACGGTCCGCAGGTAGGCGGTCTGCTCCAGATCGGTCCTCAGGCGCTGGCCCTCGGGTGTGAGGTAGCTGCCGTCGGGTTGCCAGCCGGGCTTGCCCCCGGCCGAGACCGTCCGCTCGCCCGGCTTCGCGTAGTGGATCGACCACATGTAGATCTCGCCGAGACCGGTCGAGATCGGGCCCATGGCGGGCTCGGCGCCCGGCGGCAGGTCGCGCCTTACCTGGGACAGGCGCTCGGCGACCTGCTGGCGGGCGAAGTAGATGTCGAGATTCTCGGCGAAGACGGCGGTGACCTGCGAGAAGCCGTTGCGCGAGAGCGAGCGGGTGTATTCCAGCCCCTTGATGCCGGCGAGGGCGGACTCGACCGGGTAGGTGACCTGCTTCTCGACGTCGACGGGCGACAGGGACGGCGCCGTCGTGTTGATCTGCACTTGGTTGTTGGTGATGTCCGGCACCGCGTCGATGGGCAGCTTCGTGACCGCGTACCCGCCGACCGCGGCGGCCAGCAGCGACAGCAGCAGCACCAGCCAGCGCCGGTGGACGGAGACATCGAGGGTCTTCGCGATCATGTCCGGCCCCCTCAATGATCGTGGCCGGCTTCGCTCTTTCCGAGCTCGGCCTTGAGGAGGAAGGTGTTGGCGACCGCGATGTCCTCGCCGGGCTTGAGGCCGGAGACGACCTCGTAGGCGTCGTCGTCCGAGCGCCCGAGCTCGACCTTGCGCTTCTCGAATCCCTCGTCGGTGCGCACGAAGACGACGCGCTTGCCCTCGATGGTCTGGAGCGACGCCTTGGCGACCCGGACGGGCACCCGGTCGGTCTCGGTCTCGACCTCGGCCGTGACGTAGGTCCCCGGGCGCCACGCCAAGTCCGTGTTGGCCAGCGAGACCACCACCCGGGCGGAGCGGGTCTCGGCGTTCAGGAGCGGGCTGACGAACACCACCTTGCCCCGCTCGCTGCGACCGCCCCGGTTGACGGTGACCCGCGCGCCCTCCCGCACCTCGTCGAGGTCGGCGGTCGGCACCGCGAGCTCGATCCAGACGGTCGAGAGGTCGGCGACGGTGTAGACGTCGGCCGGGTCGCCCTCCTTGCCGACGGCGGTGCCCACATCGACCTTGCGCTCGACGATGCGGCCGGCAATGGGCGCCCGCAGCTCATACTGGCGGAGCGTCGAGGCGTTGGGCGTGGCCTCGTCGCGCTTCTGCGCGACGGCGACCTCGGCGGCGTTCAGGCCCAGCGCCGAGAGCTTCTGGCGGGCGAGATCGACACGGAGTTGGTTCTCCTGGAACGTGGCCCTGGCGTTGTCGAACGCGGCCTGGGACGCCGCGGCGGAGGCGAGCAGCCGCTGCTGGCGTTCGAAGTTGACCTTCTGCAGGTCCGACTGGACCATGGCGGTGAGGTACTCGCTCTTGGCGTCCGCCACCTCGCGGCTGTCGAGGACGGCGACCACGTCCCCCTTCCGCACGTCGTCGCCGAGCCGCTTGCGCATCTCGGACACCGTGCCCACCACGCGGACGGGGACGCGGGCGATCCGGTCGGCGTCCGTCGTGATCGTGCCGGGCACGAGGATGTGCCGCGACAGCAGGCCGCCCTCGGCCTTGGCGACCTTGATGTCCTGGCCCTCGATCTGCTCGGCGGTCATCGTGACGTGACCCTCCTCGGCCTCGGCCTCGGAATGCGCGTGCTCGCCGTGGGCGGGCCCGTCGCCCTCGTGGGGGCGGGGCTCCCCGGGCGATGCGGGGCCGACGGTGGAGGTCAGGACGGTCGGCGGCAGCCCGGCCGAGGCGAGGAGGCCTCGGACGAAGCCGGAGACGGCGGGAAAAACGGCGCCCACGAGGACGCCGGCGGCCACCAGGGCCGCGGTCAGGAGAATGCGCATGATGCCTGCTCGTCGGGACGCCGGCGCCGGGGCGGCGTCCGGGGCGGTCCCGTTGCGATGACGTGAGGGTGCGGTCCCCGGGGTTTGGCCCGAAGGTTTGGCCCGGGGGTCGGGACGCGCGCCTTCGCGGCGTCACCTCAGGCGCGTGGGGGGCGCGGCAGGCGGTCGGGGAAGATCGATGAGAGGGCGGTCACGACCGGGGCGTAGCACGGCCGGGTGGGCGTCACCGGCGGCGCGGCCGTCAGGCCGTCCAGGGGCATGGCGGCGTGGCATCCGCAATGGACGTGGCAGGCGACGCCCGGATCGGCTTTCTGGGACGAGGCCGGCAACAAGTCCGATCCCACGGCCAGCTCCGTCAGGTCGTGGCCCTGGTGGCCCTGGTGGTACGCGAGGTCCTCGGCGAGGCCCGCCGTCGGCAGGGCGACCGCCAGGGCGAGGACGAGCGCGAGGGCGCGGGCGGCGGTCGCCCACCACCCCCTCCATGGCCCGAAGGCCTTATGGCGTACCGCCGACTTCATCGCGCCCCTTATGCGCGCTTGAGGCCCCCGCCCACAAGGCGCCGGGGCCGGATCCTCCTCATCCACGGAGGCGGCAACGCCCTTGAGGTGCTGAACGTCACCCTCAGCCCCTTCGGCGAACGCCGGCGGACGAGACCGGGCGCAGGATCTCGGAGGAGGCGTAAGCGGCGCCATGAGGCGGCCGCCGCGAGCCAGACCGGTCGGCGTCGCGGACGGCCTATGGGCTGCGCCGCGCCGACCCGCAGCACGCGGGGGCGGCGACCGCCTCGCCGAGCGCCTCCCTGACGACATCCGCGCACAGTTCGGGGCGGCCCCCGCAGCAATCGTCCAGCAGGTACCTCATCAGGCCGCCGAGGGCTTCCGGCACCGCCGTGTAGATCACCGAGTTCGCCTGTCGCCGCGACCGGGCCAGCCCCGCCTGCTCCAAGTGCGCCAGGTGGAACGACACGGTGGAGGGCGCGCCGTCGACCTCCTTGGCGATGCGCCCCGCAGCGAGGCCGGCGGGATGGCTACGGAACAAGGCGCGCATGGCCCGCAACCGGGTTTCCTGCGCCAGGGCGACCAGCACGGTTAAAGCCGCGTTGTCGTTTAGCATGGGTTCATGTTTCGATTGCTATCGAAATTGGAGGAATTACAAACGGCACAGCTCGATCGGTCTCGGTTCGTTTCAGCATGCGCAATGAATTGCAAGGGGCCGACGACCCGGATGGTCGCGCGTCGGGACGAGGAATACTGAGGCGCGACCTGGCAGGCCACTTGGCTGATCCGCTACGGGACTATTTCGGCCACATCGACAGCGAACCATTGCCTGCCCCGCTGGCCGACCTCGTCGCACGGTTCGAGGCGGCCTTCGCGCGACAGGGGCGGACCGTCGCGAACGAATTCCGCGACGACCTGATCAGGGCCTTGCCGGCGCTGCGGACCTTCGCGCTGTCGCTCGCCGGCGACGTGACCCGGGCCGACGACTTGGTCCAGGAGACCTTCGCCAAGGCCTGGGCGAAGTGGCACTCCTTCACCCCCGGCACGAACTTCACCGCCTGGCTCTTCACGATCCTGCGCAACCAGTTCTACTCGGAGGCGAGGAAGAGGAAGCGCGAGGTCGAGGACGCCGAGGGAACGCAGGCCGGCAAGCTCGAAACCCGAGCCGACCAAGAGGACGCCAGCACCCTCAAGGTGGTGTGGGAACGGATCGCCGGCTTGCCCGAGGGGCAGCGGCAGGCCCTGCTCCTCGTTGGGGCGGAGGGCCGGACCTACGAGGAGGCGGCGGCCCTGCTCGGCTGCCAGGTGGGAACGGTGAAGAGCCGGGTGAGCCGGGCCAGGGCGCTGCTCGTCGATCAGCTCGGCGTGTGGGAACAGGGGCAGCCGGCCTGAACGGCGTCGGCCCACATCGACGGCGGCTCGACGGCGACCGGTTCCGGGAGGGCGTGCCGGCGCCGCCGTGACATGACCCTTGGAGGGCTCATGGAGAGCCCTTGGAGAGGATGCCCGCGATCCGCGCGGTGCTCGCCGCGCTCGCCCTGGCGGCGACCCTGTCCGCCGCCCGCGCGCCGATGGATGCCCGGGGCCGCGAACGTCCCCGGGCGGCCGGATCAGGCCTTGCCGGTGACCTTGTCGGCGACGTGCTTGGCGCCGTCCTTGACGTCCCCGGTCGCCTTCTGGGCGTCGCCCTTGAGTTCCTGGGCGTGGCCCTCGGCCTTCAGCTTGTCGTTGCCCGTCGCGTTGCCGATGCCCTGCTTCACGTTGCCGACGGCCTCGTTGGCCAAGCCCTTGATCTTGTCGGTGGTGCTGCTCATGGCGGTTCTCCATCGCGGCCGGATCGGTCACGGGACCTTCGAACGGCTTCGAACCGCAGCTCGTTCCCCGGGGGACGATCACGGAGTTGTTCATCGCCGCCACCGTGATCGCGGCGGCGGCCTATCGGTTCGGTTGGCGCAGCGTCGCCCTCGGATCCGCCCCCGGGGCGGCGGCGCGGCCTGGGCTTCGGCGGCGGTCACCGGGCTACGGCGTCCATGTCCTTTGGCTCGCCTATGCCGGCGTAGCCCGGCGGGGTGTTGGCGCCGGCAGCCTGTCCGGTCCGTCGAGATCGGGGTCCCCTGGAAGCCGGTCGGGGGCTGCGGAAGCAGATCTTCGAGCAGCCTCTCCGGGTGATACTTTCGGCATCGGCTCGCGAAGCCCGGATCGATTTGCCACCCAGGTCGGGATCGCAATAATGCAATCACGCCAACGGCATGAATGCATTCAGAACAGCCTGAGCAGTCACACAGATCAAAATACCGAGATATTGAATTGATTTTGCTGCGCAACATACGCTGTTTATGAAAATATTAACTATATTACGCTAGTATAGCGACATACTAGCAGAGTGGTCGCTCGCGCGGTGGGCCACTGTGGTCCTCCCGCGCTGTCCTCGATCATGCGCCTCCCTCTCTCGATCAAGACGTCTCTCGCTGTCGCCTTCGCGGCCCTGGCGTTGATTTGCGCGGCCCAAGGTCTGCTCGCCCTGAACATGCTGTCGGGCATCCGCCGCTCGGTGAACGAGGTGGCCACGAACTGGCTGCCGTCGGTCGTGGCCGTGAACGACATCCGAGGGCTGGCCACGGATATCCGCATCAAGCAGTTGCGCATGACCGGCCTATCCGACGCGACGACCTTCGCGAGCAACCAGACGGAGCTTGCCGCGACCATCGAGAAACTCGCGGCGGCACGGAAGGCCTACGAACCGCTGATGTCGACGGACGAGGAACGGCGCCATTACGGGGCGTTTGCCGCCGCGTGGGACCGTTACGAGGCGGTCGGCCGGGAGGCCATGCAGTTGACGGGCAACGGGCGCAACCATGACGGCCTGGCCCTGATGGGCAACCCGGACACCGTGGCCCTCTTCAACACCATGCGGCAGGCGCTCAGCCGGAATGTCGCGCTCAATCAGAACGGTGCCAGGCAGGATGCGGACGAGGCCAGGGCGGACATCGATGCCGCCTCCTTTGCGTCCACCATCGCCATCACGTTGGCGCTGGTCGCCGCCTGCGCCGCCGGCCTGTTCAGCCTGCTGCGGGTCTCCAGGCCCATCGAGATCATGACCCGCTCGATGCTGGTCTTGGCGGAGGGAGACGCGGACACGGAGGTGCCCTACCGGCGGCGCCAGGATGAAATCGGGCGGATGGCGTCGGCGGTTCAGGTCTTCAAGGACAACCTCGTCCGCGGCCGGGCCCTCGAACGGGAGACCGCCCTGGCGCGGGCCTCGGCGGAGGAGCAGCGCACGCGCGCCATGCGCGAGATGGCGGACGGGTTCGAGGCGG
>JAKONI010000305.1 GCA_022702015.1 Beijerinckiaceae bacterium | reverse complement strand
ACGAGAACCGGGAGGTGCCGTCCGGCATCACGCCCTGGCCCTGCGTGGAGCGGATCGCCGTGCAGAGGTTGGTCCGCTGCGACAGGCAGGACTTACAGCTGCGGCATTCCGGGGTGTAGAGCGGGATGACGTGGTCGCCGACCTTCAGGTCGGTCACCCCTGCGCCGACTTCGCGGACGATGCCCGCGCCCTCGTGGCCGAGGATCGCGGGGAACTTGCCTTCGGAATCGAGGCCCGAAAGGGTGTAGGCGTCGGTGTGACAGATCCCGGTGGCCATCAACTCGACGAGAACCTCGCCGGCCTTGGGTCCCTCGATGTCGATGGTCTCGATCGTAAGAGGCTTCTTGGCCTCCCACGCGACCGCAGCGCGCGTCTTCATCACCTGTTCCTATTATCTGGATGATCATGGACGGCGCCGAACTGCCGACTCTTCGACGCGCATCGCTCTAGGGCTGCGCACCGAACGGTCCGATGATCCGTGGCGTGTTTGATGCTTCTTGGGTTCGGATGCAACGTCCGCGTCCGCGTTTCCTCGGAGCACCCCCGTTCCAAGAGGTCCCGGAAACGGGCCGCATCCGCGCCGCCCAAGGCGCACGCGATCTCCGGCCCCATGGGAGCGAAAGGCCGACAGGCCGGAAACCACCGCGCCGCACGGCTCGCCATCGTCGAGGGCAGGCCCGGCGAGACCGGGGCGGCGGTTCGGACGCAGGTCGCGGCTGCCTTCCGCGATCTTGAGACCGGCCTTCGCGGGCGGCCCGCTCCAGAGGGCCAAGCGGCAGCCATGGCGTCCCCCGTACCCGGCGATCCTCCGGGGCCGAGGGCCGCCCTCGCTCATCGGATCATCCGACGCAGGGCCTTCAGCGGGTACGGCGGATGCCGCGTACTTGATCTGAAGCCGCGCGAGCGAAAGGTTGGGGCATGGCTCGCAAGCGCAACCACCTGACGACCGACATCCTGGCCGATGTCCTGCATCGGCTCGGCATAGGAGCCGCAGCGGTCGATCGCGAGGCTTTGCGCCGTCGCATGGATCTGCCCGAATACGACGGCTTCGTCGAGGACGATGCCGTTGCGGCGGCCTTGCGCGATGGGGATGCGCGGCGCGCCTTCCGCGAGACGGGTGTCGCGGCCCTTCGTTCCTCCGTCCCGGCCCTGAGGCCCGAACCCGGGGACGAGGAGGGCATCGTCTGGTGTCTGCGGGTGAAGATCCCGCTGCTGGACGATGGCCGCCTCGATCTCCGCTTCGATGTCCCACCCGGTGAAACGGCGGCGGAGATCCTGGAGGAGATGGCGTTGGGCAACGACCCGACCCGGCGGCTGGACGGCCTGCGGGCGGCGCTTGCCGCGACCGCCGGACAACTCCGGAAGACCTTGCATCGGACGGTCGACCGGCTGCGCGACCAGATCCGCGACGACCTCCACGACACCGGCGCCGACGCGCCGACCTACATCGCCCACCTCGATCGATCGCTCCGCTCGCGAATCTTCAAGCCGTCGCCGAACCTCGCCCACACCGTCGGCGACACGCTCAAGACCGTCCGTGCCCGGGCGAAGGTGGTGGCGCGCGAGGAGTCCGGCCGGCGGCGGTTGCGCGACCGGGTCGGCTTCGGAAGCTACATCGACAAGTTCGTCCCCGCCCGCCGGCTGAACCGGCGGATCATCTTCCACATGGGCCCGACCAATTCCGGCAAGACCTATGCGGCGCTCGAGGCGCTGGCGAAGGCGCCGACCGGAACGTATCTCGCGCCGCTCCGGCTGCTCGCCTTGGAGAATTACGAAGCCCTGCTGGAGCGGGGGCTTCGCGCCGGCATGGTCACGGGGGAGGAGCTTCTCGGCGAACCAGACGCCAGCCACACGGCCCGCACCATCGAGACGGCGGACCTGCGCCGCCCGGTCGAGGTCGCGGTGATCGACGAGATCCAGATGCTCTCCGATCCCGATCGCGGCTGGGCCTGGACCAACGCGCTGTTCGGGATCCCGGCGAAGACCGTCATCGTGTGCGGATCGGACGACGCCCTGTCGCATGTCCGCCGGGCCGCGGAGGCGGCCGGCGAGTCCCTCGACGTGGTCACCTTCGTACGCAAGACGCCGCTGGTGGCGCTCGATACCCCCGTCCCCCTGGAGGACGTGCAACCGGGAGACGCGGTCGTCGCCTTCTCGCGCCGAGCCGTCCACGAGATCCGCGAGGCCCTGGTGGTGGCCGGGCGGAGCGTCGCGACGATCTACGGCGCCCTATCGCCGGAGGTGCGCCGCGCCGAGGCGAGGCGGTTTCGCGACGGAGAGGCGCAGGTGCTGGTCACCACCGACGCCATCGGCATGGGCCTCAACCTCGGGCCGCTCAAGCGCGTCGTCTTCTCGGCAGTCACCAAATGGGACGGCACGACGATCCGCCCCCTCACCAACCCGGAAATCCGGCAGATCGCCGGCCGGGCCGGACGCTTCGGCCATCAGGACGAGGGGCATGTCTCGGCAACGGACGACGCGAGCCTCGGCCCGATCCGCGACGCCCTCGCCGGGGCTCCCACCGCTCCCGCCGCCGATACCCGGTTCTATGTCAGGCCGGATCTCATCGCCATCGAAGCGGCGGCCCAGGAGCTCAACACCGCGTCGCTCGCCGACGTGCTGACCCACTTCTCCCGCGCGACCTTCTACGACGGCTCGCCCTTCCAACCCTCGGCGATGGAGGAGGCCCTGGACGCCGCGCGCGCGGTCGATCTGGCGAAGCTCCCGATCCGCGAGGCCTTTGCCTTCGCGGTCGCCCCGATCGACCGGCGCGATGCCCTGTCCAAGGCCATGCTCGACCGCTGGGCCCAAGCCCACGCGGCCGGAGCTGTCGTGCCGGCCTTGCGGGCCCGGTTCGACGGCGAGCTCGACGACCTGGAGCGCATGGTCAAGCTCACCGCCGCCTATCTCTGGCTGGGCCGGCGCTTCCCCCAGACGTTCGACGAAACCGAGGCGACGAAGGCGTTGCGCGGCCGCGCCAACGCGGCGATCGAGGCGCACCTCCGCGAGACGGCAACGCGCACGGTCGGCGCAGGACACTATCGCACGGGCAATGAATGAGAACGTTTTTGATCCAGGGATGACAAGAAAGGGTCTACCGGCACTGCTGATCCAGCATCTCCGCGATATCGAGACCTCCGAACGACATACCCCGCTTGAACGGTGGTCCTGGGGCGATCCGGACACGGCCTTGGTCGCTGAACAGTTCGAGCGGCTGATTCACGCTCCATGACCCGTCCGGGTTGTGCGTAAACCGGGAGCAATCCAGCCCCCCTTGCCCTGTCGGCTGCTGCGCGAGGGCCGAACCCCCGACGAGCGTCAGGGCGCAGAGGGCCAACATAGTCGATCGCGGCAGCATGAACGGTTCCCAGGCCAGACCCGTCAGGGTTGTAGAAGTCCGGTCCGCCACGACCAGCCTTGCCAACCGACGTGCGACCTCGACGCCCTCGATTCCGGCGGCGCGCATCGCTGCATCGGACTTCGTCGGCCCTGCCGAACACCGGCGGGCGACGGGTATGGGGCAGGGCGATACGGGGTACGTCGGTCACACCTCGCCGAGTTCGACGGCGAGCCGTTCCCGCGCCCGGCTGACGCGGCTCTTCACCGTGCCGGGCGGGCAGCCGATGCGCGCCGCGGCGGCCTCGTAGGTGAGATCCTCGACCGCGACCAGAAGCAGCGCCTCGCGCTGGGCCGGTTCGAGCCGGGCGAGCGCTTCCTGCACGTCGTGGACGGCGAGGCGGTGCTCCTGGTTGGCGAGGCTCGCCAGCCCCGCAGCGTGTGAGCCCTCGGGATCGGGGACTTCCCTGCGGTATTTCATGCGAACGTTGAGGTGTCCGTTGCGCAGGATCGTGAAGAGCCACGCCTTCAGGCTGGTTCCGGGTCGGTAGCTGGCGCGGTGCTCCAACCCCTTCAGCAGAGTGAACTGGACGAGGTCCTCGCTCTCGGTGGCGTCGCGTGTCAGCGACAGCGCATACCGGCGAAGGTCGGGCACCACCCCGACGAGATCCGTCGTGAAGCCACGCTCGGGATGCGTCTCGGCGGCGTCCAAGGCCCGCGCGAGCCTGCGCAGGACGAGACCGAGCGGCGACGCCTCGTCGACGCGGGCCACCTCCGGATAAAGTTCACACAGGTCTCGTCCGGGGCCTGATCCGGTGACGGAGGCCACGGCCCTCGGCGTGGTGGGCGAACCAAGGTGTTCGGCAGCGTACGGCACGGGGATCGGCTCACCCTCGACTGGGGAAAAGCCCCTGGGACCGTGATCGGTCCGGCGGGCTGGGTGAGCGTGAATCTCTGGTCGAGACCGTCCGCGTCAATGATACGGACGTACCAGGATACTAACATAAACGTAGCGACCGGCTTGCGCGCAATCGGATCTCGCGCGCGGGCGGGGCTACCAACGACGCCAGCCGGGAAGACCCGTTCGATCCTGCCCGGCCCGGACGGTGGATGCCGCAGCGCGGCTCACGCCAGGAGCTGGGGTGTGCCCTTCCCGAGCTTGATGCTGCTTTCCTCCGGCCGCCAGTTCCCGGTGGATTCCTGCCGGCCTTGAAGCCGGTAGCGCGGCGCCGGATCGGCGACGGTCTCGGCGGCGGCCTTGGACAACTCGCCGATCTTGCCCTTCTTCATGCGGTTGACGATGAGCCCGAGCTTCGTGTCCGCGAAGTCGCGCAGCATGTCGTGGTCGCCGTCGCTGTCCCCCGCGACGAGCAGGGGACCGTAGCCCTTCGCGGCCACCAGTTCCTGCTGGATGACGGTGGTCTTGCCAGGTCCCCAGATCAGGGGCCATCCCGCGCGGTAGGCGTTCTTGAGGGTCGGACCGTCCTCCTCGAGCCGCAGGCCGATGACGTGGTCGCGTGGGACGTTGTAGCCGTATTTCGGCAGGGTCGCGAACACCGCGACCACGTGTTCGAGGGACGCCGTACACACATAGACGTCGATGCCGTTGCGGCGCAGCGTATCCATGAGGCCACCGATCTCGGTGCAGAGCCGGATGCCGTGGAAGTGGCTCACGCCCACGACGCCGGCCTTGCCGGCCCGCCCGGCGGGGCTGGTGTACTTCGTCTTCACGAGCGCGGCTCCGAGGGCGAGGTCGTTGGACGCCTCGGTCAGGCGTGACACGTCCGCGACGGTCATGTTCGCCAGGAGATAGATCACCCAAGGGTAGCCGACATGGACGCCGTGGGTATCGTTGACGGCCTCGTACAGAAAGTAGAGCTTGGTGCGGAAGTCGGCGAAGTACTCCGTCCTCGCGACGTCTTCGAGTGACTGCGTCCCGGCCATTCCGGCATAGGCCCCATGGAGCCACGCATAATCGGCATCGAGGTCGGCGCAGATCCCGTCGAGGTCGACAGGCGCGCCGGCGGCGTTCTTGTAATCGTCGGTGAAGGGTCCCGGCGGCACGTTCTGGCGAATGACCGCCGCGAACTCGGCCGGCGAGAGCTTGAAGGACAGCGTGTTGATCTGATGCATCAGCAACGCCTCCTCGCAGTCGTTCATGATGCTGGTGTTGTCCCAATCGAAGACCGCGTAGGGTCGCCGGCCCGGGTCGTAGCCCGGCGACGCGGTGCCGTGCTCCGCGATGAGCCGCGAGACGGCGGCGTGATTGCGCGGCGCCCACTTCGCCCGATCGAGGCCGACCGCGTCACCGCTCGGCCCCGCCGCCCGTGCGGTCGTCGTCGTCGCGGCGGCCGCCAGCATCAGGCCGCCGAGGAAGCCGCGGCGCTTCAGGGTGGACGGAGGGGAGAGGTCGGTCATGGGGTCGCTCATGGGGGAGGGCCGGGGGGAAGCCAGGGGCGGTGACGAGGGGGTATCGCGCGGGATCGACACGGCGCTCACAGGGGGGCGCCACCATCCGGGACGGTCTCTCCGCCGCCCGCCCGGGCGACTAGGCTGGCGGCGACCGCCAGCACCATGACGCCCAGGAAGAGGACGAAGATCAACGGGTTGTAGATCACCAGGGCGAGGAAGCAGATGGCGGCCAGGGCCAGCGCGATGGCCGGGGCGAGGGGATAGAACGGGGCCCGGTACGGGCGGGGGAGATCCGGCTCGCTGCGGCGTAGCCGGAACAGGCTCGCCATGCTCATGCCGTACATGACCAGGGCGCCGAACACGGCCATCGTGACGATGCTGGCGGTGAGGGACTGGCCCGCGATGGTGACGAGGCTGTCGCTGTAGATCGCCACGATCCCGACGACGCCCCCTGCCAGGGTCGCGATATGGGGCGTGCGGAAGCGCGGATGCACCCGGGCGAGGGTCGCGGGCAGGAAGCCGGCCCGGGCCAGGGCGAATATTTGGCGTGAGTAGCCCATGATGATGCCGTGGAAGGAGGCCACGAGGCCGAACAGGCCCAGCCACACCAACATGTGCAGCCAGCCGCTGGAGGTCCCGACCACGGCCTTCATGGCCTGGGGCAGCGGATCGTTGAGATTGCTAAGGGTCCGCCAGTCTCCGACGCCCCCGGCGAACAGCATGACGCCGAAGGCCAGCGCCGTGAGCGTCAGCACGCCGGTGATGTAGGCGATCGGAATGGTCCGCTTCGGATCCTTGGCCTCCTCGGCGGCCATGGCCACGCCCTCGATGGCCAGGAAGAACCAGATGGCGAAGGGGATGGCGGCGAACATGCCGCCGACCGCCGCCAGGCTGACGGTGGCCTCGCCGGCCCAGCCGTGGGCGATGAAATGCGCGAGGTCGAAGGCCGGGGCGACGACTCCCATGAACACCAGGAGTTCGATCACCGCCAGGATGGTGACGAGCAACTCGAAGGTGGCGGCGATCTGCACCCCGACGATGTTGAGGGCCATGAAGAGGAGGTAGGCGCCGAGCGCCGCGTGCTTGGGGTCCAGGTCCGGGAACTGGACGTTGAGATAGGCACCGATCGCGAGGGCGATGGCGGGGGGCGCGAAGACGAACTCGATCAGCGTCGCGTATCCGGCGACGCAGCCGCCCAGCGGCCCGAAGGCGCGACGGCTATAGGCGAAGGGGCCGCCGGCTTGGGGGATCGCCGTGGTGAGTTCGGTGAAGCTGAAGATGAAGGCGATGTACATCGCCGCCACGACCGCCGTCGTGATCAGGAAACCGAGGGTGCCGGCGTTAGCCCAGCCGTAGCTCCACCCGAAATACTCGCCCGAGATCACCAGCCCGACGGCGATCCCCCAGAGATGGAACGCGTTGAGGCTCTTATGAAGACCAACGTCCTGCATTGACCATCTCCCGCCTCGGGCGTGCGCGTATGCCGCCGTGCCGACCGGAGCGACTCCCCCGCCGGGCGCCCTGGGACGCGGGTCCCGCTGCCGCGCCGCGACCTCACGCAAGCCCGGTGCCCGTTTTTCCCTTCCGACACGTTGTCACCGATTTCGTTCATCCGGGCTACGCCGACGGGCATGGCGCACGGATCCGGCGCGGGGCGAGGCAGCGACCGGCGACGACCAGGGCGCCCTTGCAACCCATCGGGCGGGCCTGTGGCGGGGAGGGGAGTGATGGTGCGCCGCACCCGGGCGCCGCAAAAAATCGACCTGCCGCCCCGGGACGCGATTGACAGGGGGGCTTAGGGCGTCCTATACGGCGCCTCCCGACGCGGTGCCGAAGCAACGGCGAGGCGGCGGGACAGACTATCCCCAGCATGAGCGAGCAACCGAGGCGATGAGCCGAGGTGTT
>JAKONI010000302.1 GCA_022702015.1 Beijerinckiaceae bacterium | reverse complement strand
TGATGGTGCCCAGGGGCGGAATCGAACCACCGACACTGCGATTTTCAGTCGCATGCTCTACCAACTGAGCTACCTGGGCGCGTCCGCTGCCGTGTGCGGCGGCGGACGGCGGGGGTATAGTGAGTGTCCCGGCTCCTGTCCAGCCTCCTTCTGCCGTCTTTCGCGAATGTCCGCCGGCCCGCCCGAGCCCCCTGCCACGCTATCCCCAAACCGGGTGCCCTGCGCTAGATCGGTGACATCGGCGGATCATGGGATGGCATGGCGGCGGAGGTCATCGCGCCCCGCCCCGGGCGGCCCGGATCGCCTCGCCCCGCGGAACCGACGGACGCCCCCGGCATGGAACAGGCCCGAACCGCCCCCCACCCCGACCTCGACCGCAAGGCGGTCGGCGCGGTCGTGCTCGGCAATGCCCTCGAATTCTACGATTTCACGGTCTACGCCTTCTTCGCCAAGCCGATCGGCGAAGCCTTCTTCCCCGCCTCCGACGCGAGCCACAGCCTGCTGGCTTCGCTGGCCTTGTTCGGCGTGGGCTACGTCATGCGGCCGATCGGCGGCATCCTGATCGGGGCGCTGGCCGACCGGGCCGGGCGCAAGCCCGCTATGCTCGTCACCATCACCCTGATGGCCGTCGGCATGCTGATCCTCGCCCTGTGCCCGAGCTACGCGCAGATCGGCGGCTGGGCCCAGGCCATCGTGATCGTCGGCCGGCTGATCCAGGGCTTGGCCCTCGGCGGGGAGGTCGGGCCCTCCACCGCCTACCTCCTCGAGGCGGCGCCCCCCAAGCACCGGGGCTTCGTCGCCAGTTGGCAGATCGCAAGCCAGGGCTGCGCCGCCCTGTTTGCCGGGGTGATCGCCACGGTCCTGGCGCTGGCGGTCGGCGATGCCGCCATGGCGAACTGGGGCTGGCGGGTGATGTTCCTCCTGGGCCTCGCGGTGGTGCCGGTGGGCCTCGTCATCCGCAGCCACCTGCCCGAGACCGCCGGCGAGGGGGAGGATCCCGAGGCCGCCGGCTCGACCGTGGGGGTGCTCCGGCGCCTCCTGCGGGATCACGGACGGCTCCTCGCCCTCACCTTCCTGGTGATCGCCGCCTCCACCGTCTCGAACGCGGTGGGCACCAACATGCCCGTCTATGCCGGGGCGACGCTCGGCCTCAGCGAGACCGCCGCCACCGCCGTCCCCATCGCCCTCGGCCTCGCCTCGGTGGTTTTCCCGCTGCTGGGCGGCTGGCTCGCCGACCGCTACGGCCGGCGCCCGGTGATGGTCTGGCCCCGGGCGGCGATCCTCGTCCTGGCGGTGCCCGCCTTCGTGTGGCTGCTGCAATCCCCGGGGCCGGCGGCCGTCTATGCCGTCACCTTCCTGCTCTCGGCCCTGTCCTCGATCAACGCGGCGGCGATCATCGTCGGCATCCCGGAATCGCTGCCCCGGTCCGTGCGCAGCACCGGGCTCTCCCTGGTCTACGCCCTGTCGGTCTCGATCTTCGGTGGCAGCACCAACTTCCTCATCAACTGGCTCGTCACCGCCACGGGCGACCGCCTCGTCCCCGCCTATTACCTCGCCGCGTTCAGCCTCGTGGGGACCATCGCCGCGATGATGCTGCCGGAAACCCGCGGCCGGGACCTCGATGCCGAGGTCGCCCCCGGCCTCCGGGCCGCCGCCGAATGAGGCGTCCCCTCCGGCAGGGCACGGGCGGGCCCCGCGCGGGTTGGGTGAGGTCCGGGGCCGACCGGGTCCGGCAAGGGAGACACGAAACGCCATGTCCGAGATCGTAGGCGAGGCCGGCGGCGTCGCGGGCCTCCTCGCCGCAATGCTGGCGGACCCGGAGGCCGCCTGGAGCCTGGGAAGCTTCGGCGCCATCGCTGAATTCGTCCGCGACCCCGGCGAGGCTCATGCCCCCCTCCGGGACGGCCGGCTGGGCCTCGCCACCCCCCGGGGGGCGATCGCCCTCGCCCCGGGGCCGGACCTGAGGCCCTTCGCCTACGAGACGGCGTTCTCCTCGGGCTGGAACCACGCCGTCGCCCTGTGCCTGCCGGAGGACGCCTGCGCCATGGCCGGGCGGACGGTGGTGACGGAACTCGGACCGGACGGGGCGGCGGCCCGCCCGGAGGACCGGGCCGGCATCCTGTTCGATCTCGGCCTCGGGCTGCGGGCGGTGGATGCCTGCGTGCGCACCGGCGACCCGGAGACCCTCGCCTGCCTGCGCGCCGGCCTCGGCCGCCCGCTCTTCGCCCCCGGAAGCCCGGTGGGGGCGAGCCTCGTGGCGTCGAGCCCCCACCGGGTCTTCCTGGCGCGGATCGGCCGGATCGAGGTGTTCACGCCGATCCCGGCTCCGGGCGGGACGAGCCCGGAGGGCCCCCACACCCACATCCTGCCGAAGCTCCTTCAGGCGGGGCGGACCCATGCGGCCACCACGCCGATTCCCCCCGGCTTCGTGCCCTGCGGCGCCCTCCACCCGGCCCATCCCTACAAGGACGCTTTGGGCCGGCGCATCCCGTTCCGGCGCGAGCGCCACGACGCCTTCCAGCGTCTCCTCGATGCCTGGGGCGAGCCCGCCCTCGTCGCCACCAAGCGGGCCGCCGAAGCGGGGGGCGAGGCCCCGCCGGAATCCGGCCAGCGTCGCCGGGACCTCCAATCCGCCCGGCGGGCGGCGGAGGTGCAGGCGGCCTTCCTCCGCGGGGAGACGCCCGCCCCCGCCCCGCCGGACGAGATGGACGAGGAGCGCGGTCATATCTGAGCGCCCCTCCCGCCCCGTATTCCCCCGGGTGCCCCCGCCTTTCCCTTGCCCCCGCCTTTCCCTTGCCCCCGCTGCCTAGGACCGACGTGACGCCGACCGTTCCGCCCGCCGCCTCCGTCCCCTCCCCCCTCCGTCGCCGGATCGGCGCCCTCGGCCTCGTGCTGCTGGTGGGCAATGTCGCCGCCTGGGCCTGGGCCTGGACCCTGTTCGCCGACCGGCCGGCGCTGCTGTCGACGGCGCTGCTCGCCTACGTCTTCGGCCTGCGCCACGCCGTCGATCCCGATCACATCGCCGCCATCGACAACGTGACCCGCAAGCTGATGCAGGCGGGGCAGAGGCCGGTCTCGGTGGGGCTGTGGTTCGCGCTCGGCCATTCCACCGTGGTGGTGGCCGCCGCCTCGGCCCTGGCGCTGGCGGCCACCAGCCTGCTCACCGCGCCCGAGGGATTCCGCGAGATGGGGGCGCTCATCGGCACCGGCGTCTCGGCGGGCTTCCTCATCCTGATCGGTCTCGTGAACTGCGTCGTCCTGGCCGGACTGTGGCGGAGCTTCCGGCGGGTGCTCCGCACCGGCCGCGACGACGGGGCCGAGCTCGACGGCCTGCTCTCCGGCCGGGGGTTGCTGGCCCGCCTGATGCGGCCGCTGTTCCGGCTCATCACCCGCCCCTGGCACATGTACCCGCTGGGCTTCCTCTTCGCCCTGGGCTTCGACACCGCCACCGAGGTCAGCCTGTTCGCCCTGTCGGCCGCCGAGGCGAGCCGGGGGACCGATCCCCTCGCGATCCTCGTCTTCCCCGCCCTGTTCACGGCCGGCATGGCGCTGGTGGATGCCGCCGACGGGGTGCTGATGCTCGGCGCCTACAGCTGGGCCACCGTCCAGCCGATGCGCCGGCTGTTCTACAACCTTACCATCACGTTCCTATCCGTGGTGGTGGCCCTCGGGATCGGGGCCCTGGAGGCCCTGAACCTCATCGCCGACAAGCTCAGTCTCCAGGGGACGTTCTGGAACTGGATCGGGGCGGTCAACGACCATTTTGGCCTGCTCGGCTTCGGCATCGTCGGCCTGTTCGCCGGGGCGTGGCTCCTGTCGTACCTGGTCTACCGCCTCGGCGGGTTCGACCGCGCCGCCGTCGCCCCCGCCGAGCCGCGCTGAACCGGGCTCAGCCCCGGGCCGCGCCGAGGAGGCGGGGCAGCTCGCCGCGGAAATAGTACGGCCCGACATGCACGGTGCGCACCCACGGCGCCGCGTAGAGCTTGCCGCCGATGTCCCGCCATTTCTTGCAGAAGGTCAGGTCCTCCGACAGCAGCCGCCCGTCCGTCTCGGTGACGAAGGTGAAATGCTCCACGAGCTCGTCGATGTTCGGGACGAGGTGCTTGTAGGCGTCCGGGAACTGGCCCCGGTCGGCGGGATAGGCCTCGTCCAGCCGGGCGAAGACGGTGCTGTCGATCAGCATCAGCCCGGTGCCCCCGGCATAGATCTCGTTGAGGCCGTCCGCCCGGAAATGGCTCTGGTCCTTCAGGCCGTAGAAGTTGGTGCTGTAATCGGCCGCGCGCAGGGCGATCTCCTCCGGCGGTAGGTTCGGATTCCGCCGGGCGGCGTCGACCACGGCGGGCCAGTTGATGTGCTTGGCCGGGTAGGGCCCGAGCACCATCTCCTTCCCCTCCTGGAACATGCGCACGATGTCGGCGCCCTCGAAGCCGACATCGGCATCGATGAACAGCAGATGGGACAGGTCGCAGTGGTGCATGAAGCTCGCCACCGCGACGTTGCGCTGCTGGTGCAGCAGGGCGGTCCCGCTCACGTAGAAATAGTCGAACCCGATCCCCGCCTCGGCGCAGGCCCTCTGCAGCGAGAGCATGCCGGTGACGTAGGGCATGTAGCAGGCGGCGCCGTAGACCGGCGAGGCGACGTAGATGCCCGGGCGGCGATTCGCCGGCGCGATCTTGGGGGGCTGGGTCATGGGGCGGCCATCGAGGATGAATCGCCT
>JAKONI010000298.1 GCA_022702015.1 Beijerinckiaceae bacterium | reverse complement strand
GTGAGCAGCATCGCCGGGCCCTCTCCCCTCTGCGCGAGCTTGGCGCCCAGTGTCGTGAAGGTCGAGGATCCCGCATCGGAGCTGTTGAAGACCAAGAGGTCGAGATCGCTCGCACCGGCCGGCGCGGCGAGGACGGCCACCGCCAGGATGACGGTGGCGAGCGTCACGCCGACGCGACGGTGCAGGGGACCGAACGGCAAGCATTGTTCCGTGGTGAGACCCCAGAGGCTTCCCCATGCTTGGGTGATTCCACAATGGAAGATCGTGATTTAGCGGTTGATGATTTAAGTAAGTCCGAAAAACCGAAAATATACATGCACAGTTGCATAACTTAACCTGGAATAACGGATCGCCGCGCCTGCCGGAACGTGAAGTTGGTCAATCGACAACCGTCAGTTGGTTTGTGGGTGCGATGCGGTGCCGCCACGCTTGGCGTCGCGGCCGATCTCGGCTAGAGCCCGCCCCGTGATAGCGAAGGTTTGTTGGGACGTGGCTTACGGCGCACGCACCTCGGACGTCCTCACCGTGCTCGCGAGCCAGGAAGGCGAGCGTCTCACGGTCGCGGACATCGTGGCGGTCCTGCGCGACCGGGCCTTTGCCCTGCTCGTCGTGCTGCTGGGCCTGCCCAATTGCCTGCCCATGCCACCGCCGATCCCCCTGGTCTGCGGTCTGCTGCTGCTCCTGGTGGCGATCCAGATCGCGGCGGGGATGTCGGCGCCGTGGCTGCCCCGGCGACTCCTGGGGCAATCGATCCGCCAATCGGACGTGAAACGCGCCGTGACCCGGGCGGTCCCGATCCTCAGGCGGCTGGAGCGCTGGTCGCGGCCCCGCCTCAGCGTCTTCGAGACGGCGATCGGGATGCGCGGCATGGGCGTGGCGCTGCTGGCGCTGGCCCTCGCGTTGATCGTGGCCGCCCCGCTCATCGGCCAGATCCCGCTGGGGCTGGCGGTGTGCCTCGTCGGGCTCGGCCTGGTCGAGCGCGACGGGATCGTCGTCCTGGCCGGCCTGGGGGTCGGCCTGCTCGGCGTCGTGATCAACGCCGGCTTCGCCTACGCGGTGATTGCCGGGATCGCCGGGCTGTTCAACCTCTGAGGGGTCCTGCGGAAGCCTGAGGCTCCTACAGCCGGTGGCGGATCTGATCGGTCCAGAAGCACCCGGATGTCGGGTTCACCTGATATCCGGCACGGCCAACGGGAGCGCCAAGCTCCTACAGCCGGTAGCGGATCTGATCGGTCCAGAAGCGCTCCAACCGGCCGAGGGCGCGGTTGAGGCGGTCGAAGTCGTCGTCGGAGATGCCGCCGATCGGGGTGATCGTCCGCGAGTGCTTGTCGTAGAGCTGCTGCACGATGTCGTGGATCTGGCGGCCCTTGTCGGTCAGGCTGATCCGCACCGAGCGGCGGTCGGTCTTCGACCGGGCGTGGTGCAGATAGCCGGCTTCCACAAGTTTCTTCACGTTGTACGAGACGTTGGAGCCGAGGTAGTAGCCCCGGGTCCGCAGTTCGCTCGCGGCAAGCTCGCTGTCGCCGATGTTGTAGAGAAGCAGTGCCTGGACGCTGTTGACGTCCTCCCGGCCCCGGCGCTCGAATTCGTCCTTGATGACATCGAGGAGGCGGCGGTGCAGGCGCTCCACCAGGTGGAGGGCCTCCAGGTAGGCGTTGTGCGTCGGGGCGGTCTCTTCCGCCGGGGCGGCCTGGGTGCGGGCGTTCTGGCTTTTCATCGGTTCGATCCCTGACTGACGTGCCCTGTCGATCTGCGGTGATCGTGTGAAGCGCCACCGCTTATGAAGGCAAAGCTATCGGGCCGGAATGAAAGACACTTTAAGCGGCAAGATGAATTCCCGATTTACCTGTGTCAGTAAAGACAAACTGAATGGATCGGGGCAAGATTTCGTTCACCCTCGCCAGTCGAGGGCGGAAATGCTCTCCGCGAAGCCGTGAATCCCCCTCGATCTCCGCGTCGGGATCGGCGCGAAGAAGGGATGACACGGCGGGTCGTGCCGTCGCCCGGCACGGTCGAACGCGATGGGTAAGGGTATCAGCGGCTTTCGCGCGCCGCGAGCCAGGACAACAGGAAGTAGATCAGCATCACGAGGCCGCCGAAGATCAGCAACGGCACCGGTATCGGCACGAGTTGCGGGGTCAGCAGGGCGAGGGTCAGGGCCGAGGTGACGGCCAAGAGCCAGATCACGCCCCCCCAGGCGCTGGTCAGCCACAGGCCGCTCGCCGCGGCCGCGTCCACCACCGCGAAGTAGACGATGGCCGCCTGCCGCCCGAAGGGCTCGCCCTCGAAGGGGCGCACCCCCGGCAGCACGTCGAGGATCGTCGCCCAGGCGAAAACCGACTTCGCGAGCCATGCGAGCGCGGTCAGGCGCATGAACCACACGAGGGCGGTATCCCAGGTGCTGGGCGGTGGCGCGGCGTTGCGCTCGATACGGTCGCCGAGCATGTTGCCGGACCGGGCCGGCTTGCCGCGAACCGGAATCAGCCCGCGCATGAGCGGCGCGTCCCTGTGCGGGGGCGTGGATCCGTCCTCACCTGTCCATGATCTCCGCGCCGCCCCGTGAGGGAGGGGTTGAACCCGTTCCGGGCGGTCCCGTCAACGTCTGGTTAACCCTATGGCGGATCGGCCACCCGCCGGGTTCGCGCTTGGGTCGCCCGGCGGCGGCGTGCTAGGCGGTGGCCGTGGGCGCCGTGAGCGTCCCTCATCTGCGCCGGCCGCGCTGCGGGTCCCCCCCGCATGGCCGGAACCCCGAGCCCGGACACCCGAACGCATGTCGGACATTCTCCCGGAACCGCGTCCCCTCGCCGTCGAAGCCGCCCGCGAGGACAGCCGTCGCGGCGGTCTCAGCATCACCCAGCGTCCCCGCCGGAACCGCAAGGCCGACTGGTCGCGACGGCTCGTCCGCGAGCATACGCTGACCGTCGATGACCTGATCTGGCCGATGTTCGTGATCGAGGGCGAGGGACGCCGGGAGCCCATCGCCTCCATGCCCGGCGTCGAGCGCCTGTCCGTGGACGAGATCGTCCGCGAGGCCGAGCGCGCCGCCGCCCTCAACATCCCGGCGATCGCCTTCTTCCCCTTCACCGAGGTGGATCTGCGCGATCCCGTGGGCTCGGAGGCGCTGAACGCCAACAACCTCGTCTGCCGGGCGGTGCGGGCGGTGAAGAGGGCGGTGCCGCATCTCGGCATCATGACCGACGTCGCCCTCGACCCCTACACCTCGCACGGCCATGACGGCCTGCTCTCGGACGGCGCGATCCTCAACGACGAGACCGTCGCGCTGCTGGTCGAGCAGAGCCTGATCCAGGCCGAGGCCGGCACCGACATCATCGCGCCCTCCGACATGATGGACGGGCGCGTCGGCGCGATCCGCGCCGGGCTCGACAAGGCCGGCTTCCTCGACGTGCAGATCAT
>JAKONI010000297.1 GCA_022702015.1 Beijerinckiaceae bacterium | reverse complement strand
GCCGGGCTCGCTCTGACGATCGCCCTCGTGATCGGCGGCATCGCCTGGATGCGTCACCATTTCGAGGTGGTGCAGCGGGAGGCGCTCCCGCCGCTCACGAGCCAGCAATCGGCGCGCCTCGACCCGCCTCCGCCGAACCTCCAGGGCGACCCCTACGCGGATGCCGACCGGCACCAAGCCTATGATGAGGGCCTGCTGTCGAACTACGCCTACACCGATGAGACCAAACGGCGCGCGCGGATCCCGATCGAGCGGGCGATGACGCTCACCGTCGGCAAGCCGCTGGATCCGTGAACCGACGATGCAGGAACGATCCGCCCTCGAACTCTGGCCGGCCTCCGCCTCCTCCGTAGCGGTGGAAGCCGACTACCTGATCCTCGCCTTTACCGTGCTCACCCTGTTGCTCACGGTGCCGGTCTTCCTGGCGATCTCGTATTTCGCTGTGCGCTACCGGGAGGGCGTGGACGCCGACCGCGACACCTCCAATCAGCGCTCGTTCCTGATCGAGATCAGCTGGATGCTGATCCCGTTCCTCCTGACGCTGATCTTCTTCGTCTGGGGCGCGCGGATCTTCGTGGAATCGAAGAATCCGCCACCGGACGCCATGACGGTCGAGGCGATCGGACGCCAGTGGATGTGGAAGTACCAGCATCCGACGGGCCAGTCCGAGATCAACGATTTGCATGTGCCGATCGATCAGCCGATCCACATCCGCCTGACCTCGCAGGACGTGATCCACGCCTTCTACCTGCCGGCCCTGCGCATCCAGATGGGTGTCGTGCCAGGCCGCACCACCGACCTCTGGTTCAAGGCCAACCGCACAGGCACCTACCGGCTGTACTGCTCGGAATATTGCGGCACCGACCATTCGCTGATGGGCGGCAACCTCACGATCATGACGCAGGGCGAGTACCAGGAGTGGCTAACTCATTCGGGCGCCCAGCAATCGGCCCCGGCCGCCGGTCGCGCGCTCTACGAGTCCTACGGCTGCGCCTCCTGTCACGATCCCGGAGCGACGGTGAAGGCGCCCCGCCTCGCTGGCCTCTACGGCTCGCAGGTCGAACTTGAGGGGGGACGCAAGATCGTTGCCGACGAGGAGTACCTGCGCGCCAGGATCCTCAACCCAAACGAGAACCGGCTGGCAGCAGGATACAAACAGATCATGCCGAGCTTTGCCGGGGTGATTCCTGCCGACGACCTCGCCCGGATCGTCGATTACCTGAAAGCCTACCACTCCACCGAGGGCGAGGCCCGACCATGACCGCAGGCTCGATCGACGCCGGCCTCTCGGGCCGTGATCCCCACACACCGGAATCGACGCTGGACCGGCCTAGGGACTACCTGCACGCGCAATCCACCCTGCGCTCGTGGTTCCTCACCACCGACCACAAGCGCATCGCGATCCTGTACCTCACCAGCATCACGTTGTTCTTCATCATCGGTGCGGTGGCGGCGGGCGTCGTGCGCCTCGCGCTGGTCGTGCCCAACGGAGCAATTCTGAATAACGACAACTATAACAAGGCCTTCACCCTGCACGGCGTGGTGATGGTATGGTTCTTCCTGATTCCGTCGATCCCGGCGACCTTCGGCAACTTCCTGATCCCACTGATGATCGGGGCCAAGGATCTTGCCTTCCCCAAGCTTAACCTGACGAGCTGGTACATCTTCATGGCGGGCGCGCTGTTCACCATGATCTCGGTGGTGCTCGGAGGGATCGACACCGGCTGGACCTTCTACGCCCCGCTTTCCACGGCCTTCTCCAATACCTGGGTTCTGCCCGCGCTGATCGGGGTCACCATCGTCGGCTTCTCCTCGATCCTGACGGGGCTCAACTTCGTCGTCACGATCCACACCATGCGCGCGCCGGGCATGACGTGGTTCCGCCTGCCGATCTTCGTGTGGACGCACTACGCCACCAGCCTGATTTTCCTGCTGGCCACCCCGGTCATCACCGTCGCCCTGATCCTGCTCGTGGCCGAGCGCGCCTTCCACGTCGGCGTGTTCGATCCGGCCTATGGCGGCGATCCGGTGCTGTTCCAGCACCTGTTCTGGTTCTACTCGCATCCGGCCGTCTACATCATGGTCCTGCCGGGCATGGGCGTGATCTCCGAGATTGTTCCCGCCTTCGCCCAGAAGAAGCTGTTCGGCTACAAGTTCGTGGCCTACGCCGCGATCGGGCTGGCCTCGGTGACGTTCTTCGTCTGGGGCCACCACATGTTCGTCAACGGACAGAGCGATCTGGCGAGCCTTGTCTTCTCTGGCCTTTCCTTCGCGGTGGCGGTGCCCTCCGCAGTGAAGGTCTACAACTGGACTGCGACGATCCATAAGGGATCCTTGCGCCTCGACACGCCGATGCTCTACGCGATGGGCTATATCGGCCTGTTCGTGCTCGGCGGCCTGACCGGCCTGTTCCTCGCCACGCTCGCCATCAACCAGCACATTCACGCCACCTACTTCGTGGTGGCGCATTTCCACTACATCATGGTCGGCGGCACGGTGCTGGCGTTCCTGGGCGGGCTGCACTTCTGGTGGCCGAAATTCACCGGCCGGATGTACAACGAGTCTTGGGGCCGGGTCTCGGCGCTGCTGATCTTCATCGGCTTCAACGTGACCTTCTTCCCGCAGTTCATCCTCGGCTATCTCGGTATGCCACGGCGCTATGCGACCTACCCGGCTGAGTTCCAACTGCTCAACGTGCTCTCGTCGGCTGGTGCCACAATTCTCGCTGCGGGTTACATCTTCCCGATGCTCTACCTCGTCTACTCGATCTGGTGGGGACGGCGCGCGCCGGGCAATCCCTGGCAGGCCAAGGGACTGGAATGGGAAACCACCTCCCCGCCGCCGACCCTCAACTTCATCACGCCGCCGAAAGTGCCCAATCAGCCCTACGACTACCCGATCAAGGTGACCGAGACCGGGGGGACGCCTGCGTGAATAGCCGAGGCGCCGCACACCACGACGGGGCGAAGGTCGGCATCGAACTCGCCCATCATTTCGAGACCGTCGAGCAGCAGCGCTACGCTGCCACCCTCGGGATCTGGGCGTGGCTGCTCACCGAACTGTTGCTCTTTGCTGCCCTGTTCCTAACGGCGCTGATCCTGCGCGTGACCCATCCAGAAGCAGTCAAGCTCGCCACCGGGCACCTCAAGTTCTGGATCGGCGCGGTCAACACCGTGGTGCTGATCTGCTCGTCGCTCACCATGTCGGCGGCGATCGAGTTCTCGCGCATGGGCTGGCAGCGGGCGATGGTGCGCGCCATGCTAGCCACCGCCGGGCTCGGCACCCTGTTCCTTCTCCTCAAGGGCTATGAGTACTACGCCGACTACGAGGAGCACATGATGCCGTTCCTCTCGCGCCGTCCTTACGAACTGCACGAGAGCCCGGCCTCGCGTCTGTTCGTGAACCTGTACTACGTGGCGACCTCGTTGCACGCGCTGCACCTTTTCACCGGCATCGGCCTGCTGCTCGGCATGACCTGGATGGCGGCCAAGGCCGGCTTCCTCGCCCGGCACCAGAACTGGATCGAGGTCTACGGCCTGTACTGGCACTTCATCGACCTCGTATGGATCCTGGCGTTCCCGATCCTCTACGTCGTCAACCGGGGGGCCTGAGGATGAGAAGCCCGCTGACCCGCCTGAGCCCCGGGGACCGCGCCCTCGTCCGGCGGCGCCTGCGCACCCCCTTCCTCACCTTCCTGGCGCTGCTCGCCCTCCTCGCCGTCAACGTGACGCTCGGGGCGAGCCTGCCCTTCGCCCATGTCTGGATCGTCGAGTTGGCGGTGGTCGGCTTGATGGTGGCGATCATCCTCCTGGTCTCCATGGAGGTGCGCAAGGAGCCGCCGCTGATCCGCCTGTTCTCCGGCCTCGGCTTCTTCTGGGTCTGCATTCTGTTCGGAATGACGCTGACGGACTTCCTCGCCCGCTGAATTATGTTGTTCGCGCCGGGCGGGGCGCTTACACGGCGAGCCTCCCACCTCAAAGCCCGTCCGATCCGATGTGCGAATTGCTCGGCATGAGCGCCAACGTGCCGACCGACATCCGCTTCTCCTTCGCGGGCCTCGCCCGCCGGGGCGGGGAGACCGGCCCCCATGCCGACGGCTGGGGGATCTGCTTCTACGAGGGGCGGACCACCCGCGGCTTCCTCGAACCGGAGCCGAGTTCCAGCTCGCAGCTCGCCCGCCTCCTGCGGGATATGCCGATCAAGAGTTGCATCGTGCTGGGGCATGTCCGCCGGGCCAACCGGGGCCGGGTGAGTCTCGCCAACACCCACCCGTTCTCCCGGGAGCTCTGGGGCCGGCGCTGGACCTTCGCCCATAACGGCCAGTTGAAGGGGGTGAAGCGCCTGCCGCTTTCGGCCTTCACGCCCATCGGCACCACCGACAGCGAGCATGCCTTCTGCTGGATGCTCGGCCGGCTCCAGGTGCGCTTCGGCACATTGCCGCGCCCGGCCATCCTGGATAGCGCCGTGGCGGAACTCTGCGCGGAGCTTCACGGGCTCGGCGTGTTCAACATGCTGATGTCGGATAGCCGCACCCTCTACGCCCATTGCGGCAAGCGGCTGTGCTACCTCACCCGCCGGGCGCCCTTCGGCAAGGCGACCCTCATCGACGAGGACTGGACCATCGATTTCGCCCGGGAGACCAGCGCGAGCGATGTCGTGACGGTCATCGCGACCCAGCCCCTGACCCGGGACGAGCGCTGGACCAACCTCGAACGGGGCGACGTGCTGACGCTGCGGGAGGGGTCCGTCCGACTGTTGAGAGATGGCCACGCTCAGCCGCCTGTGACTTGAGCGAGGGTGCATCGGAGGGGCCGATGCGCTACAACCGCTGCAACTGGTGCGCAATGGTCGGATCTTCCCGCTGAAACTGGCCGTCAAGCGCGCCCCTCGACCGCTCTGGACCGGCGGTCGGGCCACGACGAGCTGACGAGTGCGACGAGCATGACCCGTGACGACACCGTCGTCCTGCACGCACAGGGCGAATCCTCGGACGAGCGTCCCAATCTCTCCTCGACGATCCGCACACATCTCGGTGAACACCTGCGCACGGCCTACGACCGGCTGAGCGAAGACGCGATGCCGGCCCGGTTCGCGGAGCTGATCGGCCAGCTCGAGTCGGCCCTGCGCGCCCGGGGCGAGGCGATCGAGCCGGAATTCCGCGACGGGCTGCTGTCGGCGGTGCCCAGCTTGCGCGCCTTCGCCCTGTCCCTGACCTCCAACCCCGCCCGCTCGGACGACCTCGTGCAGGACACCCTGCTCAAGGGCTGGCAGCACCGCGCGCGGTTCCAGCCGGGGACCAACCTCAACGCGTGGCTGTTCACGATCCTGCGCAACATCTTCTACTCGGATCACCGCAAGAGGGTCCGCGAGGTCGAAGATCAGGACGGCTCCTACGCCGCCCGGCTCGCCACCGCGCCTCACCAGGGCGACCGGCTCGACGTGGAGGATCTTCAGAGCGCGCTGGCGAAGCTTCCGCCGGACCAGCGGGAGGCGCTGGTGCTGGTGGGCGCCGAGGGCGTTTCCTACGAGGAGGCCGCCACGATCATGGGGTGCAAGGTCGGCACGGTGAAGAGCCGCGTCAGCCGCGCCCGGGGCCGCCTCGCGGAACTCCTCGGCTACGACGAGGAAGACCTGGGCTCGGATCGCTTCATCCAGTCGGCCATGCCGGACGCGTAAGATCGGGGATCCCAAAGGGCGAGCCCTTTGGTGAGATCCAGGGGCGAAGTCCCTGGATCTTCGCGGGGCTCCGCCCCGCACCCGCCAAAGGACTCGCCCTTTGGAAACCATGACCGGGCGTCGCGCGTGGCCCGATGCGAAAATCCATGCATCCGAATCCGGGGGTCGGGCGTTACCGGGCCGAGCTTCGCTGCGTCCATGCGGCGGAACGACACGGAAACGGAGTAACCCGATGACGTTCAAGACCCTCCTCGCCGCCTCGGCCCTCGCCCTCTCGCTGCCGCTGGCCGCCCAGGCCCAGGGCACCATCCCGGGTGCCGAGCGCGGCGCGGCGGCCGGTGCCGATGCGGCCGGCCCGATCGGCGGGATCGTCGGCGGCGCGATCGGTGCGGCCACCGGCACGGTGGGCGGCATCCTCGGCGTCGACATGGCCCCGCGCTTCCGCTCCTACGTCCGCGAGCGCAACGTCCGCTCGTACGACTACGATGGGCGCGTGGCCGTCGGCTCGACCCTGCCGGGCACGGGCGTGACCTATTACGACGTGCCGTCCGAGTACCGGGTGCAGCCGGGCTATCGCTACACGGTGGTGAACGACACCCCCGTGCTGGTCGATCGCGGCCACCGCATCGTCGAGGTCATCAACTAAGCTCCAGGGCCACCGCGCGGTGGCCTCAGGGCCCCGGAACCGAAGGGTTCCGGGGCCTCTTTGCACAGGCGTATCGGACACTTATCCCAATCCCCGCGACAGCGTGACGAGATCGCCATGACCGACCACCGGACCGAGACCGGACCGGTCCTGCCCGAACCGGTGCGGGATCACCTTGGCCAGCAACTGCGCGGATCCCTCCCCGTCGAGGAGAAGCCCCGCTTTCTCGGCGACGAGCCCGGGATTCCCGAGACGTTCGAGCCGCAGATCCGCCGCCTCGAGACTCGCCTCAAGACCCACGAGGAAGGCACCGGCGCGGTGGGCGAAGCCCTCGACGCCATCCTCGACGCCCTGGGCGTTAAGCCCGACGAACCGAAGCAGGGCTGAGACGCGCTCAGACCTTCGGCTTCGTCGCCAGGATATCGCGGATCTCGCCGAGCAACCGCACGTCCGCTGGCACCTCCGCGACGGTCTCCGGCTTCTTCTCCTCGGCGTGCTGGATGCGGTTCATCGCCCGGATCACGAGGAACAGGACGAAGGCCACGATCAGGAAGTTCAGGGACACGGTGAGGAACTGGCCGTAACCCAGCACCGCGCCTTGCTTCTTCGCCTCCGCGTAGGCCATGCCGGTCTGCACCTTGGACGACAGGGGCAGGTAGTAGTTCGAGAAATCGAGCCCGCCGGTGATCGCACCGATGGCCGGCATGAACAGATCCTGCACCGCAGAGGTCACGATCGCCCCGAAGGCGGCACCGATGATGACGCCGACGGCGAGGTCGACCACGTTGCCCCGCAGGGCGAACTTCTTGAACTCCTCGAGCATTCGGCTGTCCTCTCGCAAGGCCCGGCGGGAA
>JAKONI010000290.1 GCA_022702015.1 Beijerinckiaceae bacterium | reverse complement strand
GTAGCCGTCCCCCGCCCGCCGTCCGAGGACGTGGAGGGTCAGGTTCACCTTCGCGGGGGCGCGGTCGGACAGAAGGGGCACGGGCAATCCGCCGGATGGTGAACGGGCGGGCTGGCCGTACAGGCCCGTGAGGTCCGCCGCAAGGCGCCCCTCAGCCGAGCGCGTGGGACCGGAAGACCAGGAAGTCCCCGGTTTGGATGACGGCGAGATCCTCGGGCAGCTCCACGAGGCCGTCGCTGGCGGCCAGGCTCGATAGGGCCCCCCCGGGGGCCGGCACCGCCTCGCAGATGCCATCGGCCCCAGTCCGCAGGCAGACCTTCAGATATTCGCGGCGGCCGATGCGCTTCACCTGACCGAACCCGGCGCGAACCAGGGGGAGGGGCGGCTCCGGTGCGGTGCCGAGGAGGTGTCGCACCACCGGCAGGAGGATCGCCAGCGCGGTGACGTAGGCGGCACCGGGGTTGCCCGGCAGGCCGACGAAGGGCGTCGCGCCGACGAAGCCGAAGGCCAGGGGCCGCCCCGGTTTGATCGCGAGACGCCAGAGAGTTAGCTCCCCCGCCGCACCGATCGCGGACCGGACATGATCTTCCTCCCCCACGGAGACGCCGCCGGTGGTGACGAGAAGGTCGTGGTCCGGCGCCGCCGCGACGAGCCTTGCGCGCAACGCCTGCGGCGCATCGGGCAGGATGCCGAGATCTTGGGGTGAGGCGCCGGCCCGGCGAAGGAGAGCGGACAGCATCGGGCGGTTGGCGTCGTGGATGCGCGCCGCCCCTGGGTCCGCCCGCCCCTCGCTCACCTCATCCCCGGTGGAGAACAGGCCGACCCGCAGCCGGGGCCGCACCGGGAGGTGATCGAGCCCGAGGGACGCGGCGAGCGCGAGGCCCCGCGCGTCGAGGCGATGGCCGGCCCGGAGCGCGGGGCTATGGCGTGCCACATCCTCGCCGGCCCGGCGCCGGTTGGCGCCCTGCGCCAGTCCCGGGGGGAACGTGGCGAGGTCGCCTTCGCGCCGCACGTCCTCTTGCAACGCTACGGTGTCGGCCCCCGCCGGCATGGGAGCGCCGGTGAAGATCCGCATCGCCGTGCCCGGCCGGATCACCTCGGCGGCGGTCCCGGCCGGAACCCGTCCGGCCACCGGCAGGGTCGTCGGCCCATCCGGCGCGAGGTCGGCATGGCGCAGGGCGTACCCATCGACGGCGGAGTTGTCGAAGGGCGGGAGGTCGATCGGCGCCACGATGTCCGCCGAGAGGACGCGCCCCTCGGCCCCCGCCAGGGGAACGCGCTCGTGACCATCCCAGGCGGCGAGCCGTCCCCGGATCAGCGCCAGGGCCTCGGCCACGCGCAGGGGGGCGGTGCCGTCGGCGCTCACGCGGCCCTTCCCACGTCGGAGGGCGAGGCAGGGGGGCGGAACGTGTACAGGGACAGCTCCCTCTCCAAGGCGTTCGCTGGATTGCGATATGGCGCCCGGGGGATCAACCCCCTTGGTACGGCCCTCGGCGCGCCCCTTTGCGCCCCCCGTGGCCAATCCGGGTTTTCTCGCGGGGCACACTGGCGCGGGGAAGGGTGCGGGGCTACATAGTGAACGCGGGGCTGCAGAGTTCGTCAGGAGCACTATCCCCGGGGCCTTATCGACTCCCTCGGGAGCTGTCCCTGGCCTCGTCCCTGGACCTGGCCAACACGGCGCCCACCTACGCTGTAGGTTTCCCGGGATCGATCCTCCAACGGCTCACGTGGCTCCGCACCCTGATCCCCAATCGGACCCCTCCGCCCCGGCGGTGAGCAAGCCCGAACTGAGACGCGCCGTCCTGGCGGCCCGCGACCGTCTCGATCCGGACGCGCGGCGCGACGCCTCGGCGGCCATCGGGCGGACGCTGCTCGGTCTCCCCACCCTCGCCGCCGCGACGCTGGTCGGCGGCTTCTGGCCGATCCGCAGCGAGGTCGATCCGCGGGCCGCGATGACGGCGCTGGCGGCGGCGGGCAAGCGCATCGCGCTGCCCCAGGTCACGCCCGAGGGGCTGGTGTTCCGCGAATGGCGACCGGGGGCGACCCTCGTCCGGGCGAAGTTCGGCCTGAGCGAGCCCGATCCCGCCCTGCCAGAGGTGGAGCCGGACGCGCTCATCGTTCCCCTGGCTGCCTTCGACCGCATGGGACACCGCCTCGGCTACGGCCGGGGCTACTACGACGGGGCGATCGCGCGTCTTTCCCGGGCGCGGCCCGTGGTGACGATCGGCGTCGCCTTCGCCGCCCAGGAGGTGCCGGAGGTTCCCATGGAGGCGCACGACCGGGCGCTCACGGCCATCGTCACCGAGCAGGGCATCGTCACCCCGGAGGACGCACGCGGATGAGGCTCCTGTTTCTCGGCGACGTCGTCGGGCGGCCCGGTCGGGCGGTGGTGCTGGAGCAGCTCCCCAACCTTCGGGAGCGGTGGCGCCTCGACTGCGTGGTGGTGAATGGCGAGAACGCGGCGGGTGGGTTCGGCATCTCCGAGGCGATCTGCGACGAGTTGATCGGCGCCGGGGCGGATGCGGTGACGCTCGGCAACCACAGCTTCGACCAGCGGGAGGCGCTGGTCTTCATCGGCCGGCAGCCTCGCTTGGTGCGCCCGGCCAACTATCCCCCCGGCACACCCGGCCGGGGCGCGACGGTGATCGAGACGCAGGGCGGCGCCCGGGTCCTGGTGGTCAACGTCATGGGCCGGGTCTTCCTGGACGCGATGGACGATCCCTTCGCGGCCGTGGAACGGGAAATCTCGGCCTGCCCCCTCGGCGCCGCCGCCGACGCCATCGTCGTCGATGTCCATGCCGAGGCCACGAGCGAGAAGCAGGCCTTCGGGCACTACCTCGACGGCCGGGTGAGCCTCGTCGTCGGGACCCACACGCATACGCCGACGGCGGATCACCGGGTGCTGCCCGGGGGGACGGCGTACATGTCCGATTCGGGCATGTGCGGCGATTACGATTCGGTCATCGGCATGCAGAAGCACGAGCCGATCCGCCGCCTCATCCAGAAGACGCCCGGCTCCCGATGGGAGGTGGCGGGCGGCCCGGGGACCCTGTGCGGTGTCGCCGTGGAGACCGGGGCGGACGGCCTGGCGACGCGGGTCGCCGCCATCCGGCTCGGACCGCATCTCGAGGAGAGCCGGCCGCACTTCTGGGAGTAGCGGCGACGGACCCCGCCGACGTTCCGCACGGTGGAAAAGTCCTCCGGTCTTCACAGATCGCGGGAAGGGCGTACTATGGCGGCAAGTGCCGAACCGCACAGATCGGCGCAACCGCGAGGGAATGCCCATGCTGAGCAGCACGAGCCTCATCAAATCCTCCTGGATTGCGGTCGAGGTCGGTCGTGAACGCGCCGAGCGCGTGCTGGTGGTCGAGACCTACATTGCGGTCAGCCCGCTGGAGCCGAACTTCGACCCTGTTCAGTACGACAAAGTGTTGTCGTGTGTCCGCAAGGTCTTGGTTACGCATCCCGAGGTCGACCGGGCCTCGATCCTCAGCATGCACCGGGGCTCCGGCTGCACCGCCCTGTTCCGCGAGCGCGAGGGTGAACTGGCGCGCCCCGCCGCCTAGCCCCCGGGCCGCCGTCCCAACGCGGATGTGAGGGAACGTTGCTCCGCGCCGCGCCGTTTCTGGCGACAATACGGAGGATGGTGATGAAGCATCTCGCAGTGGGTATCTCGGCTCTGACCCTGGCCGCTCTCGTGGGCGGAGCCCCCGCCGAAGCCAAGGGCTGCCTCAAGGGCGCGGTCGTCGGCGGCGTCGCCGGTCACATGGCCGGTCATGGCAAGATGGGCGCGGCGGCTGGCTGCGCCATCGGCCACCACAACGCCAACAAGAAGGCCAAGCAGGGCTGAACGAAGCGGCCCCGCAAGGGCCCTATCGCCGACGTTTTGCAAGCCGGGGGGCACCGCCCTCCGGCTTTTCTTTTGCCCCGGATCCAGCGTGCTCGATGCTCGTCAGGACGACCCCCGTTGACGCTTGATTGGAGTTGTTCTAATTAACAACTGCGAGCGGGACGGACGATCGAGCCCGCATCGGAATCGAACGGAGTCACGTCATGGCCGCATCCGCGAACGCATCCTGTGAGAGCTGCCGCTTCTACGACGAGCATCACGGCAACGGCGCCCAGGCCAAGGCCGACGAGGGCCTGTGCCGCTTCAACCCGCCGGTGAGCCAGCCGGGCCCGGACACCAAGGGGCTGTGGCCGGTGGTCGCCACGAAGGACTGGTGCGGGCACTTCACCGCCGAGATGACCGCCGCCGAGTAAGCGGTCCTCCGTCGTGGAGCTCCCGGGGTCGGCGCATCGCGCCGGCCCTTTTGTTTGCGCGGAAACGGACCGCGCGGCCGGCTAGAACGGGCCTCATGCCCCGGTTGTCATGATGCGGCCAACTTCGGGCGTGAGACGGCGATCGTAAATCGTTCGGTACCGCGCGCTGTCCGGCGGATCGTATCCGCCGGGGGATCCGGCCAGACAGGCCGCGGCTCGCGATGTGGGAGTGGATTCGGATGAAGTTTCGCACGCTCGGCCGCCGCGTTGCGCCGGTGGCGTTCCTTGCGCTCGCTGCCCTCGCCGGTCCCGCCCGGGCGGCCACGCCGGCCGACCCCAGCGGCACCTATCTCACGGAGGATGGGCGCGCCCGCGTCCGCCTCGAAAAGTGCGGCGCCACCAATGATCGGCTGTGCGGCTACGTGGTGTGGCTGAAAGTCCCGCTGTCGGACAAGGGCGAGCCCCGGGTCGACTTCAAGAATCCCGACCCCAAGAAGCAGGCGCGCCCGTCCCTGGGCCACCAGCTCATCATGGGCCTCAAGCCCAATGACGACGCCCATTACGAGGGGCAGATCTACAATTCCGAGGACGGGAAGTTCTACAAGGTCACGATCTGGACCGAGGCGCCGAACGAGCTGACCGTGCGGGGATGCCTCATCGCCTTCCTGTGCAAGTCGCAGACCTGGAACAAGGTGACGGATCTGGTCCCAGGCCAGCTTGGCGGGCCGACGAACGGCGCCAACGGCCCCCGGACCGATCCTGAGTACATGTCCAAGCCCGCCGCCGCCGGCAAGCCCGGCGCCAAGGCCCCGTCGAAGCCTGCCGCCGTCGTGAACCCGACGGCGGGCCAAGCCCCGGCGGACGAGTAGTCGCACCGCGCTTCCGGGCCCTCCGCCCGGAAGCGCGTCGTGACGGTATCAGTTTGAGCGGATGCGCGACGGGACCTGCCCCTGTCGCGGGACCCTCATCGGATCGAACTTACGATAGCGCGTCGAGCCAGAGTGAGCTTCCCCCTCGGCGTGGGGGAGGGGGGCTGTCGCCCCGGCCCTTCGCCCCGGCGAGAGTGCCCTCACTCCCGGTCGAGGCTGAGATCCGGGGCTTCGGGGTTCTTCATCCCCACGACGTGATAGCCCGCATCGACGTGCAGGATCTCGCCGGTCATGCCGGCGGACATGTCGGAGACGAGGTAGGCCGCCGTCTCGCCGACTTCGCTGATCGTCACGGTTCGGCGCAGCGGGGCGTTGTACTCGTTCCACTTCAGTATGTAGCGGAAGTCGCCGATCCCCGAGGCGGCGAGCGTCTTGATCGGCCCCGCCGAGATCGCGTTGACGCGAATGTTCTTCGGGCCGAGATCGGCCGCCATGTAGCGCACCGAGGCTTCAAGGGCCGCCTTGGCCACGCCCATCACATTGTAGTGCGGCATCCACTTCTCGGCGCCGTAATAGGTGAGAGTCACCAGGGAGCCGCCGGGGCGCAGGATCTTCTCCGCGCGCTGCGCCACCGCCGTGAAGGAGTAGCAGGAGATCAACAGCGATTTGCTGAAGTTCTCCTCGGACGTGTCGAGGTAGCGGCCGGTCAGCTCGTCCTTGTCGGAGAAGGCGATGCAGTGGACCACGAAGTCGATGCCTTCGGGGAAGATCCGCCCGGCCTCCTCGAACACCGCGTCGATGGTCGAGGCGTCGGTGACGTCGCAATGGCCGATGACATGGGCGTTGAGTTCCTTCGCCAGGGGC
>JAKONI010000134.1 GCA_022702015.1 Beijerinckiaceae bacterium | reverse complement strand
ACCCATGCGGCCGGTCAATCCGACACCGTCACGGTCAACGGGGACTGGGCGGCGGGGGATCACACGGTCAGCTTCACCTTCCTGAACGATGCCTACGACGGCACCCCCGCCACCGATCGCAACCTCTACCTCGACAGCGCCACCTACAACGGGGCGAGCGTCTCCGGGGGCCACCTCACGCTCCTCAGCGCGGGCCCGCAATCCTTCACGGCGCACGATGCCGCCCAGACCGTCCCGGTGGCGGCGGCGACCCCGACGACCACGACGATCGGCGCGGGACCGGACGCGCTGGTCCTGCGCATCAGCGAGGACGCCTACAAGGGCGATGCCCAGTACACCGTCTCGGTGGACGGCAAGCAGGTCGGCGGCACCCTGACCGCCCACGCCTCCCATGCGGCCGGTCAATCCGACACCCTCACGGTCAACGGGGACTGGGCGACGGGGGATCACACGGTCAGCGTCACCTTCCTGAACGATGCCTACGACGGCACCCCCGCCACCGACCGCAACCTCTATCTCGACGGCGCCACCTACAACGGGGCGACCGTCTCGGGGGCCCACTTCACGTCCCTGAGCGCGGGCGCGCAATCCTTCGCCGTACACGATGCCGGCTTGGTTCACGCCGCGGATTGGCTGCTCCACATGTGATGGCGCGGCAGGCGCATGGTCGTCCGCAGGAGACCTTGCGCGCCCCCGGCGTCGGCTTCCGTCGCCGGGCGCGGGAGACCAGTCGAGGATCACGGCAAGCCCGCCCGGTCATGCCGTGGCGGGCTTTTTCAAGGGTCCGGGTTTCCCCGAACCCCCGCGACCGGATCCGGATCGTTCTCCGCCGAAGTGGACGCCGGTTCGGTGTGGGACAATGCGGCAGGAGCAATGGACGAGGGCGTTCTCCGTAATCCAGGGATTACAGAGAACGCTCTAGTAGAACCGGGGCTCGGCCACCGGCCGGACGGACCGGCCATGCTCGGGCTGCTGCCAGCGACCCGCTGAACGCGCGGCTCCGTGCCGATGCGGCCGGCTCGTGAAGTGCAGACGCGGGTGATGACGGCGGTGATGCCAGTGGTGCCGGTGATGATGGCGGCGCCAGTGGTGACGGTGATGCCAATGCCGACGGTGGTGGCGGTACCGTCTGTGATAGCGCACCTCGACGAGGCCGGTCTCCACCACCCCGATCAGCCCGGCGGCCGTACCGAAGTGAGCGGCCTCCGCGGGAGCGGGCGCTCGCACGAACAATCCAAGGCATAGGGCCAATCCAAGCACGACTCGCCTGAGCACGTTCATCTCCTGAAACAAGGGGCCCGCAGAGGCTTGACAGGGGCCCGGCTTGACGGACCCATGCCTCGCAACGTCCGGCCAAGCTATCCGTATCCGCCGCGCGTCGGGAAAGCAGGCGGTCAGCGGCCACGCGGCTGGCGTTCGGTGCCGTTTATCGAGGATCTGAATGCCCAAGCTGGACCCTAGGCCCGGATCGTCGCGTTGAGTGGCATGACCTCTCTCACGCTCTCACTGGACTCGGACCGCCTGGCGTTGACCGAGGCGGCCTTCGCGTCAGCCGATCGCCAATGGCGGCGACAGCTGATGAAGGCCTACGGCCCCGACGCCGTGTTGATCTACGGGTACGCGCCGGAGGGCCAGGGCGATCTGGGGACGCCGCTGCGCCGGAGCTACGACGCGCGGCGGGTGGCCGTCGCCCTGTGGCGTCACGAGCGGCGACCGGCCTGATCACGCGGGCCCGTCCCTCGCCTCCTTCACGATCTCCAGCGTGCGGAGGATGGCGAACGCCGTCGTCTCCGCATCCGCCTCGCCCTCGGCATTGTCGGGGAAGACCGCCACGGACTCGGCGCCTTCGCCCCCATCCTGGCCTACGATGAGCTGAAGCGTCGGTCCCTCGGCGCCGAACTCCGCGCGGATCAGCGCCACGAAGTGGCCGACGGTGGTGCCGTAGACCTGGAGAGGGCTGAACTCGCTGACGGTCTCGTGTTCGGCGGTGTTCGGCTCGGCCTTGGCCGGCCGACCGAACGTAGGGCGGATCACGTTGTCCATGGTCTCGTTATCGCACGGATGGGCGGCCCGGTGAAAATGGGGTCAATGGCCGGCGGCATCGGCGGCCAGGATCTCGGCGGCGTACCGCGACCGGGCCGCCCCGCCGCCCTCGACGCCGTGCGCCTCGCACCATGCCGCGAACACGGCCGGCACGATCGGCACGCGCCGGACGGCGACGCCGCTGCGCTCGACCTCCCGCTCCATCTGCTCGGTCGCGATCCGCCACGTCTCGTAGGCGGGCGGAAGCTGCGGGCCATCGGCGAGGCTGGCCCGCAGGGCCTCGTAGTGCTCGGGCTCGTACCACGGCAGGCCGACGCGACGGGGGCGGGTCATCCCTGCGCTCGACCTTCGCGGCGATCCTCGAGCCTCTCGCCGCGAACGGCGGCATCGAACCCCGCCAGCCACCGGTCGTGCGCATCCAGGCCCTCGGCATAGGGGCATGCGTCCCGGCTGATGTTCTTCCCGGGGGCGTAGAAGCCGACGGCGTAGTGGTCGAGGTTGTCGTCCGGCGGCTCGGTCATAACGCCTCTCATCCCGCGCCTTGCAAGGCGGCAGGCGACCTATGTGGCGCGCGCGACGGAGAAGGCGACACACCCGGTTCGACGGCCCTCGCGGTTGGCGGGCGGGCTCGGCCCGGGGGGGCTGACGGGCGAAGGCCCCTCCGCCGCTCCGGTCGGCCCCTCACCAAGCCACGGTGATCCTCCGCCGACCTGGGTGCCCCACGCGCCGGCACGGTCACGGGCGGCCTCGGCGGCGGCGAGCACCGCGGAGTCTCTCACCCCCGGGGCCATGACGTTCAGCGTGAGGTTCCGATAACCCCGCGATGCCGCAAGATCAGGGGACTATCTTTACCCCCATGCGGGGCGCATAGTCGCCTCGTCATCGGGGGACATGCTCAAGCCCTGTTTCCTTCGACACCACCAAGACCATCCTCGTGGGTCGAGGGGCCGCCGGCCGGCAGCCCCCGGCCCGAACCGTCACTCCTTGACGGGGGGCTTGCTGTTCTTGAAGCCCCGGGTCTTCGGCTCGGCCTTCCGGGGATCCGGCTTGTCCGCGAGCAGGCGCTTCACACGCTCGTTGAAGTCCTTCGTGGTGACGACCTGCGCTCGTCCGGTGGTCGGTTCGCGTGCCATGACAGCCTCGTTTGCTCGGCCCAGCACGGAATTGCGCGAAGGGTAATTGATATATCGTAGATCCCGCCCGCAATTACAACGGAATAACGTATTTCGAGCCCTGTAGCACCGTCTCAAGTCAGGCGGACCGCGAGAACAGCCATGATCACTTTCAGGCCCAATCCCCATACCTTGCACGTCCATGCCTCCGAGGCCGAGCCCGGACGCTTCGACTGGACGATCCGAAGGGACGACACGGTCATCCGCCAGTCGGTCCGCTCGTTCGGCTCGCGGGGGGCGACGGAGGCCGACGGCGACGCCGCGCTCCGGC
>JAKONI010000268.1 GCA_022702015.1 Beijerinckiaceae bacterium | reverse complement strand
TTGTTCGAGCAGTTCGTCACCAGCACCGGCAGGCCGTAGGTCTCGTGCCAGGCGCGGGCCAGATGGTCCGAGGCCGCCTTCGAGGCCGAATAGGGCGAGCGGGGATCGTAGCGGCTATCCTCGGTGAAGAAGGCGTCGGGCGGGAGCGAGCCGTACACCTCGTCGGTGGAGACGTGGAGGAAGCGGAAATTGTCCCGGTCGGCCCCCGTATAGCCCTCGTAGAGTTCGCGGGCCGCGTCGAGCAGGGTCTGCGTGCCGATGACATTGGTGCGCACGAAGGCACCCGGATCGGTGATCGAGCGGTCCACATGGCTTTCGGCGGCCAGATGCATCACCGCCTGGGGGCGGAATTCCTGGAACGCCGCCCGCACGGCGTCGCGGTCGCAGATGTCGGCCTCGATCAGCCTGTGACGGCCGCTCTCCGCCAGCGGCTGCAACGAGACCGGATTGGCCGCGTAGGTCAGCGCATCGAGGGTGGCGACGTCGTGGCCGAGGTCCCGCACCAGGTGGAGGACCAGGGCCGAGCCGATGAAGCCGCAACCGCCTGTGACGAGGATCCGCATATCTGCCTTTCCGGCATGGGGTCGGCATCGCGCCGGGGCCATCGCCACCGGAAAGGACCGATCCCCCGCCTGTTCGTATTGGAAATTCGTCTAGCGCGTCTTCCGGCGGGTTCAAAGAGGGCACGCTTGCCACAACGTGTGCGGGTACTGCCGCCGTACTTCCGCCCATGCCAGACGGCCATGCGGCGCGACCGCCATGCCCGGCCGGCGTATTCCCACGCCGTCTGGAACCAATTGGCGATGATCGCTTTTCCGCCGGCGACCGGCGTGGAGCGGAGGACGTTCCAACCCCCGGCGTCGGAGCGCGCTTCGCATGGTCGTCGTCCCGCCATCCCGACCTGAGCGTCTTCGGCCGAAGCGCATCGCGACGCTTGTCCGTTGCCGGGCGGACCGTGGTGACTGTTTTGCGATGGCCACTCCATGAAATCAGCCGCTGCGTTCGGCGTCATCGACCGGCTGCCCGCGCGGTCCCGGACGACTGATCGGATGATCGTCGGGCTCGCCGTGATCATGGCGATGCTCGCCATCGCGGTGGGGGCCTTCACGTATCAGCAGCGGGGCATCGAGGCCGTCCGCCATGCGCTGGCTGTGGATGGTGTGCTGGGCGATGTCCTCTCGGCGGTGCAGGATGCGGAGACGGGCCAGCGCGGCTACCTCCTGACCGGCGATGACGCCTTCCTCCAGCCGTTCCGCAACGGCAAGGTCATGGTCAACCGCGAGATCGTCAAGCTGCACGAGTTGCTGCGCGAGGAAGACGGACAACGGCTCGAACTCGACAAGCTGATCCGCGTGATCCGCAGCAAGCTCGATGAACTGGGCTCGACCGTGGAGATGCATCGCGCCGGGGAGATCGACGCCAGCCGCAACCGCGTCCGGGAGGGCGTCGGCCGGCAGCTGATGGACGAGATCCGCGCCATCGTCGGATCGATGAAGGAGCACGAGGGCGAACTGATGGAGCGGCGGCAGGAAGCCGTCTCCCGCGTCGCCCTCCTCATCTGGGGTGTCCTGGCGGCCTTGGCCGTGGCTGTGGTCCTGTTCGGCATGTCGGCGGCCCGGGAAGCGATGCGCCGCCGCCGCCTCTCGCGCTTTCTCCCGTATGAGTTGGTCTCGCGCCTCGCCGACGACGACGACAGCCTTCGCAACGGGAGGCGACAACAGGCGGTCATCTCCTTCGTGGACATGCGCGGCTCCACCGCCATCGCCGAGCGCCTCGATCCCCACCAGCTCTCGCTGTTCCTATCCGCCTACCGCCGCCGGGTGATGCGCCTCGCCCGGGCGCACGGGGGCGTCGTGGACAAGTTCATCGGCGACGGCGCGCTCATCGTATTCGGCCTGCCAGAACCTGGCCCCGACGATGCGGCGCGGGCCGTCGCCTTCGCCTGCGACCTCGTGGAGGTGATCGCCCGCTGGAATGCCAAGGGCGAGCACGGTGTCCCCGTGCGCATCGGCGTCGGACTCCATTGCGGCGAGGTCTTCAGCGGCATCATCGGCGAGGACGCGCGCTACGAGTTCACCGTGCTCGGGGACACGGTGAACGTCGCCGCCCGTCTGGAGCAGGCGACGAAAACCTTCGGCGTGCCGATCCTCGCCTCGGAGGCCGTCCGCGCCGCCGCCGGGTCTTCCGAGGCGATCTGGCGGGAGGTGAGCCGCCAGCCGCTGCGGGGGCGCGAGGTGGCCATGGCCTACTACGCGGTGGAAAACCCGGCCCGGTCCGGCCCGAACGAGGCCGACACCACATCCGCTGGGGCCACGGCTCACCTTTCCCCCGCCTGAGCCCGGTTTTCGGCGGCTGGGACACCCTGGGCACGCCACATTCGTGCTGTCGCATGGGAGTCGGGCCGCGGCATTCACCACTGTTGTGAATATGCCCCTCACCGCGACAACTAGTCCTTAACTTCTAACCAATTACCATGGCCGCCACGGCGCGGACCAAATCCGCTGCGAACTGTGGCTCTGGGCCCATAGACAATCGGCCCCCGGCAGCTAAGCTGTATGCCATACCCCGTAGGGGGCTATCGCGAGCCGACATGAATTTGAAGCTGTTCGCCGTCGCCGGCATCGGATTGCTGGCTGGAGCTTGTTCGCTGCGCCCCCTGGGGGTTCCCGCAGCGTACAGCTCACTTCCCGCGAGCGATGCGCAGGTCCATGCCTCCGTGAAGGCGAGTCCTCACCCCGTGGCCTCGACCGCCTCCGGCTTCGGCGCGGTGACGCTCGCGCCGCCCATGCCGGGGGATGTCGTGGGTGCGTTGCCGGAGCCGCGCGGGTCCCGCATCGATCCCGTCGCCTCCCTTAACGCATCGGCTCAGGCGCGCATGAACTGGGAAACGCTTCGGCCCGGCAACCTGACCCGCGCGCCCTTGCTCCAGAGCCGCCTGGCGGCGGCCCTCGGCGCCATCGGCCGGGATGACGTGCGGACCGGATCGGTGGGCGCGGAACTCCCGCCCCCGCCGGCCATGCCCCACAAGTCCGACGACTACGACCGGGATGCGGCGATGCTCCACCTGATCCAGGGCGGACGCCTCGCCGCGCGGAAGATCTGCGAGGGCTGCTGAGGCATAAGCCTAGACCGGGCGCGGTTCGACCTTGAAACAAGTCAGAAGTTGGACGATGATCATCCCTGGGGGAAGCAGGGATGTTTAGTTTTGTCCGACAATATTTTGCACAATGACGAAAGTCTTATCGAGCTGACGAGTAGCGTCGTCGCCGCCTACGTCTCGCACAACCATGTCGCCCATGCTGACATCCCGGGGGTGATCGCCACCGTCCATCGCGCGCTGGTCGAGCTGATGGCCGGCGGGGCCAAGCCGGAGGAAAAGGCCCGCGAGACGCCGAATGCCAGCCAGATCCGCCGCTCGGTGCAGCCGGACCGGATCATCAGTTTCATCGACGGCAAGCCCTACAAGACCCTCAAGCGTCACCTGACCGCCAACGGCTTGACGCCGGCGACGTACAGGGAGCGGTTCGGCCTCGCGCCGGACTATCCGATGGTCGCCCCCGAATACAGCGAGCGGCGGTCCAGCCTCGCGAAGTCTTACGGGCTTGGGGCGGGTACCCCCGGAGAGGCGTCGGACAAGCGTCGCGTTTCGTAGAGCAGGCCTCAGACGGGCCGCCTCATCCGCCGGACCGCGATCAGTTGGCCCTGAAGGCCAGAAGCTTCGAACCCATCCGCATCGGCGGCATGGAGGACGGCGTGGCCCCGGCTCCGATACCGCGCCCGAAGAGTTGTTTCCAGGACAGGACGATCACCTCGGCCGGGGGACCGGCCGGGGTGGGCTCGGCCTCGGACACCTGCGCCACACGCTTACTTTTCGATGTGCCGATCCAGCGGGTGATCTTCGTCCGCCCGCTGAGGCGGAGCGCATGCCGCCTCTCCCGGGCGCTCAGGGGCCGGCCGGCCTGAGCCATGATGTCGGTGCGGCGCTTCAGCGTCATCGTAGCCTTCCTGATCCTAGGGTGTTGAGGGTCCGGTCCCAGCACCGGACGCGCTCCCCGGTGGGGGCCGAGAATAAACGCGACACAAAATCTGAGGTTGTATCGCCGTCTAAAAGAGTTGTCTGAGCGTCTCAAATCCCGGTCGGAGGATCATTGGGCGCGCAGCAGGTACAGCGCGAAGCCGAACGTATCGATCCAGTGTCGCTCCAGGTGCCATCCGCTCCCGGTGGCCAGATCCGCGAACGTCCGGGGATCGTATTTGTGCGACGTATCCGTCCGCAGGCTCTCCCCCTCCTTGAGTTCCACCTCCCGCCCGCCGAGGGACCAAATCTGCGCCCGCGTCGCCACGAGATGCGCCTCCATGCGGTACGGTTCGGGGACGATCCGTGCCTCGTGGCGGAACCCGTCAAGCGCAATGGCCGTGTCAAGCTCGCGGTTCATCCGCGCCAGCAAGTTGAGGTGGAATGCCTCCATCAACCCACCGCAGCCGCCATACGCCAGGCCGAGGCGCGCCGGATCGTGGGTGGTGTCGGCGCCGATGAGGAACAGGCTCGGCCCGAGGGTCTCCCTCGCCCGGGTGAGGAACGCGGCCGCATCCTGCGGGGCGAAGTTGCCGATGCTCGTGCCGGGGAAAAATCCCAGCGTCGTGCCCCCCGCGAGGTTCACCGACAATCGCACCGGTCGGGAATAGTCGGCGCAGACGGTCGTCATCTCCACGGCGGGATAGTCGGGCCGGAGGCGAGCGAGGGAGGCTTCGAGGTAGTCCTCCGAGATGTCGATGGCGACGTAACGGGCCGGTCGCGCCAGGGCGTTCAGCAGCGTGCGGATCTTCCGGCTGGCGCCGCTTCCGAACTCGACGATGGAGGCTTCCGGGCCGACCTCCTCCGCGATCGCCTGAGCGACCCTCGGCAGGAGCGCCGTCTCGCATCGGGTGGGATAGTAGTCGGGATCGGTGCAGATCCGGTCGAACAGGATCGACCCGGCTTCGTCCCAGAGGTATTTGCCCGGCAACCGCTTGGGCGAGCCCGCGAGGCCCTCCAGCACAGCATCGAGGAAGGCCCGGCGGTCGCCGGACGGGCGTTGCGGTTCGGTTCCGGTGGGTATCACGTCGCGTGTCCTCGGATGGCGGTGAGTACGACGAGGGCGATGCGGTCGGCCCCGTCATAGGCGAGGCCGTCGAGTTCCTCGCCGTAGGCGTCGGGATCGACCTCCCGATAGGTCCAGGCCAAGCCCGCCTCCTCGCACACCGCGATGGCGGCTTCCCGGAACGGATCCCGTCCGGCCGCGATGACCGCGCCGGTGAACAGCACCAGCGCCCCGCCGGAGGCCAGACGCGCCGCCGCCGCCTCGACCACCGCCAGGGACAGGCCCTCGCCCAGAGCCCCTCCCCCGTCCCGGTAGGTCCGGCCCGCCCGGTCGATCATGAACGGCGGGTTCGACACGATGAGATCGAAGTGACCCGGGACATCGTGGAGCAGATCGCTCCGCGCGGGCCTCGCCCGCCAAGCCCCGGCGGATCGGGCGTTCAGGCCGGCGAGATGCAAGGCCCGGGGATTGATATCCACCAGAACGACCTCGGCCTCCGGCACCTGCCCGGCGATGACGATCCCACCGGCGCCCGACCCGGTGCCGAGATCCACCGCGCGGGTCGGCATCCTCTCCCGGCCGGCCAAGTGATCCTTGACGGCATCCGCGAACCGGATGGTGTCCGGCCCGAAGAACACCACGTCCGCCTGGGCCGGGGGATAGGCCGAATGCAGGAAGAGCTTCCCGTCGAGGCTGGACACCCGGAGCGCCGAACGCCATCCGTCCTCGGCGGCCACGAGTATGCCGGCCGCGTCCATGAGCGCGAACAGGTCGTCGGATAGCACCGGCCGATCGAACGGCAGACTCCATCCGAAGATGTCCCGCAGGGAGGCGGCGCGCCGCATGGGATCGCGCGCCAGGACCCGCGCATGGGTCGCGGGGGTGACGGTGGTGAACGCGTAGCCCGCGCTCCGTAGCTCACGGACCAGGGCGAGCAGGGCCTCGTCGGCGGCGTTCGTCATCGCGGCCTCCGTCATGGCCGGGCGCCGGGGGACAGACGGCGGGGGGTCTCGACGGTCCGGGGCATCGTCAGATTTCGCCTCGCTGGATCCCGGAATCGAATGGACGCCCCCCGTCCCATGGCGAACCCCCGGCGTGACGGCGGCGTTCCTGGCCCCCCGCCGGCGGCGAACGAAGCGCCACGGGCGGGGTCATGCCGGCCGCGACACGAGGCGGAAGTAGATCACGAGGCTCACCGCGAAGACGGCGAAGCCCAGCCCCGTGGCCACGGTATCGAACCCGTGTCCGACGAGGGCGAGGGAGGATCCCCGACCCGCCGCGAGGTCGGCGCCCGCGAGGAGGACGCCGACGAAACTCTCCCCGACCAGAAAACCCGAGGCGAGGAGCACGCCCCGGCGCCGGGCATCGTTCACGGCCTCGTCCTGCCTCTCGCCGTCCCCGGCGACGGAGCGGCGCAACCGGCGCTCCGCCAGCCAGCCGAGCACGCCGCCGATGGCGATCGTCACCTCCACCGACAAAGGCAGATACATGCCGATCCCGACGGTCAGCGCTGGGAAGGTCAGGTTCCGGCGGCGCAGCACGGCCTCCAGGGCCACGAAGACCACGCCGAGGCCCGCGCCGATCGCCACCATCGTCCAGGGCAGATGGCCATGGGCGATGCCATCCGCGATCTGGGTCATGAGAGCGGCCTGGGGCGCGGGCATGGCGTTGGCCGCATCCTGTCCCGGATGGGCGGGTGCGCCCACGAAGCCGTAGGCTTCGTAGAGAAGCGACAGGAGGGGGGCGATCA
>JAKONI010000258.1 GCA_022702015.1 Beijerinckiaceae bacterium | reverse complement strand
GCCACGATCTCGTGGCCCTGGTCGAGCTGGACGCGGTAGCGCGCATCGGGCAGGATCTCGATCACGAGACCGTCGAACTGCATCAACTCTTCTTTAGCCATACACCTTCTCCAGTCGAACCGTCCGGCAGCAGGCGTTCCGGCAAAAAAGCGTTCGACAACCCGTGTCGTCTGGAAGACACCGAGGGGCGGCGGAGCGATCCGACTTCACGGATCCCGGCAGCCCGGCGGCGAAGCACGGATTTAGTCTCCAGCGAAGGCAGCCGCAAGTCGCTTCGCTTCAATCACACCACTCAATTCAGTCCCGCCGGCGGGGTTTGCGTCCGTCCGGCCTCCGGCGACGGTTCCTGGCCGGCATAATCGAGCCGTCCGTCCGGCTGGCGGCGCCAGACCCGCAGCAGCACCGCCTCCCCGGTCTGGTCCCCCCGGGCATCGAAGGCGACGCTCCCGAGCACGGTCTTGAACGGCCCCGCGCGCAGGGCCTGGGCCAGCCTGCGTCCATCGGCCCGGCCGGTGCGGGGGTCGAGGATGCCGGGGCGGTCGAAGGCTTGGGCGAGGATCTGCACCGCCGCGTAGGCGCCCGCCGCCACGGCCTCCGCTTCGGGGGGCCGCGCGGCGGCCTTGGCCCCTCGCGGGTCGGGCAGGTGGGGGGCCTCGGGCGGTAGGGTCATCACCGTCCCCTCCCCGGCGGGGCCTAGCGCGGCGAAGGCGGGGTCGAGGATCCCGTCGCTGGCGACGAGGGGCACGTCGAGCTTGGCTTCCCGCATCGCCTTGACGAGGTTGGCCGCGTCGGGGGCGAGGCCGCCGAAATACACGGCGGCCACCCCGGCGCCCGCCAGACGCTGGGCCAGCGCGGCGAGGTCGGCCGTCCCCCGGTCGAACCCGAGGGCGAGCGGATCGCCCTGGCCGACGTCCCGCCACCTCGCCGCGACGGTATCCGCGAGGCCCCGGCCGAAGCTCGTCCGGTCGTTCACGATCCCGATGGGGCGGCCCGGATACGTCTTGGCGAGGTAGTCGGCGGCGGCCCTCGCCTGCTGCGGATCGCTCGGCCCCAGTCGGAACAGGTTCCAGAGGCCGCGTCCGGTGAGGGGCCCATAGGTCGCCCCGGTGGTGATGAACACCGTGCCGGCCTTCTCGTAGGTCGGGGCGGCGGCGGCCACCGAGGGCGACTCGAACGGGCCGATCACCGCCGCGACGCCCTCCTGGGTGAGGCGCGACGCCACAGTCGCCGCCTGCCGCGGATCGCCGGCGTCGTCCGCCACGCTGAGCGCGAACCGGCGCGGCCCGGCTTTGTTCAGGTCGGCCACCGCCTGTTCGGCCCCCTGCCGCAGCCCTTGGCCGAAGGGGGCGTCGGCGCCGGTCAGGGGGGCCGACAGGCCGACCCGCACGACGGCCTGCGCGAAAGCGGGGGCGCCGGTGGCGAGGCACAGGACGAGGGCGAGGAGGGCGGAAGGCGCGGTCATGGGCCGCCCCTGTACGCCGCATGGCGGGGCTCCGCGTCAACCGTCACCCCGGCCCGGGCCCGCGATTTGTCGGCCCGAACGCTTCGCGCGGGCGTCGGCGGCGGGCGCGGGCAGCAAGCGGCGGATCGGGGTGCCACGGGGGGGCAGCCCTGTTCCCCGGCGGGGTCGCGATCCGGCGCGATCTGCGCGATAAGGCCCCCGGCCCACGATGACCGGCGGCGGATGATCGCCGTCGGCGGGTCGCTGAACCGTTCCGGGACTAGATCCATGACCTCGCTGTTCGCCGGCATCCAGGATGCGCCCCTCGACCCCATCATGCGCCTGTTCGAGGCGTTCAACGCCGACAGCCGGCCGGGCAAGCTGAACCTCGCCATCGGCGTCTATACCGACGCGGAGGGCAAGGTGCCGCGCCTGCGCGCCGTGCAGGAGGCCGAGAAGCGCTGGATCGACAAGGCCCTGCCCAAGACCTACCGCCCGATCGAGGGGACGAAGCCGTTCCGCGACGCCGTGCAGGCCCTGCTGTTCGGGGCCGGGGCGCCGATCCTGTCTCAGAACCGGGCGGCGACGCTCCAGAGCGTCGGCGGCACGGGGGCCCTCAAGATCGGCGCCGACGTCCTCGCCCGGTTGAAGCCCGGCGCCACCGTCGCCGTCAGCGATCCCACCTGGGAGAATCACCGGGCCCTGTTCACCCAGGCCGGCTTCACCGTGGTGGACTACCCCTACTTCTCCGCCGAGACCGGCGGGGCGGACTACCCCGCCATGCGCAAGGCCATCGAGACCCTGCCGCAGGGCTCCATCGTCGTCCTGCACGCCTGCTGCCACAACCCGACCGGTGCCGACCTGACGCCGGAGGAGTGGGCCGACCTCGTGCCGCTGCTGCAGAGCCGTGGCCTCGTCCCCTTCCTCGACATCGCCTACCAGGGCTTCGGCGTCGATCTCGACGCCGACGCGGCCCCGGTGCGCCTCTTCGCCGAGTCCGGCCAGGAGTTCTTCGTCGCGTCGTCGTTCTCGAAGTCGTTCTCCCTCTACGGCGAGCGGGTCGGCGCGCTGACCGTCGTGGCCTCCGAGCCGGCGATGCGCGCCAAGGTCGAGGCGCTGGCCAAGCGGCTGGTGCGGGCGAGCTACTCCAATCCCCATACCCACGGCGCGGCGATCGTCGAGACCGTACTGACGGACCCCGCCCTGCGCGCGGATTGGGAGAAGGAGCTCGGGCAGATGCGCGAGCGGATTCAGCAGATGCGGGTGCGCATGGCCGACAGCCTGCACCAGCGCCACCCCGACCGGGGCTTCGAGGCGATCAAGGTGCAGAAGGGCATGTTCTCCTACACCGGCCTCACCCCCGACGAGGCCGTGCGCCTGCGCGACGAGCACGAGGTCTACGCCCTGGAGACCGGCCGGGTCTGCGTCGCGGCGCTCAACGCCCACAACATCGACCGGGTGCTCGACGCCATCGACGCCGCCGTGAAGCCCTGAAACCGGCGGCCGGCGCTCCGCCCTGCGGCAGTGCCGGCCACGGATCTGCGTAAGTAGGTCCCAAAAAAGTCCTTAAGATCGGGCTGCGGTGAGGCCCACACCCGGAAAGCCCTCCCAGCCCCATGCTCAAGACCGCCTTCGTTGCCGCCCGCGACCGCCAGCGGCTGTCGGAGATCGCCTCAATCCTGATCGGCTTCGGGGTGACCCGCGTCGTGGACCGGCTCGGCCTGCGCGCCCTGCCGCTCCTGCCACGACGCCAGCCCCGGATGGACGTGACCCGCCTCTCGGAGCCGGAGCGGATGCGCCGGGCGATCGAGGCGCTGGGGCCGACCTTCATCAAGTTCGGGCAGATCCTCGCCAGCCGGCCCGACCTCCTGTCGCCGGCCTGGACGGAGGAGTTGCAGAAGCTGCACAGCCAAGTCCCGCCGGTGCCGTGGGAACAGATCCGCGGCCAGTTCGAGCAGGATCTGGGCGGCCCGGCGGCGGAGATCTTCGCCGAGTTCAACACCGAGCCCCTCGCCTCGGCCTCCATCGCCCAGGTCTACCGGGCGCGCCTGCACACCGGTGAGGACGTCATCGTCAAGGTGGTGCGTCCGAACCTGCGCAAGATCATCGAGGCGGATCTGCGCCTCATGGCCCATGGGGCCCGCATCGTGGAGAGCGAGTGGCCCGACATGGCCCGCTACCAGCCGAGGGAGCAGATGCGCCACCTCGCGGACGGGCTGAACGGCGAACTCGACCTGTTGAACGAGGCCCGCAACTGCGAGCAACTCGCGCAGATCTTCGAGGGCCGCGACGACATCGTCTTCCCCCGGATCCACTGGGAGTACTGCTCCGAGCGCGTGCTCGTGCAAGATTTCATCCACGGCATCCCGCCCAACGACGACGCCGCCCTGGCCGCCGCCGGGATCGACAAGAAGCTCCTGGCCCAGAAGGGTACGGACGCCTTCCTCCAGATGGCCCTGATCGAGGGCCAGTTCCACGCCGATCCGCACCCCGGCAACATGCTGGCGATGTCGGGCAACCGGATCGGTTTCATCGATTTCGGCATCATCGGCCGCCTGTCCCAGCGGCGGCGCAACCAGTTGCTCGTGCTGATCGGCGCCATGCTGAAGCAGGACGCGGACGGGCTGATGGCCGTGCTCCTCGACTGGACGGGGACGAGCAACCCGGACCTCACGAAGTTGCAGGTCTCGGCGCAATCCTTCGTGGAGAGCCACTCGACGATCCCCCTCAACCTCGGGCTCGTCCTCACCGACTTCATGAACATGGCCCGCGAGAACGACCTCGCGATGCCCACCGACCTCGCGATCCTGTTCAAGGGCCTCGTCACCGCCGACGGCGTGATGCGCCACCTCGATCCGAATTTCGATCTGTTCGCCGCCGCCGGGCCGACGGTGCGGGCGAGCATGCGCTCGCAATTCTCCCTCGACGGGCTGAAACAGAAGGCCGAGGCCCTCGGCGCGGGCCTCTACGGGGCCGCCTCGGAACTGCCGACGCTCATCCATCTGATGCTCGTGCGGCTGAAGCAGGGGCGCGTCACCGTCGAGATCGAGATCAAGGGCCTCGAGAAGGTGACTCGCGGCATCGAGCGCGCCGCCGCGCGGGTCGCCGTCGCCCTGGTGGTCGCGGCCTTCGCCACGCAGCTCGCCCCCCGGCTCATCGATCTCGGCACGCCGGTCTTCGTGTCCATCGGGCTCGTGGTCTTCATCCTCGGTATCGGCTGGCTGGTACTGCTGATGCGAAATCGGTGATGCATCGCGCGAATACAGTTTTAACCCATCGCCAGTTTGTCGCGCCCAGTCGCAGGCAAAGTCTGCTTGCGACGAAACCGGCTCGTGCTAGGGTTTGGAACCCCTCGAATCGCGCGGACGCGGTGACGGGCTCCGGGTGAGAAGCGGGATGACCCGTCGCCGAAGCACGTAACCTGGCGTGTCGGGCGCCAGCCTCGCGTTCGGAGGGTCCGCGATAGGTCATGCCCCCCGGCGGGGGCCTCTGACGCGGCTAGGACGGGGGGCTCGATTGGACACGCTGATTGCGTTGTTGGAGCCGGATGCGACCGGCCGCCGGATCGGCGACCTGGAGGCGGAGAACGCCCGCCTCCGTTATCTCCTGAGCCAAGTCACCGAACTCGCCGACATCGAGCTTCAGCGCAACCAGCGCCTCGGGCGCATCGTCGAGACGGAGCGCGTGGCCGCCGAGGAGACGGCGGCTGTCTACCGCCGCGACCTCGAGGTCGGGGCCGCGAGGCTCGCCTGCGCCGAGGAACTGAACGCGCAGCTCCGCGCGAGCGAGGAGTTCAGCCGGCGCATCCTCTGGACCACCACCGACTTCGTGGCGATCCTCGACCTCGACGGCCGCCTGATCACCATGAGTGAGAACGGCCCGTCGATCCTCGGCCTCGCCCATATGGCCGCCGCGATCGGACGGTTCTGGGCGGAGTTCTGGGACTGCCCCGAGGCCGGCGCGGCCGTGCGCGGGGGGCTGCACGAGGCCCGGATCGGCCGGTCGAGCCGCTTCCAGGCGCAACTCGAGGGACACGAGCGGACCACGTGGTGGGATCTCGCCATCACCCCGATCAACGGGGTGGACGAGCGGCCCGAGCGCATCCTCGTCGTCGCCCGCGACATCACCGAATTGAAGCTGACGGAGGCGCGCCAGTCCCTGCTGATGCAGGAACTCTCGCACCGGATGAAGAACACCCTCGCCCTGGTCCAGGCCGTCGCCGCGCAGACCCTGCGCAACGCCGCCTCCCTCGATGTGGCGGCGGATTCCCTCTCGGCCCGGTTGCAGGCCCTGGCGAGGGCCCATGACGTGCTGTTGGAGGGCGCCTTCGCCAGCGCGTCCCTGGTCGCCCTCGTGGAGACCACGGTGGCCCTGCACGGCGACGGCGAGCCCGGACGGTTCCTCGTGTCGGGCCCCGATGTCACCCTGAGCCCGCATCAGGCGATGACCCTGGCGCTGATGCTCCACGAACTCGGAACCAACGCGACGAAGTACGGCGCGCTTTCCACGCCGGAGGGACACGTCGCGGTCTCCTGGATCGTGGCGGAGGCCGAAACCGGCGAGGGGACGGTCCTGCGGTTCCGCTGGGAGGAGGTCGGCGGCCCTCCGGTGAGCCCGCCCACGCGGACCGGCTTCGGCACCCGGCTCATTGCCCGGAGCCTTGCGCATAGTTTCGGGGGAATTGCCCGCCTCGAATATCCGGTGACGGGGGCGGTCCTCACCTTCGACAGCGCCATCCAGGCCCTCGGCCCCGATACGATGGTCTGCCAGCCGGTCGCCTGAGGCCCCTCAGGGAGCCGCCGCGACGGCCTGCTGCCGCACACCCAGGGCGGTGAGGGTGTCGTCCCGCATCCGGCGCGCGGCGTCGAGGGGCGGGCGGAGATCCCCGCCCTGCTTGGCGGCCTGTTCGAGATCGCGGCACGCCTGCGACAGGGCGTCGTACCCGAGCATTCCCGCCATGGAGACGAGGGTATGGGCCTCCCGGCCGAGGTCGTCCGCAAGCCGGGCGTCGCCGCCGAGGGAGAGGGCCAGCGTCGCCGCGAAGCGATCGGTGAGGCTGTCGAGCTTCTCGCCGCCGATCGTGGCGCGCAGGTCGTCGCGCGTGACGGCGTTGATCAGCGGTGGACTGGACAAGGGGGCTTCCTCCCGGGGCGGCAATTGACTTTCCCCGAGCCACAATGCCCCGGTGGCGCCACTTGGCCAAGCCAGGGAGGGGCCCGCCGAGGCGATCTTCCCCGGAACTCGCGGGCCGGTCGAGCGGTGAGCCGGGTGGTGACGACCTACAGCCTGCGGGCACGCCTGCTCGCCCTCTGGATCATGCTCCTCGCCTCCTGTGCGGCGACGGCCTACCTCCTGTTCGGCCTCTACACGCAATCGACCGCCGTCCAGGTCGCCGAGGCGGAGGTGGCGGCCACCCGGGGCTGTCGCAACATCATCGACCGGATGTCGGGCCAACGGGGCCGGGCCGCCCCGGAGCAGGCGACGGCCCTGGCGCTGGCGGCGCTGCCCGGCGTGGAGGGCGGGATCTGGACGGCCTCCTCCGGTTCGGTCTTCTACGCCTTCCCCACCTACGAGGGGACCGGCCCGAAGACCGACATCCCGGCGGCCGAACGCTCCATCATCGCGGAGGTGAACGCCGAGGCGCTGCGGGTGGAGCACGCCGTCACCCTGCGCCGCCCGAGCCGGACCCAGGTCCTCGTCCTCCAAGGCTGCCCGCTGCGGGCCTACGCCGGAGACGCCACGGCCTGGACGATGATCCGCGCGCACGTGAACGAGGGGCCCGCCTACAGCCGGCTGCTGGCCGGCTACGGGTTCCTGGCGACCACCGTCGTAGGGTCGGCCCTGTTCCTCGGCCGTTTCCTCATCCTGTTCTCCCGCCGCATCGCCCGGCTGGAGGCGGCGCTGGCCGCGCCCGTCGTCGCGCGGGAAGACCTGCCCCTGCTCCTGCCGACCGGGGAGCGGGAACTCGACCGGTTGGTGGATGCCCTCAACGCCGCCGGGGGGCGCTCGCGGGCCGCCCACGAGCGGGCGATGGCGGCCGAGCGACTCGCCGCCGTGGGGCGCCTCGCGGCGAACCTCGCCCACGAGGTCCGCAACCCCATCGCCGCCATGCGCCTCAAGGCCGAGAATGCCCTGGTCAGCGGCGACCCGGACCGGGCGGCCACGGCGCTACGGGCCGTGCTCGGGCAGATCGCCCGGGTCGACGCCCTCCTGCGCGACCTTCTCAACCTCACGCAGCCGCGCTCCATCGCCCGCAGCCCCACCCCCGTGGCGCCCCTCGTGGAGGAGTGCGCCCGGTTCCACGAGGATCTCGCCGCCTCGAAGGACGTGGCGCTGGAGACGGCGAGCGCCGGGCTACCGCCCGACGACCATCCCCATCTCGACCGCGCCCAGATCGTCCGCGCCCTCGACAACCTGATCCTCAACGGCATCCAGCATTGCGCGCCGGGGGGGCGGGTCCGCGTGGCTACCCGGCAGATCGCGAGCGAGGGGGCCATGTGGCTCGCGATCACGGTGTCCGACACCGGGCCGGGCGTGCCCCCCGAATTGCGCGACCGGATCTTCGAGCCCTTCGCCACCGCCCGGCCGGAGGGGACGGGGCTCGGCCTCGCCATCGTCCGGGAGATTGCCCGGGCCCATCGCGGGGAGGCGCGGCTCGTGTCACAGGAGGGGGAAGGCGGAGCCGCCTTCCTGCTGGAGTTGCCATGGCGACCATCCTGATCGTCGATGACGATCCCGCCCTGCGCGACGGGCTGGCGGAGACCGTCAGCGACCTCGGCCATCGCCCCGTCGTGGCGGCGAGCGGGGAAGAGGCGCTGGGGCGGCTCGCGGTGGGGGACGTGAACGCCGTGCTCCTCGACCTGCGGATGCTGGGCGCCCTCGACGGCATGGCGACGCTCGCCCGCATCCGGGCACGGCCCGAGCCGCCGCCCGTGACGGTGCTCACCGCCTATGCCTCCCCCGCCAACACCATCGAGGCAATGCGCCTGGGCGCCCACGACCACCTCACCAAACCCGTGGGCCGGGCGGATCTCGCGGGGGCCCTCGACGGGATGCTCCAGCGCGCCCGGCCCGACCCCGTGCCCGACGACGGCCGTCCGGCCGGGGGGCTCGTGGGGTCGAGCGAGGCGATGCGACGGGTGCAAAAGACCATCGGCCTCGTGGCCGACAGCCCCTCGACGGTACTGATCGGCGGCGAGACCGGCACCGGCAAGGAGGAGGTCGCCCGCGCCCTGCACGCCTTCTCCGCCCGGCGGAGCAAGCCTTTCGTGCCGGTGAATTGCGCGGCGCTGCCTGCCCACCTCCTGGAAACCGAATTGTTCGGCCACGTCCGGGGTGGGTTCCCCGGCGCGGTGGCGGACCGCCCCGGCGCCTTCGGACGCGCCGCCGGGGGAACCCTGTTCCTCGACGAGGTGGGCGACATGGCCCCGGCCATGCAGGCCAAGATCCTCCGGGTGATCCAGGACCGCACGGTGACGCCAATCGGCGGTACTCCGGCGCGGATCGACGTGCGGCTCGTGGCGGCCACCCACCGGGACCTTCCCGCCCTCGTCGCCGAGGGCCGGTTCCGCGCCGACCTCTATTACCGGCTCGCCGTGGTTCCGATCGCCCTGCCGCCGCTGCGGGAGCGCCTCGCCGACATCGTTCCCCTCGCGGAGCATTTCCTGGCCGGGTTCGGCAGGCGGTTGAGCGCCGGGGCGGCGGCCCGTCTCCTCGCCTATCCCTGGCCGGGCAACGTCCGCGAACTGCGCAACGTCGTCGAGCGTGCCGCCGTGCTGGTCCGGGGCGGGCTGATCGCCCCGGAGGAGATCGATCTGCCGGGTGAGTCCGGCTCCGCCGACGCGGAGGGCGAGGCCTCCACCGATCTCCCCGGCGCCGTCGCCCGCCTGGAGCGGAGGATGATCGAGCGGGCGCTGGCCGCCGAGGGGGGCAACCGCACCCGCGCCGCCCGCCGCCTCGGCATCCAGCGGCAACTGCTCTACGCGAAGATCGAGCGGTACGGGCTGGGGGATATCGAGCCGGCGGCGTCGGAAAAGGCGACGGCCGATGTCGTCAAACACGACAACGAACAGGGTGAGTAAGGCATCAAACCCAGTCGATCCCGGCTATTTCCCCCGATGCCGATCGATTGAACACTACCGCCGGAACCGCCAATGCCCTCAAGCGTCTCACCTGCGCTCGATCCGCGGTCGCGGATCGACGGATGTTGCGCGGGGGTCCACGATGGCGGGAACGGCGGTGCGGACCGATGGCGGCTCCGCGCGGGGTAAGGACGCGTCGACCCGCGCCCTTCGCGGTCTCGACGCCCTCAACTTCTTCCTCGCCGACGTGCGCGACGGCCTCGGCCCCTACCTCGCGATCTACCTGATTTCCGTGCGCGGCCCCGACCAGGGCTGGAACGAGGCGACCACCGGCCTTGTGATGACCATCGCCGGCATCCTCGGCCTCGTGGCGCAGACGCCCGCCGGGGCCTTCATCGACCGGACGAACCACAAGCGCGCGGTGGTGATCGGCGGCGCGATCCTGGTGACGGTGAGCTGCCTCGCCCTGCCCTTCCTCTCGAACTTCTACGCGGTGACGGCCACCCAATCCGTCGCGCATGTGGCCGGCACGATCTTCCCGCCCGCGCTTGCCGCCATCACCCTCGGCGTCGTCGGGCCGAAGATGTTCTCCAAGCGGATCGGCCGGAACGAGGGCTTCAACCACGCGGGGAACGCCGTCTCGGCGGCCATCGCCGGCGGTCTCGCGTACTATTTCGGCCCGGTGGTGGTGTTCTGGCTGATGGGCGTCCTCGCGGCCCTGTCGATCGGCGCCATGCTGCTGGTCCCGGCCAACGAGATCGACGACGACCTCGCCCGGGGCATGACCGCGAACGAGGAGAAGGCCGGCGACGAGCCGTCCAGCCTCAAGACGCTGCTCCAGAACAAGCCGCTGATGCTCTTCGCCGTGCTCTGCGCGATCTTCCACCTGTCCAACGCGGCGATGCTCACCTCCGTGGGCCAGCTCCTCACCCACCTCTCAGGCAAGGATCACGCGACCTCTTTGATCGCCATCTGCATCGTGGCGGCCCAGTGCGTGATGGTGCCCACCGCGATCTTCGTGGGGGCGAAGGCCGATGCGATCGGCCGCAAGCCGATCTTCCTCGTGGCCTTCGGCATCCTGGCCCTGCGCGGTGTGCTCTACACCTTCTCGGACAGCCCGTATTGGCTGGTGGGCGTGCAGCTGCTCGACGGGATCGGCGCCGGGATCTACGGGGCCCTGTTCCCCATCGTCGTCGCCGACCTGACCCGGGGCGGCGGACGGTTCAACGCGGCGCAGGGCGCGGTGGCGACGGCCCAGGGGATCGGCGCCTCGCTCAGCGCGACATTGGCCGGTGTCATCATCGTGTACGCCGGTTACTCGACGGCCTTCCTCAGCCTCGCGGCCATCGCCGGTCTCGGCTTCGCCCTCTTCCTCATGCTGATGCCCGAGACCCGCGACGAGGTGGGCGACTCTCCGGCCGACGGCAGCGGCGTCCCCCGCGCCGCCGCCGTGGCCTGACGGCGGGACGCTCCGATGAACGAGACGCATGTCCCGGGATGCGCCGACCCCTTCGTCTTCCTGCATGTCGGCGACCAGCATCTCACGCGCCCCGGCCGGCGGAACCACCGCGACCTCGCCACGATCTTCAGGCGGATCGCCGACCTGCCGCCGGCTTCGTTCGATCTGGTTTACCTGCCCGGCGACATCGCCGAGAATGGCCTGGACAGCGAATATGCGCTGATCGACCGGATTCTCCGGCGGCATGACAACCTGCCGGTCCATCTGATCCCCGGGGACCACGATCGTCAGTACGGGTCGATGAAGGCATTCATCGACTTCCAAAGGAATTTGGCGGTCGCCCACCCGCAGCCGGTCCTGAACACGCTGTTCCGCCTTCCGGAGGCGCCCGGCCCGGATCGTCCGACCGGAGAGATCCCGCAATATTACTACAGCCGGACGTTCGGCTCCGTCCGCTGCCTGTTCCTCGACATGATCAGCGCCGGCTACGGCCGGAAGGGCTTCGGCCTCGACTTTCGGCTCGGCCCCACTCAGCATCGGTGGCTCGCCGGGCAGATCGCCCTCGCCCGGCAGGAGGGGAAGACCTGCGCCGTCTTCATGCACACCTATCCGGATGATCTGGACGGGCCGGAAGCGGCGGAAGTCGGCGGCCTGTTCTGGAACGCCGGTGTGCGGCTCGTGGAGATGGGCCATACCCACTACAACGAGCTCGCCCATGACGGCCGCACCACCTACGCGGCCGCCCGCTCCGTGGGCCAGAACGAAGATGGCTCGGTCGGCTACGCGGTGGGGGCCATCGATTCCGGGGAGGTGAGCTGGCGGTTCCGCCCCCTCGACCGGAAGGCGCCCTTCGTCCTCATCACCAGTCCCGTCGACAGACGGCTCGCCACGGGAGCGGTCGTTCCCGACGCCCAGGGCTTCCTGACCGTCCGGGCGATGGTGCTGTCGGAACGGGACGTCACCTGCCGATACCGCGTCGATGACGGGCCGTGGGATGCCATGGTGCCCGCCGGCCGGGCGGGACTCTACGCTGCCCGCGTCCCCTGGCCCCTAGGTTCGCGCCGTCTCACCGTGGAGGCCTTCGACGACCGCTGGCCGGGCTACGACCACGATTACATCGACCGTGACGTGATCGAGCCCGCCAGCCCGGTCTTCCTCCCCCCGGTGCGGCCCGCCCGGCCCGGAAGCGATGCCAGCCGCATCGGCGCGTGGCTCGGAAAGGGTGTGCGCGGCGATCAGCTCGGCCCCAACCGGGCCGGGCGTGAATGGTAACCCTCCGATTCTCCTGACTGAAAGACCGATTGCGCGATGGGTGCCCTGCCCCTGACTCCGAACCTCGCGACCTGGGCGATCGCCGCCCTGGCGACGCTGGGGGTGATCGTTCGCCCCTTCTCCTGGCCCGAGGCGATCTGGGCCGTGCTCGGCGCAGCGCTCCTCGTCGTGCTCGGCCTGCTCCCCTGGCAGGTGGCCCTCGACGGGGTACGCAAGGGGACCGACGTGTACCTCTTCCTCGTGGGCATGATGCTGCTCGCGGAGATCGCCCGGAAGGAGGGGCTGTTCGATTGGCTGGCGAGCCACGCCGTGCGCGCCGCCAAGGGCTCGGCGACGCGGCTGTTCCTGCTGATCTACGCGGTCGGCACGGTGGTGACGGTGTTCCTGTCGAACGATGCCTGCGCCGTGGTGCTGACGCCCGCCGTCTACGCCGCCACGCGGGCGGCGAAGGCCGAGCCGCTGCCCTTCCTGTTCATCTGCGCCTTCATCGCCAACGCGGCGAGCTTTGTCTTACCGATCTCGAACCCGGCCAACCTCGTGGTGTTCGCGCAGAACATGCCGCCCCTGGGGACGTGGCTGCGCCTGTTCGCCCTGCCCTCGCTCCTGGCCATCGTGACGACCTACGTGGTGCTGCGGGTGACGCAGAACGCCTCGCTCAAGCAATCGATCGAGGCCGAGGTGGAAACGAAGTCCCTCGGCACGGGCGGGAAGGTCGCGGGGCTCGGGATCATCCTCACCGGCGCCGCCCTCATCGGCGCCTCGGCCGCCGGCATCGAGCTTGGCCTGCCGACCTTCGTTGCCGGCCTCGCCACCGCCCTCGTCGTCCTCGCCATCAAGCGCGGCGGCCTCGTGGAGGTGGCCAAGGACGTGTCCTGGGGCGTGCTGCCCCTCGTGGCGGGTCTGTTCGTGCTGGTGGAGGCCCTGGAGTCCACGGGTGTCCTCAAGATGCTCTCCGACACCCTGAAATCCTATGCCTCCGCCGACCCGATGGCGACGGCCTGGGCGGGCGGCGCGGCGGTGGCCGTGGGGACCAACCTCGTGAACAATCTCCCGGCCGGGCTTCTCGCCGGCGCGGCGGTGCAGACGGCTCAGGTCTCGCAAAAGGTGGCCGGCGCCATCCTGATCGGCGTCGATCTCGGCCCGAACCTGTCCGTCACCGGCTCGCTCGCCACCATCCTGTGGCTCACCGCGATCCGGCGGGAGGGCCAGGACGTCTCCGCCGGGCAGTTCCTCAAGCTCGGCATCCTGGTGATGCCCCCGGCGCTGATCCTGGCGCTCGCCGCCCTCCTCTACCTATGACCAGCCCCGTTCCTCGGAAGACCGGAGACCTCGCAGCGTGACGGCCAGCCTGCTTTACCCCTTCATCATCGTCGCGGGCTGCCTACAGGCGCTCGGCAATTCCATGAACGCGCAGTTGCGTGGGAAGCTGGTCAACCCCTGGCTCGCGGCCACGGTCTCGTTCCTGCCGATCGTGTTCGTCTTCACGACACTGTTCTTCGTGATGCCGACGCCGCTTCCGACCCTCGCTACCCTCTCCAAGATGCCCTGGTACGCCCCCCTGGGCGGCGTCGCAGGAGCGGTGGCGGTGTTCGGCGGCCTCGCCTTCATCGACAAGGTGGGCGCCGGCCCGTTCAATGGCCTGACGCTCACCGCCAACATCCTGACCTCGCTGGCCATGGATGCGTTCGGCCTGTTCGGCCTCCAGGCCAGCGGCTTCAAGCCCCTGCCCTGGCTCGGCGGGTTGCTCATGGCCGTGGGAGTGGTCTTCATCGCCCGGACCGGCGGCAAGTCCGAGGGCGGCGAGGGTGGAATGGGCGGTAAGCTGCTCTACCCGTTCATCATCGTGGCCGGTATGCTCATGGCCGTCGGCGTGGTGTGGAACGCGCAGCTGCGCGGCGCCCTGGAAAACCCCTGGCTCGCGGCGGCGGTCTCCTTCATCCCCGTGGTCTTCGTCTTCGCCTTCATCTTCCTGGTGCGGCCCTCGCCGCTGCCCGACCGGGAGGACCTCGCGGGGGTGCGCTGGTGGATGCCGCTCGCCGGAATCACCGGCGCGGTGGCGGTCTTCGCCGGACTGCTCTTCGTCGACAAGGTGGGCGCCGGCGCCTTCAACGGCCTGCTCATCACCGCCAACCTGCTCACTTCCGTCGCCCTCGACCACTTCGGCTGGCTCGGCATGAAGCAGGTGCGCGCCGGCGCGCCGCGCTTGATCGGCGCCGCCATCATGGTCGTCGGGATCGTGCTGATCTCGGTGTTCTGATCCCGGTGAAGCCGGACCCCGCCCGCTCGCGGCGGGGTCCGCCTCAAGCGAAGGCGGGGGGCGCCGCGCCGGCCGGCGGCGCGGTGGCCTCCGGTGGGGCCTTGCGCGAGAAGTAATAGAGATCGACCGCGCGCCAGAACGCCCCTTGTTCCTCGTCGGTGCGATGGGACAAAGCCGTTTCCAGCATGTCCATCGCCTCGCGGGCGAGGTCGCTCCGCTTCAGTTCGTCCATCAGATCGGTCAGATCGGACATCTCAACCTCTACGCTCGGCACCAATACGAATAACGCTTCGGCTTGAATCCCGATCCACGGTTGGCCTGAAGCTTGCCAACGGACAAGCTTGCGGTACGATCCGGCCGTCCTCGACGACCATCCCAAGGGATTCTCCATGCAGCTTCGCCGTCATCGTCTGCGCAAGTCCCTCCGTGCGGCGATCCTGCCCCTGGCATTCACCCTCGGCACCGGGGTCGCCCCGCTGGCGGCGAAGGAGCCTCAGACCCCCGCCGCCGGCAAGGCGACCGAGGCCCCCGCGAAGACGAGTGAGGCGCCGGATGCCTCGACCCCCACCGGGACCCGCAAGCCGAACGTCGTGATCCTCGCCACCGGTGGGACGATCGCCGGGGCCGGCGCGGACGTGACCAACAGCGCCTCCTACACGGCCGCCAAGCTCGCGGTGGACAAGGTCATCGCCTCCGTGCCGCAATTGTCGAACGTGGCGACCGTCCGCGGCGAGCAGGTGTTCCAGATCGGCTCCGAGAGCTTCACCGACGAGAAGCTGATCCAGCTTGCCAAGCGCGTCTCCACGCTGCTCAAGCAGGACGACGTGGACGGCGTGGTCATCACCCACGGCACCGACACCCTGGAGGAGACGGCGTTCTTCCTCGATGTGACGGTGAAATCCGACAAGCCGATCGTCGTCGTCGGCTCCATGCGCCCGGCGACCGCCATGTCCGCCGACGGCGCGCTGAACCTCCTGGACGCCGTGACCGTCGCCTCCAGCAAAGAGGCGATCGGCAAGGGCGTCACGGTGACGATGAACGACTACATCCAGAGCGGGCGCGACGTCACCAAGCGCACCAACGTCGTCCCGAGCGCCTTCTTCAGCCAGTGGGGGCCGCTGGGCATGGTGGTGGAGGGCAAGACCTACTTCTACCGGACGCTGGCCAAGCGCCACAACACGACCTCAGAATTCGACATCGACCAGATCGACAGCCTGCCGCTGGTCGGCATCGTCTACGGCTCGGGCAACATGATCCCCGCCGTCTACGACACCGAAGTCCAGGCCGGCGCGAAGGCGATCATCCACGCCGGCACCGGCAACGGCTCGGTGGCGGACTACCTCGTGGACAAGCTCAAGGACCTCCGCGCCAAGGGCACGATCATCGTGCGCTCCTCGCGGGTGCCGGATGGCTTCGTCCTGCGCAATGCGGAGCAGCCCGACGATAAGTACGATTGGGTGGTCTCGCACGACCTGAACCCGCAGAAGGCGAAGCTTCTCACCGCCCTGGCGCTCACCAGGACGAGCGACACCAAGGAACTGCAGCGGATCTTCTGGGAATACTGAGCCACCAAAGCCGATCCGATCATCGCGGCGGGCGCGGGGTGTCGCGTCTTCCGCGATGGCGATGGGAGGAACAGGGAGAGCGGCGGCCGAAAGCACGGCGGGCGCGGAGATCGCTCAGGTTCGCAGCCCGTGCGAAACGATCGACAGTCGCGGGACTGAAACGACCCAATATCTTCGCCGACGATGTAAACGTTTTCAGAGCACGAATCTTGCGGTATGGTCCCAGCGGACGCTGCTGAAGGAAAACCCATGCCCGAACTTCATCCCGAGGTCGCGGCCGTCACCGCCCGCATCGTGGAACGCTCCCGCGCGAGCCGGCGCCGCTACCTCGATCTGATCGCCCGCGAGCGTGAATCCGGCGTCCACCGGCCGACGCTCGCCTGTGGGAACCTCGCCCATGGTTTCGCGGCGTCGGGGGAGGACAAGGCGGCGATCCGCGCCGGGCGGACGATGAACATCGGCATCGTCACCGCCTACAACGACATGCTCTCGGCCCATCAGCCGTACGGACGCTATCCCGACCAGATCAAGGTCTTCGCCCGGGAGCGTGGAGCCACCGCCCAGGTGGCGGGGGGCACGCCCGCCATGTGCGATGGGGTGACCCAGGGGCAGCGGGGCATGGAGCTGTCGCTGTTCTCCCGGGACGCCATCGCCCTCTCGACGGCGGTGGCCCTCAGCCATGGCATGTTCGACGGCGCGGCGATGCTGGGGATTTGCGACAAGATCGTCCCGGGCCTGCTGATCGGCGCGCTGCGCTTCGGCCACTTGCCGACGATCCTCATCCCCGCCGGGCCGATGCCCTCGGGGCTCGCCAACAAGGAGAAGCAGCGCATCCGCCAGCTCTACGCCGAGGGCAAGGTGGGGCGCGAGGAACTGCTCGAATCCGAGTCCGCCTCCTATCACGGGGCCGGGACCTGCACCTTCTACGGCACGGCCAACTCGAACCAGATGATGATGGACATGATGGGCCTGCACATGCCAGGCGCGTCGTTCATCAACCCCGGCACCAAGCTGCGGCAGGCGGTGACGCGGGCGGCGATCCATCGGCTCACCGAAATCGGCGCCGACGGCAACGATTACCGGCCGCTCGGGCATTGCGTGGACGAGAAGGCCCTCGTCAACGCCGCCGTGGGGCTGCTCGCCACGGGCGGCTCGACCAACCACGCCATCCACCTGCCGGCCATCGCCCGCGCGGCCGGCATCGTGATCGACTGGGAGGACCTCGACCGGCTGTCGGCGGCCGTACCCCTGATCTGCCGGGTCTACCCGAACGGCGCGGGCGACGTGAACCACTTCCACGCCGCCGGGGGCATCAGCTTCGTCATGGCCGCCCTCCTCGATGCGGGAATGCTGCACGACGACATCCTCACGATCTCGGGGCAGCGCCTGCGCGACCATGCCCGCGACCCGAAGTTGGCCGGCGAGGATCTGGTGTTCGAGGACGCGGTGCCGGAAAGCCTGGACGACACGATGATCCGCCGGCCGGAGCGCCCGTTCCAGCCCGATGGAGGGATGCGCCTCGTGAAGGGCAACCTCGGCCGGGCGACGTTCAAGACCAGCGCCGTCGATGAGGAGCGCCGCACCATCGAGGCGCCGGCCCGGGTGTTCAACGATCAGGACGAGGTGCTCAAAGCGTTCAAGGCCGGAGAGTTGGAGCGGGACGTGGTGGTGGTCGTCCGCTTCCAGGGACCCCAGGCCAACGGAATGCCGGAACTGCACAAGCTCACCCCGCCGTTGGGCGTGTTGCAGGATCGCGGGCACAAGGTGGCGCTGGTGACGGATGGCCGGATGTCCGGCGCGTCGGGGAAGGTGCCGGCGGCCATCCATCTGACCCCAGAGGCGCTGGCGGGAGGCGTGATCGGCCGCATCCGGGACGGCGACATCGTCCGCCTGTCCGGCCCCGAGGGCCAGCTGGACGTGCTGGTGGATGCGGCCGAACTGGCCGCCCGCGATTCCGTCGCCGCTCCGCGGCCGGACCACGGGACGGGCCGTGAATTGTTCGCCTTCATGCGCTCGGGCGCGGACGGGGCCGAGCAGGGAGCGTCCGCCATGCTCGCCGCGGCGGGGCTCTGACACCCCTCCGCGCGCAGATCGACCCCCACGAGAAGGCAACCATGCACGACATCGACTCGCTGATGCGCTCCGTGCCGGTCATTCCGGTTCTGGTGATCGAGGATGTGGCCCATGCCCGGCCCATCGCCGAGGCGCTTGTGAAGGGCGGTCTCACCGCCCTCGAAGTCACCTTGAGGACCCCCGCCGCCCTCGAGGTCATCCGCGAGATGGCGCGGGTGGAGGGCGCCGTGGTCGGCGCCGGAACGGTGCTCAATCCGCGCGACCTCGACGCCGCCCTGCGGGCGGGGGCGACGTACATCGTCTCCCCCGGCCTCACGGCGCCGCTCACCGAAGCGGCGAAGGCCAACGGCGTGCCTTACCTCCCCGGCGTCGCCACGGCCGCCGACATCATGCGCGGCCTCGACCACGGTCTCGACCGGTTCAAGTTCTTCCCGGCGGAGGCGGCGGGGGGACTCAAGGCGTTGAAGGCGCAGTCGGCGGTGTTCGGTCAGGTGCGCTTCTGCCCCACCGGCGGGATCACGGAGGCGACCGCCCCCGAATGGCTCGCCCTCCCCTCCGTGCTCTGTGTCGGCGGGAGCTGGGTGGTGAAGCCGGGAATTCCCGATTCAGCGGCCATCGAGGCGGCGGCGCGGGCCGCCTCAGGACTGAGGGCGGCGTGAGGGGTCGAGCGGGACGCTGACACCTTTCCCATTCCCGACGTCATCCCGAAAGCCTGACCGTCAAGGCCATCTTGCCCCCACCCTCGGCCTCACCCTGAGGTGCCCGCGTCAGCCCTCCTCGAAGGAGGGCTCCAGGGACCGCTGTGAGTTATGGAGGTCTCCTTCGAGGACCGGCAAGCCGGGCACCTCAGGATGAGGTCGAGGGTTGGGATAAAAATCAGCTTTTTGGTCAGCCTCTCGCGGCCGGTGCTATTCCGCCGGCATCGCCTGCGGAGCGCGGGGCACGAAACGGTCGCCCTCCTTCTCCAGCACGACGCGCCGGTCGTGCAGGGCGTCGAGGGTCGAGCGGTGGCCGATGGAGACGATGGTGGTTCCCGGCAGGCGCTCCCGCAGCATCCGGTAGATCCCCGCCTCGGCGGGCTCGTCGAGGGACGCTGTCGACTCGTCCAGGAACAGCCAAGCCGGCTTGGCCAGGAGGGCGCGGGCGATGGCGAGGCGCTGCTGCTCGCCCCCCGACAGCCGCCGCTCCCACACGTCGTCCTCATCGAGGTGATCCACGAGTTGGGGCAGTTGCGCATCGATGAGGGCTTGGCGGATCTCCGCATCGGGGAAGGCCCCCGCCTCGTTCGGATAGACCACCGCCCCGCGCAGCGTCCCCAGGGGGATGTAGGGCCGCTGCGGCAGCAGCAGGGCCGATTGCCCGGCGGGTACGTCGAGGCGGCCCCGTCCGAACGGCCAGATCCCGGCGATGGCCCGGAACAGGGTGGACTTGCCCGAGCCGGAGGGGCCCGTGACCAGGGTCGCCGCGCCCTTCCTCAGGACGAGGGTGTCGGCGGCGACAATCTCCCGCCCGTCGGGCAGCGCCAGGACGAGGCCCTGCGCCGTGACGTCGCCGGAGGTGGCGTTGCCGTGGGTGAGGCCGCTCTCCGTGGCGCCCATCGCCTCGGCCTTGGTCATGGCCCGGCGGAAGGAGCCGAGACGGATCGTGTTGGCCTTGTAGGCCGCCAGCGTCGTGTACGAATCCACGAAGAAGGATAGGGAACTCTGCACCTGCCCGAAGGCCTGAGAGGTCTGCTGCAGGGCGCCCAGCGTGATCTTCTTGGCGAAGAAGGACGGGGCGGCGAGGACCATCGGGAAGATCACGCTCGCCTGCCGGTAACTGAAGGTGAAGGCGATGAGCTTGATCCGGCGGAAGATGATGTTCGTGTAGTTGGCCACCACGAAATGGAACAGGCCGGAGAGGCGCGTGATCTCGGCCTTCTCCCCGCGCAGCAGGGCGATCTGCTCGGAATAGATGCGGTTGCGGGCGAGCGCGAAGCGGAAATCGGCCTCCACCCGCTCCTGCCGGAAGTTCAGCCCGATCAACGGGCGGCCGATCAGGTGGGTCAGCCACGTGCCGAGCACGGCGTAGACGATCACCAGCCACACCAGGAAGCCGGGGATCAGCGTGTCGGTGAAGGGCACGACGAAGTCGCGCGAGAGCGTCCACAGGATGACGATGAACGAGACGAGCTGCGCCGCTTGGCTGAGCAGCCGGATCGACAGGGTGGTCGTCTGGCGGATGAAGGCGTCCACATCCGACTGGATGCGCTGGTCGGGGTTGTCCGCCTCCTCCCCGGTGAAAGGGATGCGGTAATGGGTGCCCGCGCCGAGCCAGCGGCCGGTGAGGCTGTGGGTGAGCCACGTCCGCCAGCGGATCAGCAGCGACGAATCCACGAACAGATCGAACATGCCGATGGCGATGTTCAGCGCCGCCAGCGGCACGAAGATCCAGAGCAACTGGTACCAGAACGCCGCCGCGTCGTATTCCTGCAGCGAGTTGTACATGTCGCGGTAGAAGAAGTTGAAGCGCAGGGTCAGCGCCACGTCCGCGAAGTTCACGAAGATCGACAGGGCGACGAGGTTGCGGCCGATGCGCCCCTCCGTGCTGCCGAAGCGGCGGAACAGGCTGATTTCCTTGGTCGGTGCGTCGCGGTTGGCGAAATAGGGATCGGCGATCAGGGTGATCGCGCGGATCGGCTCCAGGTGCGAGATCGCCACGACGATCGCGGCGAAGACCACGGCGCCGGTGGCGGCGAAGGCCGGGGGCAGCAGCGCGACCACCACCGGGGGCAATGCGCCGGCGGCGGCGAGCGCCTTGGTGCCGGCCAGGAGCAAGTAGCCGACGCCGTAGACCGAAACGAAGACCTTGAGGTAGGCGGAAATGGTGTTGGCGGCGAGCAGGATGCCGGCCATGGCGAAGCCGGCCAGCGACACGTAGAGCGGTGGACTCGGTACGCCGGGGAACGCCAGGAGGATCGCCGCGCACACGGCGGTCACGACGGCCTGGATGCCGAGCCCGGTCCTGATCAGCCCCACACGCCTCTCCTCTCACGTCCGCGCGGCCGTCGCGGACGGCTCACGTTCCGCGCACATGGAGGCGCGTCGTGGCGAGATAGCGGCAGGGCTCCGGCCCGTCGCGTGAAACTTCGGACAGGGGGGCTGAACGGCTCGATTTGTCGCTGGGCGGGGTTGGCCCCCGCCCGAACTCAGGCGACCTTGCGCGGCACCAAGCGCTCGCTCGTCAGGGCTTCCTGCGCCCCTGAGAGGCCCGCCTCGGTGTACTCGGCATCCTCGTTGACGCGCCAGACATCGTGAAGCCGGGCGCCGGCGCGGATGTTCTCCACGGTCAGCATCGCCGTCATCATGGCATGGTCCTGGTTGTTGTACTTGTGCATCCCGTTGCGGCCGACGAGGTGCAGGGTCGGATAGTCCCGCTCCAACTCCCGCCGGACCGTGGCGACGTGGTCGGCATAGGTCTCGTCGTAGACCGGGTAGGCCTTCGGTTGGCGCACGACGCAGGCATCGACCACATCCGCCGGGTCGATGAGGCCGATCCGGCCGATCTCGTCCTTGGCCAGCGCCACGAGGTCCTCGTCCGAGGCGTTCCACAGCCCGTCGCCCTCGAAGCAGAAATACTCCAGGCCGAGGCAGGTATGGGTCTCGTCGGGGATCATCTCCGGCGACCACGAGCGGAAGTTCTGGACCCGGCCGACCTTCACGGAGGGATCGTGGATGTAGATCCAGTTGTCGGGGAAGGTCTTGTCGGACTTGGCGATCAGCGCCACGGTCACGAAGTCGCGGTAGCCGAGGGCCCTCGCGTTGAAGGTGCTCAAAGGGCGCGGCCGGATGGCGTTCACGAGGTCGCGCACCGGGGCGGAGGAGACCACGTGCCGGGCGGTGAAGGTCTCGCGACTGCCGTCCCTGCGGCGGCTTGAGACCGTCCAGATGCCGGTGGCGGCGTCGTAGCCGAGGGAATCGACCGTGCGGTCGAGGAGCACGCGACCGCCCTGGCGCTCGGTCTTGGCGGCGGCCTCCTCCCACATCATCCCCGGGCCGCGGCGCGGGTAGCGGAAGGATTCGATCAGCGTCTTGATCACCGGCCCGCCCGCCTTCTGGCGCTGGCGCAGGCCGAGTGAGCGCTTCACCCCGTCACGGATCGCCGCGCCGAGATCGAGTCCCTTGATCCGCTGGGCCGCCCAATCCGCCGAGATGGCGTCGCACGACAAGCCCCAGACCTTCTCGGTGTAGGTCTTGAAGAAGATCGAGAACAGGCGCTCGCCGAACTGGTTGCGGACCCATTCGTGAAAGTTCCTCGGCGTCTTCACCGGCCGGGCGCGGGCCAGCAGATACGACGCCACGCACGCGGTGCTCGTGAGCACGCCGAGGTTGCGCAGGGCCTCGAAGGCCTTCAGGGGATAGGCGTAGTACTTTCCGTTGTAATAAATCCGCGACAGGCGCGGCCGCTCGATGAAGTCGTTCGGCAGGATCTCATCCCAGAGATCGACCACGGCCTTGGACTTCGAGAAGAAGCGGTGGCCGCCGATGTCGAACAGGTAGCCGTTGTGCGAGACGGTGCGCGAAATCCCGCCCACCTGATGCGGGTCGCTCTCCAGCACCGTCACCTGCCGCCCGTGCTTCGACAGAAGGTATGCCGCCGTCAGACCGGCCGGTCCCGCGCCAATCACCAGTGTCTCGGTGTGGTGGCTCATCAGTCGCTCCGGCCCGGATCGGTGTCGCTATCCAGGAGATAGGCTGAGACTTGTAAGCCCACGGTTAAGATTTTGCTTTCACTACGAAACCCCCTTCAGAATACGAAGGACGCCCCGATCCGCCGCCTGGCGATGCGCCGAGACGTCCCGCCGCGCGGCGATCTCGGCCCGGTGGGCGGCGTAGTACCGGGAGGCGGCGAGCAGCATGTCGCCGTTCGTCCGCGTCAAGCGCCAGCCGAGATCGGATTTGATCCGGCCGGTATTCGAAGACGAAGCTCTCGGCGACCATGCGGTAATGGCAGGGGCCAAGCGGCGAGATCCGTGCCGCGTGGGCGAGGCGCATGGCCAGCAGGGTCGGCTTGAGGGGCAGGTGCGCGGTGCGCGCCCCGTTGATGCGCTCTGCCTCGGCATCTTGCCGAACAGGGCGATGGAGCCCGCGACCAACGCTCCGATGGCGAGGGCGCCGAACCCGAGGCAGCGCCAGCGCCCGGCGCCCAACAGCATCAGCCCGAGTGCGCAGGCGAATTGCGGCTTGAGGCTGAGGAAGGCGAGGCACAGCCCGGCCAGCATCGGGCGACGCTCGCCGTCGATCAGGGCAACGGGCGGGCGTGGGGTCGGCTCCGAGTGACCAACCCTCGGCGGCACGAACCGACGAGTGGTTAACCGAACGGTGTTTCCTGCGGGCGCATCGTCGCTCCGCTCGCCGGGCCCCGTCGCGGCGGAGGGAACACGTGCCGCCCATGCCGGAGCCGACGCTCTCACTGCCCGCGTCGCGGATCGGCCCGGACGCCGTGCTGTGGCTCCTCGTCGCCATCGCCGTCGCGACGATGAACGCCCCCGCCGACCTCTCGGCGACCCTGCATCACCTCCGCGTGCCCGACCCCGATGACGCCATGCGCCTCGCGCAAGTGCGGGACCTCGTGAACGGCCAGGGCTGGTACGATCTGCGACAGCACCGCTTCGGACCCCCACCGGGTATCCTCAGCCACTGGTCGCGGCTGGTCGATGCCCCCATCGCCGGGCTGATCCTCGCCCTGACCCCGCTCCTCGGTCGGCCGCTGGCCGAGGGGGCGGCGGCCGTCCTGTGGCCGAGCCTCATGTTCGGCCTCTATGCCCTCGTGCTCTTTCGCGGGGTGCGGGCGTCGTTCGGGACGCGGGCGGCCCTCGTCGCGCTGCTCGTGGCGACGCAGACCTTCGGCGTGACCGTCCAGTTCGCCGCCGGCCGGGTCGATCATCACGACGTGCAACTCACGGCGATCCTGGGTCTGGCCCTGGCGATCATCCGGGGCGGCGGCGCGGGGGGCCTGCTCGCCGGGGCGCTCGCGGCCCTGTCCCTCGCCGTGGGGCTCGAAGGGGTGCCGTTCCTCGCCGTGGGCGCCCTGTTCCTCGCGGCGGACTGGATGTGGCGGGGCTCTCCGGCGATCCGCGCCTTCGCTGGCTTCGGCCTCGGTCTCGCCCTCGCGGCGCCGGTCCTGTTCGTGACCCAGACGGCGCCGGCCTTGTGGTCATCGACGGCCTGCGACGCGCTCTCGCCCCCCTGGTTGTTCCTTGCCCTCGGCGGTCTCGTCCTGGCCCTCGGCTGCGCCGGGTTGGACCGCGCCCTCGGCCGCCGGACAACCCGCGCCCTCGTCCTCGCGGGAGGGGGCGCCGCGCTGATCGCGGGCTTCGCCGCGGCCTTCCCGGTCTGCCTCGCCGGGCCCTTCACCGGCATGACGCCCCTCGTCCGCGAGCACTGGCTGCTCAAGGTCAACGAGATGACGAACGCCGCCACCTTCGTCGCGCGGGGGCAGTGGGAGGCCCTGGTCTTCTATCCGGTGGTGATCCTGGCCGCCCTCGCGGCCTCGTGGCGGGCCCTGCGCGGTCCGCGACCGCGCTTCTGGGCTGTCGCCGCCGTGTTGCTCTGGCCCGGCCTCCTGCTGGGACTTGAGGAGTTTCGGGGGCTCTACGTCATCAGCGGCCTCGTACCCGTCGTCGCGGGGCCGTTCATCCTGTCCGCCATCACCGGAATAGGCGGGGGCCACCCGACCCCCCGACGCGTCGCCGCCCTCGCCATCGGTATCGGCCTTGTGAGCAGCGTCTGGATCGTCCCGGTGGCCCTGGGCGAGGCGTTTCTCCCCTGGATCCGCACCGCCAGCGATCCGAAGGGGGCGAGCGACTGCCTCGGCGACGAAGCCCTCGCACCGCTCGCCGCCCTGCCCCCCGGCAAGGTCCTGGCGCCGATCTTCATGGGTCCCGCGATCCTGTTGCACACGCCGCACGCGATCGTGGCCGCGCCCTATCACCGGGCGATCCCCGGACTCGCGGCGGCCCTGACGGGCCTCGGCGGGACGGAGGCCGACCTGCGCCGGACCATGACGGCGGACGGGGTGCGGTATCTCGTGGCCTGCCCGGCCCGCCCGGCCGACGATCTGCAAGCGAAGCCCGCCTTCGCGACGCGGTTGGCGCGGGGCGAGGCCACGGCCGGGTGGCTCACGCCGGTGCCCGGCCCCGGCCCGCTGAAGCTGTGGCGTATGGACCCGTAGGATCGTCCAACGGCGCCGGATCGCTCAGACCAAGCGCCGGTCGAGGCGGAGGATCCGGCACGGATCGCCGGCTTTCGCCGCCGGGGCGTGCGGCGCGCGGATCAGCAGGGCCTCCGAGCGGCCGAGCACCGCAAGCATCGAGGAATCCTGGCGGTTCTCGGGGCTCACCACGGGAAGCTCACCCCCCGTGACCGTGAGACTCGCCCGCATGTAATCCGCCCGTCCGTCATTGGCCGCGAGGTCCCGCCCGAGAATGGCCGGTTCGCTCCGGTCCGTCCCCGCCTGGGGATCGCCCAGGAGCGCCCGGATGGCCGGGACGACGAACAGCCAGCCGCACACGATGGAGGAGACCGGGTTGCCGGGCAGGCCGATCACCAGCATCTCGCCAAGGCGCCCGTGCATGAGCGGCTTGCCCGGCCGCAGGGCCACCCGCCAGAACCCGAGTTCGAGCCCCTCCCGGGCCAAAGCCGCCTGGACCAGATCGTGGTCGCCCACCGAGGCGCCGCCGAGGGTGATCAGCAGGTCCGCCCCCGCCTCCCGCGCCCGCCGGAGCGCCGCCTCCAGGGCGGCATGGTCGTCGGCGGCGATCCCGAGGTCGATGGTCTCCGCGCCGGCTTCCTCGGCCAGCGCCGCCAGGGCGAGGCTGTTCGAGGCGACGATCTGGTCCCAGGCCGGAGCGTCCCCCGCCTGCACCAGCTCGTCGCCGGTGGCGAGGATGGCGACGCGCGGCTTCCGGCGCACCGTGAGGGTCGGCCGACCGGCCGCCGCCGCGAGGGCGAGGCGGCGGGCATCCAACGTCAGACCCTCGGCCAGCAGGCTTTGCCCCGCCGCGAAATCGAGCCCCTCCCGCCGGATGTAGCGGCTCGCCTCCACGGCCTCCCGGACGCGAACCGTGTCGCCCGAGGCCTCCGCATCCTCCTGGATCAGGATCGCGTCCGCCCCCTCCGGCACCGGGGCGCCCGTGAAGATGCGCACCGTCTCCCCCGCGCCGATGCGCCCGGTGAAGCCGTGTCCCGCCGCGCTGGTGCCGACGAGGCGCAGCAACGCGCCGACCGTCCCAGCGTCGGCGGCGCGCACCGCGTAGCCGTCCATGGCGGAGGCGGGGAACGGCGGCTGGGTGCGCGTGGAGACCACGGGCTCCGCCAGAACCCGGCCGGCGGCCCGGGCCAGGGGCACGGTTTCCCCGGAGACGGGGGTGCGGACGCTCGCCAGGATCCGAGCCAGGGCCTCGGCGACGGGGATCAGCCCGCTCATCGCCCCGCCCTCACGCCGCATCCGCCCGGTAGGCACCGGAACGGCCACCATCCTTGGCCAGGAGGCGGATCCCCTCGATGCGCATCCCCCGGTCCACCGCCTTCACCATGTCGTAGACCGTCAGGCACGCGACCGAGACGGCGGTGAGCGCCTCCATCTCGACGCCGGTCGGCCCCTGCACCCGCACCTCGGCGGTGAGCCGGAGCCCCGGCAGGCCGGCATCCTCCTCGCACTCCACCCGCACCTTCGAGAGGAGCAGCGGATGGCAGAGGGGAATCAACTCGTGGGTGCGCTTGGCGGCCATGATTCCCGCGAGCCGGGCGGTGCCGATCACGTCGCCCTTCTTGGCATCGCCCTCGCGAATGAGCGCCAGGGTCTCCGGCAGCATCACCACGAAACCCTCCGCGCGGGCGGTGCGGGTGGTGGCGGGCTTGTCGGTGACATCGACCATGTTGGCCGCGCCGGTGGAATCGAGGTGGGTGAGGCCCCCGCTCATGCTTTGCCCTTGCGCTTCGGAGCGCCCCCCTCACCCCCGAAGATCAGGGTACGGGTCGCCGCCGCCACGTCGGCCTGCCGCATCAGGCTCTCACCCACCAGCACCGTGCCGAGGCCCGCCGCCGCGAGGCGCACCACGTCGGCGTGGTCGCCGATGCCGCTTTCGGCCACGGCGATCCGATCCTCGGGGATGCCCGGCTTCAGACGCAGCGCGTTGTCGAAGGAGACCTCGAAGGTCTTGAGGTTGCGGTTGTTGACGCCGACCAGGGCCGTTCCGAGGGGGAGCGCCCGAGCAAGCTCGGCCTCGTCGTGGACTTCCGCCAGCACGTCCATTCCCAGTTCGTGCGCCGTCTCCACCAGGGCCACGGCCTCGTCGTCGTCGAGGCAGGCCATGATGACGAGGATGCAGTCGGCCCCCCAGGTACGGGCCTCGTAGACCTGATACGGCTCGAACATGAAGTCCTTCCGCAGGGCCGGCAGGTGGCAGGCGGCGCGGGCTTCGATGAGATAATCGGGGCGGCCCTGGAACGAGGGCTCGTCGGTGAGGACCGAGAGGCAGGTGGCGCCCCCGGCCTCGTAGGCGGCGGCCAGGGTCGCCGGATCGAAATCCTCGCGGATCAGACCCTTGGACGGCGAGGCTTTCTTCACCTCGGCGATCAGCGCGGTCCGGCCCTCCGCGCGGTGGGCACGGATGGCGGCGGCGAAGCCCCGGGGCGGATCGGCCTGCGCCGCCTTCTTCTCCAGCTTGGCTAGCGGCAAGCGCAACTTCGACTCGGCGATCTCCCGGCGCTTGTAGGCTTCGATCCGGGCCAGGACGTTGGGCCGCTCGGGGGCAGCGGGCACGTCCTCGGGGGTGAGGGAGGTCATCGGATTTCCTGACCGTTCGAGCATGCTTGCGATACGCGCACGAGACGGTCGAGCGTGGCCCGGCCCGCTCCGGTTTCGATGGCATCTTGCGCCCGTGCGACGCCGTCCGCCAGCGTTCCGGCGCCCCCCGCGACGACGAGGGCGGCACCTGCGTTGACAACCGCGATATCGCGGTAGGCGTTTCGTGCCCCGTCGAGCACGGCGGCGAGCGCCCTCGCGTTGTGGTCCGGGTCGCCCCCAAGCAACTCCTCGGGGCGCCGGAGCGGCAGGCCGAGGTCACGGGGATCGAGGGTGAAGTGACCGATGCGTCCGTCCTCCAGGGTCACCACGCCGGTCGGGCCGGTGACGGTGATCTCGTCGAGGCCGTCCGAGCCGTGGACGGTCCAGACGCGCTCGGAACCGAGTTCGGCCAGCACCCGGGTCAGGGGCTCGGCGCGGGCACCGTCGGCCACGCCGAAGAGTTGGCGGGTGACGCCGGCCGGGTTGCACAGGGGGCCGAGCAGATTGAAGATCGTCCGAACCGGCAGTTCCGCCCGGACCGGCGCCACGTGTTTCATGGCGCCGTGGTGGGCCTGGGCGAACAGGAAGCACAGGCCCGCCTCGGCAAGGCATCGCGCCTGCCCCGCCGGATCGAGGCCGAGGGCGACGCCAAGGGCGGCCAACACATCCGCCGCCCCTGAGCGGGAGGTCGCCGCCCGGTTGCCGTGCTTGGCGACCTTCACGCCGCAGGCCGCCACGAGAATGGCCGCCAGGGTGGAGACGTTGACGCTTCCGGAGTGATCCCCGCCGGTCCCGACCACATCGACGGCCCCCGCCGGGGCGGACACCCGGAGCATCCGGGCCCGCATGGCCTCGGCGGCGCCGACGATCTCATCCACCGCTTCGCCCCGCATCTTCAGCGCGGTGAGGAAGGACGCCGCCTGCACGGGGGTGACCTCCCCGGACAGGAGCAGATCGAAGGCCGCCCGGGATTCGGCGCGCCCGAGGGTCTGGCCCCCGGCGACCTTGGCAAGGAGCGGTCTGAAGCTGTCCATCGGGTTCGTCGCGCGGAGGATCCGCCGGCTAATGCACGCCGGAGGGGGCCCTGTCACGGGCGGCGTTCCACCCTTTCGCCAGATCGAGGAAGTTCTTCACGATTTCCGTGCCGTGCTGGGAGCGGATGCTCTCGGGGTGGAACTGCACCCCGTGGACCGGCAAGTCCGTGTGTTGCAGGCCCATGATCAGCCCGTCCGCCTCCGCCGTGACGGCCAAAGCCGCCGGGCAGGAGGTGCGATCCACCACGAGGGAGTGGTAGCGCGTCGCCTCGAAGCTGTCGTTGAGGCCCCGGAACAGGCCGCGCGCCCCGTGGCGGATGGTCGAGACCTTGCCGTGCAGTGGCAGGGGCGCCCGCACCACATCGCCACCGAAGGCCTGCCCGATGGCCTGGAGGCCGAGGCAGACGCCGAAGATCGGGATTTCCGCCGACAGTTCACGCACCACATCGAGGCAGATGCCCGCCTCGTTGGGGCTGCACGGCCCCGGCGAGAGCACGATGGCCTCGGGCGCCTTCTCGCGGATGTCGGCCACCGTGAGGGCATCGTTGCGCGCCACCTCGATGGCGTCGCAGAGCGGCCCGATCAGGTGAACGAGGTTGAATGTGAAGCTGTCGTAGTTGTCGATGACGAGGACTTTGGGCATCGCGCGCATTCCGAACCTGACGCGGTGTGGCGCCTCCGGGCGGGCCGGTCAACTCGCCCGTCGGGCCTAGTCTACTGCCCGCGCTTGGCCTGCGCGGCGAAGCGCACCGCTTCCTCGGCGGCCCGGAACAGGGCCTTGGCCTTGTTCACGCATTCCTGCTGCTCCGAGGCCGGATCGCAATCGTAGACGATCCCCGCCCCCGCCTGGACATGCATCCGCCCGTCCTTCACCACGGCGGTGCGCAGGACGATGCAAGTATCCATCTCCCCGCCGGCTCCGAAATAGCCGATGCAGCCCGCATAGGGGCCGCGCTTCTGCCCCTCCAACTCGTCGATGATCTCCATCGCCCGCACCTTGGGCGCGCCGGAGACCGTGCCGGCGGGGAAGCCCGCCGCCAGGGCGTCCAGGGGATCGTGCCGGGGATCGAGGTCGCCCTCGACGTTCGAGACGATGTGCATCACCTGGCTATAGCGTTCGATGAAGAACTGGTCCGTCACCCGCACGGTACCGATCCGCGAGACGCGACCGGTGTCGTTGCGCCCGAGATCGAGGAGCATGAGGTGCTCGGCCAGCTCCTTGGGGTCGGCGAGCAACTCCTCGGCGAGCGCCCTGTCCTCGGCCGGGGTGGCGCCCCGGCGGCGGGTGCCCGCGATGGGGCGGATGGTGACGACCCCCTCGCGCACGCGCACCAGGATTTCCGGCGACGAGCAGACGATCTGGAACGCCTCGAAATCCAGATAACAAAGGAACGGCGCGGGGTTGGTACGGCGCAGGCTGCGGTAGAGGGCGAAGGCCGGCAGGGTGAAGGGCGCCTCGAAGCGCTGCGACAGCACCACCTGGAAGACGTCGCCCGCGACGATGTACTCCTTCGCCCGGGCCACCATGGCTCCGAACTGCTCCGGGGTGGTGTTGGAGACGGGCTCGGGCGCGGCCACGGTGGAGAGGTCCACCCGCGCCTCCACGGGGAGCGGCCCTTCCAGGGCGTCGGCCACCTTTTCGAGGCGGTTCAGCGCCGCCTCGTATGCCGCCCGGGCGGGGACCCCCGCCTCGGGGCGCACCGGGCTGACGACGGTGATGAGGTCGCGGATCGAGTCGATCACCATCATCACGCGGGGGCGGATGAGGATCGCGTCCGGCACGCCGAGGGGATCGGGGTTCGGCGCGGGCAGCCGCTCCATGGCGCGGACCATGTCGTACCCGAGATAGCCGAACAGCCCGGCGGCCATGGGTGGCAGCTCGCGCCCATCCTCGTTGCCGATGGCGCTCTCGGCGATCAGCGCCCGCAGACTCGCGAGGGGGTGGCGGTCGTCCGCCTCGAAGCGGGTGAGGTCCGCCCCACGGCTCACGCTCGCGGTGCCGTCCCGGCAGCGCCAGATCAGATCGGGGTCGAGCCCCACCATGGAGTAGCGGCCGCGCACCGCGCCGCCCTCCACCGATTCGAGGAGGAAGGCCGGGCCTTCGTGCCGCTCCCGCAGCTTGAGGAAGGCCGCCACCGGCGTCTCGAGGTCGGCCACGAGGTCGATGGAGAGCAGCGTCGGCCGTCCGGCCTCGTAGGCTGCGCGGAACCCTTCGAAGTCCGGTGCGTCCGACATCAGTACTCGCCGCCGAAGACCTTGCGCAGGGCCGCCTGATCGACCTTCACGCCGGCATTCTTCTGAACGTCGGCGATGTACTGGGCCAGCACGTCGTCGGCGAGCGCCGACTGGAAGTTCTTGGCCACGGTCTTGTCGCTGGCGCTGTCGGGCACGTAGGCGGGCATCGTCGCCGCCGTCACCCTGAACACCGCCCGGGTGGCGCCGGAGGCGATCGTGCCGGACTTGCCCACGGGGGTGGCGAAGACGAGGTTCACCACGTCGGCGGTCAGCATGTCCTTGGGCTGGTTGCGCGCGAGGTCGGCGGTCTCCTGCGGGTTGACGCCGACGCGCTTGGCGGCCTCGTCGAACGCCTCGCCCTTGTCGAGGGCCTGCACCAGATCCCGGCCCTTAGCCTGGAGCCGCGTGGCGGTCTCGGCGGCGGTCCAGCCGTCCTTCGCCGCCGCCTTCACCTCGTCGAACGGGCGTTCGTGCGAGGGGTCGATCTTGGTGACGTCGTACCAGATGAAGCCGTCATTCTTGGAGCGCAGGGGCTCGTTGTCGCCGCCGATCTCGGCGCGGAATAGGGCCGGAAGGGTGGTCTCCGCATCGGGGATGCCGGTCACGGCCTGCCCGTCGGGGGCCTTGCCCTGGGCGTCCACCGCCGCCACCGTCACGAGGGGCAGCTTCTGTTCGGCGGCGATGTCGGCGAGGGACTTCGCACCGGCGCGCTGGTCCTCGATGGCATCGCGGACCTTGTCCACCGTATCCCGGGCGCGCTGGAGGGCGAGGGACTTGCGGATCTCCCCCTGGACCTCATCGAAGGGCTTGACCGTTCCGGCCTCGATCTTCGTCACCCGGAGCAGCACCACGCCGAACCGGCCCTGGACCGGCTCGCTCACCCCGCCCTCGGGCAGGGCGAAGGCGGCATCGCCCACCGTCCGGTCGAAGAGCGAATCGCGGGTCAGGGTGCCAAGCGTCAGGTCCTTGCCATCGGTGCCCCGGGCCTGCGCGACCTGCTCGTAGGTCTGCTCGCCGGCCTCGATCGCCTTGCGGGCGGTCTCGGCGGCGGCGACGTCGGGGAAGACGATCTGCTGGATGGTGCGCTTCTCGGGGGCGCCGTAGCGGTCCTTGTTGAGGTCGTAGGCCTTGCGAACCTCGTCCTCCGAGAGGGCCTCGGGCTTGGCGAGGTGCTCGGGATCGACCACGAGGAGGTTGGCACCCCGGTATTCCGGCGCGACGAACCGGCTCTTGTTCGCCTGGTACCAGGTCTTCAACTCGTCCTCGGTCGGCTCCGGGATCTGTCCGGCATCGGAGGGCGACAGGTACAGGAACGCGATCGACCGGCGCTCGGTGGTGTAGCGGTGCACCGCCTCGCGCAGCGCCTGGGGCACGTGCAGGTCGCCGGAGACCGCTTCCGCCAGTTGCAGGCGTGCGATCACGCTGCGCTGCTCGCGCACGAAGCCCTGCTCGTTCAACCCCACCCGTTGCAGGGTCTGGTAGAACAATTGCGGCTCGAACTTACCCTCGGCGTTCTGGAACGACTTCTCCTCGCGGATCGCCCGCAGCACGGCGCTGTCCGGCACCACGAGGCCGAGGTCGTGGGTCTTCTGGTCGAGGGCCGCCTCGGTGATGAGCTGCGACATCACCTGCCGGTCGAGGCCGAGTGAGCGGGCCTGCTCCGGCGTCAGGGTTCGCTTGAGCTGGACCTGATAGCGCTGGAGCTGATTCTGGTACGCCTCCCGCACCTTCTCGGCGCTGATCTTCGTGCTGCCCACCGTGGCGACGGAATTGCTCGTGCCGCCGCGGATCAGATCCTCGACACCGTAAATGCCCATGCCGAACATCAGCATCGTGAAGATGCCGGTCATGACGATCTTGCCGAGCCAGTGCTCGGAGGCGGCGCGGATGCCCTGCAACATGATGGGTCTGAAACGTCGATCTGCGAGGAGGCGTTGGCGCCCGCGATAGACCATTCCCGCCGGGAGGCAAAGGCTGGCCCCGTCCGGCCCGGTGCGTGAGGGTGGAAACACGGGCCCGGGATCGGTACCCGGATGGTTTGCGCGCCCAAGCTTGCTCTGCTAGGGCCGCCCCATCGGTTTCGGGACGGAAGAGCGGGGCGAAGGGATGACGCAGGACAAGCGGAGACCCCTGGTCGCCGGCAATTGGAAGATGAACGGCACCCGTTCGTCGATCGCGGTGGTTGAGGCGATTCGCGACGGGCTGTCGCCGGACCTCGCCTCGCGGATCGACGCGCTGATCTGCCCGCCCTCCACCCTCATCGGCTCCTGCGTCGCCGCCACCTATGGGTCGAGCATCAGCATCGGCGGCCAGAATTTGCACGCCCGCGAGAACGGCGCCTTCACCGGCTCGATCTCGGCGGAAATGCTGGCGGATCTCGGCGCGAAATACGTGATCGTCGGCCATTCCGAGCGCCGGGCCTACCACCACGAGACGGATGACGGCGTTCACGCCAAGGCGCTCGGTGCCCGCCGGGCGGGCCTGTGCGGCATCATCTGCGTCGGCGAGACCATCGAGGAGCGCGAGCAGGGCCGCGCCCTCGACATCGTGCGCGCCCAGCTCGCCATCGGCCTTCCCAAGGGCGCCACCTCGGCGGACACGGTGATCGCCTACGAGCCGGTCTGGGCCATCGGCAGCGGCCGGACCCCGACCCCGCGCGACATCGCCGAAGTCCACGCCTCGCTGCGCGAGATGCTCGACAAGCTCGCCGGCGAGGAGGCCCACAGGATCCGCATCCTCTACGGCGGCTCGGTGAAGCCGAGCAACGCCCGGGAGATCCTCTCCGTCGACAACGTGGACGGCGCCCTCGTGGGCGGGGCGAGCCTCGTGGCCGAGGATTTCCTGGGGATTTGCGCCGCCTACGTCTGACCGGCGGCGGCCTTCGCGAAGCTGTCACACGGGTTTGGTCTTGAGGGCGGGCGAGTCCCGACCGAAAGCGAGCGATGTCCGAGGATCTGAGCGCCGCCGATCCCGCGCTGGTGGAGATGATCCGCCGCGAGATCCTCGACAGCTACGACGAGGAACTCGAACAGGAACTCGAGGATAAACGGTTGGAGGCCGTCGGCGACGCGCCGAGGGGTCTCGACCGGAGGGTGTATTTTCGCGAGCTTTTGCGCCTCCAGCACGAGCTGGTCCGTTTGCAGGACTGGGTGCAGCACGAAAAGCTGCGGGTCGTCGTCCTCTTCGAGGGGCGTGATTCCGCCGGCAAGGGCGGGGCGATCAAGCGGATCACCCAGCGCCTGAATCCCCGCATCTGCCGGGTGGCCGCCCTCCCCGCGCCGAGCGAGCGCGAACGCACGCAGTGGTACTTCCAGCGCTACGTCGCCCACCTCCCCGCCGGGGGCGAGATCGTGCTGTTCGACCGCTCCTGGTACAACCGCGCCGGGGTCGAGCGGGTCATGGGCTTCTGCGGCGAGGACGACGTCGAGGAGTTCTTCCGCTCCGCTCCCGAGTTCGAGCGCATGCTGGCGCGCTCGGGGATCATCCTCCTCAAATATTGGTTCTCCATCACCGACGAGGAGCAGTTCCTGCGCTTCAACATGCGGATCATGGACCCGCTGAAGCAGTGGAAGCTGTCGCCGATGGATGTGGAATCGCGCCGCCGCTGGGAGGATTACACCCACGCGAAGGAGGAGATGCTGGCCCGCACGCACATCCCCGAGGCGCCCTGGTGGATCGTCGAGGCGGTGGACAAGAAGCGCGCCCGGCTCAATTGCATCAGTCACCTGCTGGAGCAGATCCCCTACGGCGCCGTGGAGCATCCTCCGGTCCTCCTGCCCGACCGGGTTCGCCATGCCGACTATCTCCGCGCGCCCGTTCCACCGGAGATGATGGTCCCCACCCGGTACTGATCGGGGGGCGATCCGGGGCGCCGGACGCCTGCCTTGCGCGGGACGCGGTTGGCGTCGCGGGCCGAGTGGTGTAAGGCCCCGGGGACTCGTTGGTGCGGCCCCGCGCGCCGCCCGGCGTCCCTGCCGCGGACCCGAAAGGGTCGGCGCGGACGCGCGAAGACCGGATTCCCGATGCAGACCGTCCTGATCGTCGTCCACCTCATCATCGTTCTTGCGCTGATCGCCGTGGTTCTCCTGCAGCGCTCCGAAGGGGGCCTCGGCCTCGGCGGTGGCGGGGGAGGCGGTGGCGTCGCCGGTTTCATGACCGGCCGGGGGCAGGCTAACGCCCTCACCCGCGCGACGGCGATCCTCGCGGCCTTGTTCTTCGTCACCAGCATGACCCTGGCCGTGATGTCCCACCGGACCGCCGCGCCGAAGTCGATCTTCGATGCCGGCGCCCCGGCCCAGGGCGGCAAGGCGGCGCCGACGGGCTCGGACAACCTGCTCGACACGTTGCGCAAGGCGCAGGACCGCACGCCGGAGACCGCCCCGGCCCAGCCGGCCCCCGCACCGGCCGCGCCCGCCGGGGGCGTGGACTCCTCGGGCGTCCCAACGGCGCCGCAATCGCGTTAAGCCCTCTTCGCGGGCCGGCGACGGCCCGCGCCCTGCACCTCATCCGCAAGCAGGCCTCCGTGGACCCTCGGTCCGCGGGCGCTTTGCGTGCGATCCCCAGCTATCAGCCGTTTGCCGCGCTCGTCCGTTTGGCAAATCCGGCTGTCTTCTCTATGGATCGAGGCCCATGACGCGGTACGTTTTCATCACCGGCGGCGTGGTCTCTTCCTTGGGCAAGGGATTGGCGTCGGCGGCCCTCGCGGCGGTCCTCCAGGCTCGGGGCTACCGCGTGCGGATGCGCAAGCTCGACCCCTACCTGAACGTCGATCCGGGCACGATGAGCCCGACGCAGCACGGCGAGGTCTTCGTCACCGACGACGGCGCCGAGACCGACCTCGACCTCGGCCATTACGAGCGCTTCACCGGCGTTCCGGCCACCCGGGCCGACAACATCACCACCGGCCGCATCTACCAGGACATCATCGCCAAGGAGCGCCGGGGCGACTACCTCGGCGCGACGATCCAGGTGATTCCGCACGTGACGAACGCCATCAAGGACTTCGTCCTGGAGGGGAACGACGCATTCGATTTCGTGCTGGTGGAGATCGGCGGCACGGTGGGCGACATCGAGGGGCTGCCGTTCTTCGAGGCGATCCGCCAGCTCGGGCAGGAACTGCCCCGGGGCACCACCGCCTACGTACACCTGACCCTGCTGCCGTTTATCCCGAGCGCGGGCGAACTGAAGACCAAGCCGACGCAGCACTCCGTGAAGGAACTGCGCTCCATCGGCATCCAGCCCGATATCCTGCTGTGCCGCTGCGACCGGCCGATCCCGGTGGAGGAGCGGCGCAAGCTCGCCCTGTTCTGCAACGTGCGCGAGACGGCGGTGATCGAGGCGCGGGACGTGGCCTCCATCTACGAGGTGCCCCTCTCCTACCGTACGGCGGGCCTCGATCGGGAGGTGCTCGGCCATTTCGGCCTGGAGCACGGCGACGAGCCGGATCTCGGCCGCTGGCGCACCATCGCCGAGCGGGTGCGCAACCCCGAGGGCCAGGTCTCCATCGCCATCGTCGGCAAGTACACGGGTCTCAAGGACGCCTACAAGTCGCTGATCGAGGCCCTGACGCACGGGGGCATCAGCCACCGGGTGAAGGTCAACCTCGAATGGATCGAGGCGGAGGTGTTCGAGCGCGAGGACCCCGCGCCCTTCCTGGAAGGGCTGAACGGCATCCTCGTCCCCGGCGGCTTCGGCCAGCGCGGGGCGGAGGGCAAGATCCGCGCTGCTCGCTACGCGCGCGAGAAGAAGATCCCCTATTTCGGCATCTGCTTCGGGATGCAGATGGCGGTGATCGAGGCCGCCCGGTCGCTCGCCGGGATCCCCGAGGCGAACTCCACGGAGTTCGGGCAGACCGCCGAGCCGGTGGTCGGCCTTCTCACGGAATGGCTGAAGGGCAACGAGTTGGAGCGCCGTGCGGCCGAGGGCGACCTCGGCGGAACGATGCGCCTCGGCGCCTACGAGGCGCATCTCGATCCCTCCACCAAGATCGCGGGGATCTACGGGTCCGAGCGCATCTCCGAGCGCCACCGGCACCGGTACGAGGTCAACATGGCCTACCGCGAGCGCCTGGAGGAGAAGGGCCTGCGCTTCTCCGGTCTCTCCCCTGACGGCCTCCTGCCGGAGACCGTGGAGCATGTGGGCCATCCGTGGTTCATCGGCGTGCAGTTCCACCCGGAGCTGAAGTCCCGGCCATTCGAGCCGCACCCGCTGTTCAAGGGATTCGTCGGCGCGGCGATCGAGCAGAGCCGGCTGGTCTGAGGGGCAGCCCCGTCAGGGGGGAGCGGGATCGTGCGTCCTTCGCGCCCCCTTCGATAAGGGGGGCCGCGGCCCTATCTGTTTGGCATCGTGACCGAGATCCTGTTCTACCACCTTCAGCATCAGCCCCTCGAACGGGTGCTGCCGACCCTCCTGGAGCGGTCGCTGGAGCGCGGCTGGCAGGCGGCGATCCAGGCGGCCAGCGAGGAACGCCTGTCGGCCCTCGACGATCAGCTCTGGACCTATTCCGACGAGAGCTTTCTCCCGCACGGGACCGACCGCGACCCCGATCCGGCCTCGCAACCGGTGGTGCTCACCCTGCGGGACATCAACCCCAACGCATCCTCGATCCGCTTCCTCGTGGAGGGGGCGGACATGCCCCCCGATGCCGGGGACTACGAGCGGATCTGCATCCTGTTCGACGGGACGGACCAGGACGCCCTGCTGCGGGCCCGCGAGCAGTGGCGGCAGGCCAAGGAGGCGGGCCACACGGTCGCCTACTGGCAGCAGGATGAGTCCGGTCGCTGGAACAAGAAGGCGTGACGCCCCCGATGATCCTTTCCCGTCCCGGTCGCCTCGCGGCCGCCCTCCTCGTCGCCTTGGCGATGCCGGCCCCGGCCTTCGCCCAGGACGGGGGGCGAGAGGGTCCCGCCCGCGCGCATCAGGCGGGGCCGGAGGGGCGTCGGCTACCCCCGGACTCGACTACGAGCCAGAGCGTCACCCTTCCTGACGGTCGGACGCTCGACTTCGCCGCGACGGCCGGCGCCCTCCCCCTCGTGGATGAATCCGGCAAGCTGTCCGCCGAGATCGGCTTCATCGCCTACACGCGCCCGCCCGAGAACGGCGAGGCGCGGCCGATCACCTTCGCCATCAATGGCGGGCCGGGGGCATCCTCGGCCTTCCTCAACATCGGCGCGATTGGTCCCTGGCGGCTGCCCACGGGGGATCGGAGCATCAGCCCGTCCCAGCCGGTCGCCCTCGTGCCGAACGACGGTACGTGGCTCGATTTCACCGACCTCGTGTTCCTCGATCCGATCGGATCCGGCTATAGCCGCGCCGCCGATGGGGATGCGAAGAAGTACTGGTCGGTCGATACCGACGCTTCGATCCTCGCCGCCGTGATCGCCCGCTACCTGCGCATCAACAACCGCATGGCGAGCCCGAAATTCTATGTCGGCGAAAGCTACGGCGGGTTTCGCGGTCCGCTGATCGCGAGCAAGCTCCAGGAGGATGTCGGCGTCGGCCTCTCGGGCCTCGTGTTGCTGTCGCCCGTGCTCGACTTCTCCTGGCTGCAGCGTCCGCGAACGGATCCGTGGAGCTATGTCCTGCGTCTCCCCTCCCTCGCGGCGGGCGGGTTCGAGCGCGCGGGGCGGAAGCCCGACGCGGCGCTCCTTGGTCCGGCCGAGGCCTACGCCACGGGCGACTACTTCGCCGACCTGTTGAAGGGGCCCGGCGACCGGGACGCCGTGGCACGGATGACCGACCGGCTCTCCTCGCTCACGGGGCTCGACGCCGAGTTCTTCCACCGGCAGGCCGGGCGACCCTCGACCAACGGCGTGCAGCGCGAGGTCGACCGGGCGGCGGGCCGGGTGAGCAGCGCCTACGATACCGGCATCACGGGCTGGGACCCCGATCCGGACGCCCTGCATTCCGGCTTCGAGGATCCGCAACTCACCGCGTTGCAGGCACCCCTGACCAGCGCGATGATCGACCTCTACGCGCGCACCCTCAAGTGGCCGGTGCCGAACCAGCGCTACGAGCTTCTGAACAACGCCGTGAATCGGGGCTGGACCTGGGGCTCGGGCCGCCAGCCGCCGGACGCGATGTCGGCCCTGAAGGGGGCGCTGGCGCTCGATGGCAAGATGCGCGTGCTCGTGGCCCACGGCTTCACCGATCTCGTGACTCCCTATTTCGCCTCGAAACTGCTGATCGCGCAAATCCCTCCCTATGGCGGCGGGCGCCTCGGGCTGGCGGTCTATCCCGGCGGCCATATGTTCTATTCCCGGGCGGATTCCCGGGCGGCTTTCCACCGCGCCGCCGAAGACCTCTTCGCCGCCGCCATGAGGGATCGGGCCACGGGCGGCAACTGAACCGACACGTCCCCC
>JAKONI010000254.1 GCA_022702015.1 Beijerinckiaceae bacterium | reverse complement strand
AGGCGGGGCTCGATCTGCTCGCGCCAGATGCCGGCCAGACCGTTCGGGAAGGCGAGCACCACGGCGATGAACAGGGCGCCGAGGCCGAACAGCCAGAGATCCGGAAAGCTCTCGGAAAAGCTGGTCTTGGCCCAGTTCACCAGCAGCGTGCCCCAGACCGCGCCGAACAGTGACAGGCGCCCGCCGACCGCGGCGTAGATCACCATCTCGATCGAGGGCACGATGCCGACGAAGGAGGGCGACATGAACCCGACCTGGAGGGTGAACATCGCCCCGCCGATCGCCGCGAAGCCGGCCGCCAGGCAGAAGGCGAAGACCTTGAAGCCGGCGACCGAATAGCCCGAGAACCGGACCCGGTCCTCCTTGTCGCGCATGGCGACCAGGATGCGCCCGAGCTTCGACTTCTTCACGTACTGCGCCGCCAGGATGCAGGCGATGAGCAGGCCGCCGTTCACGAAGTACAGGATCACCTTGGCGTGGTCGGTGCGGATGTCCCAGCCGTGGAGGGTGCGCAGGTCCGTGATGCCGTTGATGCCGCCGGTGTAGCCCTGCTGGCCGACGATCAGGATCGTCAGGATCGCGGCGATGGCCTGGGTGATGATGGCGAAGTAAGTGCCCCCGACCCGGCGCTTGAACATCGCGAAGGAGATCAGCATCGCGAACAGGACCGGGATCGCGACGACGAGGATCAGCGTCAGCGGCAGGCTCTTGAACGGTTGCCAGAACCAGGGCAGCGCCGTGATCTGGTTCCAGTCCATGAAGTCCGGGATGCCGGGCGTCGACTGGATTTTCGTATTCGCGACGCTTGAAGCCTCCAGCTTCAAATACATCGCCATGCAATAGCCGCCCAATCCGAAGAAAACGCCCTGGCCGAGCGACAGGATGCCGGCGTAGCCCCAGCAGATCACGAGGCCGAGCGCCACGAAGGCGTAGGTGAGGTACTTGCCGACGAGGTTGAGGCGGAAGCCGTCGAGCATCAGCGGCAGGACGACCAGGATCACCCCGGCCAGCAGGGCGAGGCTCAGCCACTCCACCGGCTTCATGAACGGGTTGTCGTTGACGGTGACCGACTTCGTGAGGGTCTGGACCGGGTTCGTCATCGCGGGATCCTCAGCGCCGGACCTTGAGGGTGAAGAGGCCCTGGGGCCTCAGCATCAGGATGCCCACCACCGCCAGGAGGGTGATCACCTTGGCCATCGAGCCGGACAGGAAGAATTCGAGCGTCGATTGCGTCTGCGAGATCGAGAAGGCGGAGGCGATGGTGCCGAGAAGCGAGGCCGCGCCGCCGAACACGACGATGAGGAAGGTATCGACGATGTAGAGCTGGCCCGAGGTCGGCCCCGTCGAGCCGATCATCGTGAAGGCCGAGCCGGCGACCCCGGCGATGCCGCAGCCGAGGCCGAAGGTGTAGCGATCGACCTTCTCGGTATCGATACCCACGGCGCCGGCCATGGCCCGGTTCGCCATCACGGCGCGGACCTGCTGGCCGAAGCGGGAGCGGAACATCAGGAGCGCGACGCCAAGGGTGATGAGGATGGTGACGCCCATCACGAACAGGCCGTTGACCGGGATCTCGATCGTGTCGGTCACCTGCACGGAGCCGATCAGCCAGGAGGGCAGCTCGACGCCGACCTCGCGGGCGCCGAAGATCGAGCGGTAGGCCTGCTGCAGGATCAGCGAGAGGCCCCAGGTGGCGAGGAGCGTATCGAGGGGGCGCTTGTAGAGGAACCGGATCAGGCCCCACTCCACGAGCATCCCCAAGGCCCCGGAGGCGAGGAAGGCCAGCCCCATCGCGATGAAGAAGTAGATCGGGAACAGGACCGGCAGGTAGGTCTGGAAGAACGTGGAGCAGAGATAGGTGACGTAGGCGCCGAGGATCATGAACTCCCCGTGGGCCATGTTGATCACGCCCATCTGCCCGAAGATGACCGCGAGCCCGAGCGCCATCAGCAGATAGACGGAGAACAGGATCAGGCCGGCGAAGCCCTGCATGGCGAAGATCGCGCCGAGGTCGCCGAGGGAATAGTCGCCGAGCATCATTCTCTTTCCCTGATCCGAGACGCGGGGCGCTCTCGGCATATGCCGGTGATTCCACTCAGGGCACCTCATCCTGAGGTGCCGGAGCGCAGCGGAGGCCTCGAAGGGGCCTGACCGGAAAGCCAGCGGCTCTCCCGTCCTCGCCCTCATCCTGAGGTGCCGCCGCGAAGCGGGGGCCTCGAAGGAGACTTCCAGAACCCGCCGCGATCCCTGGAGCCCTCCTTCGAGGCGGCGATCGCCGCGCCTCAGGATGAGGCCGAGGGAGGGAAGCAGGGGCTTTCCGGCCAGGCTCTCAGGATGAGGTCGCGTGTTGGAGACGCGCGCTTGGGGCCTTTACTGATAACCCTTCGGGAACGGGTCCGGCTTGATCAGGTCCGGGCTCGTGTAGACGATCTCGAACTGGCCGTCGGTCTTGGCCCGGCCGACCCGGGTCTTCGACCAGAGGTGATGGTTCTCGTCGATCTTGACGTAACCCTCCGGCGCGCCCTTGAATTCGAGGCCCGGCGAGGCGGCCACCACCTTGTCGACATCGAAGGAGCCGGCCTTCTCGCAGGCCATCTTCCACAGGAACGGGCCGAGATAGGCCGCCTGCGTCACGTCGCCGATGACGGTCTTCTCGCCCCACATCTTCTTGAAGGCCGCGACGAACGCCTTGTTGTTCTCGTTCTCGATCGACTGGAAGTACTTCATGCAGGCATAAGCCCCGGCGATGTTCTCGCCGCCGATGCCGTCGATCTCGTCCTCGGTGACGGAGATCGTCATCAGCACCTGCTTCGACAGGTCGATGCCCGCCGCCTTGAGCTGCTTGTAGAACGCCACGTTCGAGCCGCCGACCACGTCGGCGAAGATCACCTTGGGCTTGGTCAGCTTGATCTTGTTGATCACCGAGTTGAACTGCGTGTGGCCGAGCGGGAAGTATTCCTCGCCCACCACCTTGCCCTTCAGCACGTTCTCCACGTGCTTGCGGGCGATCTTGTTGGAGGTGCGCGGCCAGATGTAGTCCGAGCCGATGAAGTAGAAGCTGTCGCCGCCCTTCTCCTTGTGCACCCAGTCGAGCCCGGCCAAGATCTGCTGCGTCGCCTCCTGGCCGGTATAGAAGACGTTCTTGGACTGCTCCAACCCCTCGTAGAAGGTCGGATAATAGAGCAGGCCGTTGTACTGCTCGAAGACCGGCAGCACCGCCTTGCGCGACGCCGAGGTCCAGCAGCCCATCACGGCGGCGCAATGATCGTTGACGAGGAGCTTCTTCGCCTTCTCCGCGAAGGTCGGCCAGTCGGAGGCGCCGTCCTCCTGGATGATCTTGATCTTGCGGCCGAGGATGCCGCCGGCGTCGTTGATCTGCTGGATCGCCAGCTTCTCGGCCTCCTGGGCGCCCGTCTCCGAGATCGCCATGGTGCCGGTGATCGAGTGCAGGATGCCGACCGTCACCTCGCTGTCCGTCACCGCCAGGCCGGTGGTGTTGACCGCCGAGGTCGCGGGCGCGGCCCAGACCTTGCGGGGCATCAGCGCCAGGGCCGGCGCGGCGGCCAGACCCATCAGCAGCCTGCGCCGCAGCGGGGACCGCACGCCGTGATCCGTGCCCTTGTCGGTGTCGTCTGCCATCTGCCTGACCCTGGTTCTCGTCCGCGGCCTTGCGTGGCGACCGCGGATCGACGAAGGCAGGCTAGGTCGGCTGTCGCGGTGCGGCCTATACGCTGTTTTGCGTATGGCCGGGCTCTTGCATCCGCCTCACCGTCGCTCCGACGAATCCGGGAACCAGGGCGCTGAGGGTCGCGAGTCCAGAGGGCGCGGGAGCGCATCGTGCCGCGTGGACCCCGCCCCGCGCGGTCCCCTCCGCTCGCCCGCGTGACGGCCGGGGCCGGACCGGCGGGCGATGAGCGGCCCGCAGCGCATCATCCCGATCCGGCGCGACTACAACCGCCTGGTCGCCAACGAGACCCTGGAGGACTACGCCCTCCGGTTCACCGCCAAGAAGGCCCGGCGCTGGTCGGGCTTCGCGGTGGCGCAGACGGCGCTGGGCTCGGTGTCCTTCCTGGCGCTGGAGGCCATCGGCGGCACGCTCGTCCTCACCGCCGGCTTCGTCAACGCGCTGGCCGCGATCCTCGTCGTCGGGCTGCTGATCTTCGCCACCGCCGCGCCGATCACGACCTATGCCGCCCGCCACGGTCTCGACATGGACCTGCTCACCCGGGGGGCCGGCTTCGGCTATCTCGGCTCGACGGTCACGTCGCTGATCTATGCCAGCTTCACCTTCCTGTTCTTCGCCATCGAGGCGGCGATCATGGCGCTGGCGCTGCAACTCTGCCTCGGGGTGCCGCTGTGGATCGGCTACCTCGTCTGCGCCGCCGTGGTGATCCCCCTCGTCGCCTACGGGATCCGCCTGATCAGCCGGTTGCAGATCTGGACGCAGCCGGTCTGGCTCGCGCTGGGGTTGCTGCCGGTGCTCTGCATCGCCGTGCGGGACCCCGCCGCGTTGCGGGCGCTGGCGGCGTTCCCCGGCCTCGACGGACGGGGGGACGGGTTCGACCTCGCCCGGTTCGGGGCCGCCACCGGCGTGCTGCTGGCGCTCCTGGCCCAGGTCGGCGAGCAGGTGGACTTCCTGCGCTTCATGCCCGAGGCGAAGGCCCCGGGGGACCGCCGCTGGTGGTTCGCCGTCCTGGCGGGGGGCGCCGGCTGGATCCTGCCCGGGATGGCCAAGATCCTCCTCGGGGCGGGGCTCGCGGTGCTGGCGCTCTCGCACGGCGTCCCCGCCGGGGAGGCCGCCGAGCCCACCCAGATGTACCGCGTCGCCTTCAGCTACGTGACGGGGGACGACCGGGCGGCGCTGCTGCTGATGGGCGCCTTCGTCCTCGTCTCGCAACTCAAGATCAACCTTACCAACGCCTATGCCGGCTCGATCGCGTGGTCGAACTTCTTTTCCCGGCTGACCCATAGCCACCCGGGGCGGGTGGTCTGGCTGGTGTTCAACGTCGCGATCGCGGTGCTCCTGATGGAGCTCGGCATCGACAAGACCATCGAGAGCACGTTGCCGCTCTACGCCTCCGTGGTCTCGGCCTGGGTCGGGGCACTGGCCGCCGACCTCGCGGTGAACAAGCCGC
>JAKONI010000253.1 GCA_022702015.1 Beijerinckiaceae bacterium | reverse complement strand
GGGGCGCCGCGCCCCTGGGTCAGGCCGGAATGCAGGAACAGGGCGTGGGGCATCACCGTGGCGCCGATGATCCCGACCGCGATGGTCAGGGCCTCGGCGTCGGGGATCCTCGGGGTGACGAGCCCCTTGGCCGCCTCGCCCCAGGCGACGGGGGCGATCAGCAATTCCGCCGCGTAGCAGAGGCCGATCGTGCCGACCATCACGCCGATGGCGATCTCCAGCGGCCGGAATCCCCGGTTCTCCAGCATCAGGATCGCGTAGGTGACGACCGCCGTGATCGCCATCCCCGCCATCAGCGGGATGCCGGCGAGGAGCGACAGGCCGATGGCCCCGCCCAGGAACTCCGCGAGGTCGGTCGCCATCGCCGCGATCTCGCTGACGCCCCAGGCGGCCAGCCGCCAGGGGCGGGGCATGGCCTCGCGGCAATGCTCGGCCAGATGCTTGCCGGTGACGATCCCGAGCCGGGCCGAGAGGGCCTGGAACAGCATCGCGGTGAGGTTCGCCGCCAGCACCACCCAGAGCAGGCTGTAGCCGTAGCGGGCGCCGGCCTGGATGTTCGTCGCGAAGTTGCCGGGGTCCATATAGGCGATGGAGGCCGTCACCGCCGGCCCCGCGAAGAGCAGGAACCGGGCGCGCCCGCCCGGCCGCCCGTCGAGCACGGCGCGGATGCCGTCCTCCGTCGCACGGCTGAGGTGTCCCTCCGCCCGCCGCTCCGCCACGGCGAGATCGCCTGCCGCCATGCCCGTTCGATCCTCTTCGTATAGCATCGGCTATATAGAAAAGCCGAGGCTCGCGGCAAGGGCTTTCACCGGTCCGGCGGATTGCAACGGGCTTGGCGCTCGCTCTAAGGACGGGGTGGGGCTCGGAAGGAGGCGATCGGATGCAGGAATCGGACTCCTCCGGCCGGAGCGAGACCGCGCTCGTCGATCCCGAGCGCCACGTCGAGAGCTTCCGGCAGGCGCGCGAGGCGCGGCGGCTGGAACTGGTCGAGGATTACGTCGAGCTGATCGACGACCTGATCGGCGACGGCGGCGAGGCCCGGCAGGTGGACATCGCGGCGCGCCTCGGGGTGGCGCAGCCGACCGTCGCCAAGATGCTGAAGCGCCTGTGCGACGAGGGTCTGGTGCAGCAGCGGCCCTATCGCGGGGTGTTCCTGACCGAGGCGGGCAAGCGGCTCGCGGGCGCGGCGCGGGAGCGCCACCGCATCGTGGAGCGCTTCCTCTGCGCGCTCGGCGTCAGCCCCGAGACCGCCCGCCGGGACGCCGAGGGCATCGAGCACCATGTCAGCGCCGAGACGCTGGAGGCGTTCCGGGCGTTTGCCGAGGCGCGGCGGGGGTGACGCGTTGCATTCGGCCGGGGAAGGATTATTCTCCGCGGCATGGGTGTACGGCTGACGACATCGACGCCGCCGGCTCACGGCGACCGCGGACTCGACGAGCCCGTGCGCGAACTCGACCGCGTGCGTGTGCTCCGGCCCGTGGCAGGGGATGACGACCTGATGGTGCCGGAAGGCGCCACCGGAACCGTCGTGGCGATCTACGCCGATGGCGAGGCCTTCGAAGTCGAGTTCACCGATCCGGTCGATACCCTGGCGACGGTCGATGCCGCTGCCCTGCGCCTCGTGGAGCGCGCGGCGAGGTGACGGATCGGGACGGGTGGCCGCGGAGGTTTCACATCGCCCCGGCCAAGGTCACGGAGTACCTGCTCAATCCCCATCACAGGGATGGAGCCGCCAAGTGCCGTTTCCTCGCGGCGTTCGGCTTCGAACCCGGCAAGCCGGACGACCTGATCCGGGCCCTGTTCGACCACAGCCGGCAGAGCAACTTTCGCGGCCTGAGGCAGGCGCACCGGGCCGTGAAACTCTACTTCGAAGGGCCGCTCACCACCATGAGTGGCCCCGCCCCTCAGGTGAGGACCGTCTGGCAGGTCGATGAGGCCGACGAGTCGAGGACGGCCCGCTTCATCACCCTGAAGCCGCTTCCGCGCCCGCGTCACTGATGCCCCTCACACGGTCGGCGCGGCGACCTTCTGCCGGAGGCCGGTGATGACCGCGCGAAGGATGTCCGCCTCAGCCTCGTCGGGGGTGGGCATCACGCCGACCCGGGCGGAATAGATGCGCTCGTGGACGAAGGCGAGCTTGGCGATCACCGCCGGCGTCAGCTTGAACGGATAGAGCGCCGGCTGGCCCATGCTGCTCGACAGGGAATTCACCGCGTAGGTCAGCGGCAGCCACGCCTCGATCAGCCGGTCGAGGTCGGCCGTGTCGTAGGGGTCGAAATCGATCACCGTCGGCGCCTGGGGGCCGTGGCGCAGGCGCGGCCGCACATGCAGCTCGAAGGTCGAGGCGGTTTCGATCGTGTCGACGATGTGCAGGTAATGGGCGAAGGTCTCGGCGAAATCCTCCCACGGGTGGGCGGTGGCGTAGGCCGAGACGTAGCTGCCCTCCCAGTCGGGCGGGGCGCCCCCGGCGTAATGATCGTGCAGGGCCTGGACGTAGTTGCGCCGCTCGTCCCCGAACAGCGAGCGGAAAGCCCCCTCGACAGAGCTGTTCATCACCAGCAGATACCAGAAATAATGCCCTATTTCGTGGCGGAAATGCCCGAGTAGAGTGCGGTAATGCTCGCCGAACAGGATCCGGCGCCGCTCGCGCTCGACGTCGTCCGCCTCCGCGATGTTCATGGTGATGAGGCCGTTGATGTGCCCCGTCAGCACGGGCGCCCCGGCGGCGTTCACCTCGGAGGGGTCGGCCAGGAAGTCGAAGGCGAGCCCGTCCGTGTATTGCTCGCGGGTGGCCAGCGGCAGTTCGAGGCGCAGCAGCGAGTAGAACAGCCGGTGCTTGGCCGCCTCGATCTGGCGCCAGCGGACGAGGTTCCACGGCAGGGTGAGGTCGGGCACCACGCGGTTGTGGCGGCAGCAGGTGCAGAAGATGTCCGGGCTGTCCTCCGGCACCAGCCAGTTGCAGGCGTTCCCGACGGCGTTCTGGCAATAGCGGTAGCGCGGCCCGGAATCGGCATAGGCGTGGAAGATCTGCGCGCCGCCCATCCGGGGATGCGCCGAGAAGCCGGCGGGCTCCAGCGCCGAGACCTCGTGCCGGGCGCAGACATAGCCGAGGCGCCGCTCGCAGCTCTCGCAGCCGGTCGCCTCGAAGGTGACCGGCTGGTCGCAGGCCTGACACTGGAAGATCTTCATGGTCCGGGGTCCCAGGGGCCGGCACGCCGGCCCCGCGCGGTCAAGCGGAGGAGCAAGGCAAAGTTCCTGCCGGAGCGCGGGCCCACCATCCCCGCACGGAAATTGCTTTGCAACGTGGGCTTGCCGCATAACCGGAGGGTGCCGGGTCCGGTCCGCGCCACCCGTCCGAGATCCTGTGTGCGACATCCTGTGTGACGGAGCCCCCGTGTCGATCAAAGTCGCCCTGCACCACGTCACGCATTACCGCTACGACCGGCCGATCGGGCTCGGCCCCCAGGTGATCCGCCTGCGGCCGGCGCCGCATGCGCGCACGCAGGTGCCCGCCTACGCCCTGAAGGTCACGCCGCAGAACCACTTCATCAACTGGCAGCAAGATCCGAGCGGCAACTGGCTCGCCCGCCTTGTCTTCCCCGAGAAGACCGACGAACTGCGGATCGAGGTCGATCTCACCGCCGAGATGGCGGTGATCAACCCGTTCGACTTCTTCGTCGAGGATTACGCCCAGACGCGCGGCTTCGCCTACGACCCGGACCTGCGCGAGGAACTCGCCCCCTATCTCGTCCCCGTCGATGCGGACGGGCCGGAGATCGAGGCGCTGCTCGCCCGCCTGCCGGCGGAGACCAACACCGTCCTGTTCCTCGTGGCCCTCAACGCGCTCATCGCGGGCGAGATCGCCTACGGCGTGCGCATGGAGCCGGGGGTGCAGACCCCCGCCGAGACCCTGACCCTGAAGAGCGGCTCCTGCCGCGATTCGGCGTGGCTGCTGGTGCAGGTGCTGCGCCGGATCGGCCTCGCGGCCCGGTTCGTCTCCGGCTACCTGATCCAGCTCGTGCCCGACACCACCGCCGTCGACGGCCCGACCGGCGCCTCCAAGGACTTCACCGACCTCCATGCCTGGGCGGAGGTCTACATCCCCGGCGCCGGCTGGGTCGGCATGGACGCCACCTCCGGCCTGCTCACGGGGGAGGGGCACATCCCGCTGGCCGCCACGCCCCATTACCGCTCGGCCGCGCCGATCTCCGGCCTCGCGGAGCCCGCCGAGACGACCTTCGACTTCGCGATGAGCCTCAGCCGCGTGGCCGAGGCGCCGCGGGTGACGAAGCCCTATTCCGAGGATGTCTGGACGGCGATGGACCGGCTCGGCGAAGCGGTCGATGCCGACCTCGCCAAGCAGGACGTGCGCCTGACCATGGGCGGCGAGCCCACCTTCGTCTCGATCGACGATTTCGAGGCGCCCGAGTGGAACATCTCCGCCGTCGGCCCGACCAAGCGCGGCTTGGCCGACCAGCTGATCCGGCGGCTTCGCGACCGCTTCGGGCCGGGGGGCCTGCTCCATTACGGCCAGGGCAAGTGGTATCCCGGCGAGAGCCTGCCGCGCTGGGCCTTCGCCCTCTACTGGCGCAAGGACGGCAAGCCGGTCTGGCGCGACGCCGCCCTGATCGCCCCCGAGGGCGGGACCGGCACGGCGACGATCACCCAGGCCAAGGCCTTCGCGGAGGCGCTCGCCGCCCGGCTCGGCCTCGAACGCTTCGTCTTCCCCGCCTTCGAGGACGGGGAGATCTGGGAGAAGAAGCGCGCCGAACTGCCCGTGAACGTCACGGTCGCGGCGGCGACCTCGGGCTCCGTCGAGTTCGACGCCCGGATCAAGCGGGTCTACGAGCGCGGCCTCGGGGAGGCGGCGGGCTACGTGCTGCCGCTGGCGAGCCTGCCCACCGGCAAGGACGGCGATGCCGACCGCGTCTGGATCTCGGAGGCCTGGGAGTTCGGGCGCGGCCACGCCCATCTCGTGCCGGGCGATTCCCCCGTGGGCTACCGGCTGCCGCTCTCCTCGCTGCCCTACGTGCCGCCGGAGCACTACCCCTATTACCAGCCGCAGGACCCGCTGGAGGACCGCGGCGCCCTGCCGGAGGGCAAGCCCGCGACGCATGCCAACGGCGGGGGCATCAGCGGCGTCGCCGTGCGCACGGCGCTCGCCGTCGAGCCCCGCGACGGGGTGATCCGGGTGTTCATGCCCCCGACCCAGCGGGCGGACGAATACCTCGAACTCGTGGCGCATCTCGAGGCCGTGGCGACCGACCTGAAGCAGCCGATCCATGTGGAGGGCTACGAGCCGCCCTTCGATCCGCGCCTGTCGCTCATCAAGGTCACGCCCGATCCCGGCGTCATCGAGATCAACGTCCACCCGGCTGCCTCCTGGCGGGAGGCGGTCGACATCACCACCCACCTCTACGAGGAGGCCCGCCAGACCCGGCTGGGCGCCGAGAAGTTCATGACGGACGGCCGCCACACCGGCACGGGCGGCGGCAACCACGTGGTCCTCGGGGGCGTCACGCCGGACGATTCGCCGTTCCTGCGGCGGCCGGACCTGCTCAAGAGCATCGTGCTCTACTGGCAGCGCCATCCGGCTTTGTCCTACCTGTTCTCCGGCCTCTACATCGGCCCGACGAGCCAGGCGCCGCGCATCGACGAGGGCCGCCACGACGGCCTCTACGAGTTGGAGATCGCCCTGGCGCAGGTGCCGGCGCCCGACACCCCCAACATCCCCCGCTGGCTGGTCGACCGGCTGTTCCGCAACATCCTGATCGACGTCACCGGCAACACCCACCGGGCCGAGATCTGCATCGACAAGCTCTACTCGCCGGACGGCCCCACCGGCCGCCTCGGCCTCCTGGAGTTCCGCGCCTTCGAGATGCCGCCGGATGCGCGCATGTCCCTCGCGCAGCAATTGTTGTTACGCGCGCTGGTCGCGTGGCTGTGGCGGGAGCCGCAGCAGGGGGGCTGTGTCCGCTGGGGCACGAGCCTGCACGATCGCTTCATGCTCCCCCATTTCCTCTGGGCGGACTTCCTCGACGTGCTGGCAGACCTGCGCGGGGCGGGCTACGATTTCGATCCCACGGCGTTCGAGGCGCAGGCCCTGTTCCGCTTCCCGGTCTTCGGCGCCGTGGAGCAGGGCGGGGTGCGCCTCGAACTGCGCCAGGCCCTGGAGCCGTGGCACGTGATGGGCGAGGAAGGGACGAGCGGGGGCACCGTGCGCTTCGTCGACAGTTCGGTCGAGCGGCTGCAGGTCAAGGTCGAGGGCTTCGTCCCCGGCCGGCACGTCGTCGCGTGCAACGGCCGCCGCCTGCCCATGACGAGCACCGGCCGGGCCGGGGAGGCGGTGGCGGGCCTGCGCTTCAAGGCGTGGCAGCCGGCCTCGTCGCTGCACCCCGCGATCCCCGCCCACTCGCCGCTCACCTTCGACATCCTGGACACCTGGAGCGGGCGCTCGCTGGGCGGCTGCCGCTACCATGTCGCCCATCCGGGCGGGCGCAACTACGAGACCCATCCCGTCAACGCCTACGAGGCCGAGGGGCGCCGCCTCGCCCGGTTCCAGCCGAACGGCCACACGCCGGGCCGCGTCGCCATGCCGGCCGAGGAGGGGAACGCCGAGTTCCCCCTGACCCTCGACCTGCGGACACCCGCGCCCCGATGAGCGCGGCGCTCGCGATCGGCATCGAGCCGGGCGAGAGTCCGGCGCAGCGGGTCGCGCGCTGGACCGCCTCCTATCGCCCGCAGCCCGGCCTGCCCGACGAGTTCATCGGGCCGGACGGGCAGCACCGGGCGGTCTGGAGGCGGCTGCTCGAACGCCTCGGGGGCCTGCCCGAGGCCGAGATCATGGCCCGCTTCGTCTCGGCGGAGCGCCATATCCGCGACGCGGGCATCTCCTTCCGCATCGCGGGGGACCAGCGGGAGCATCCCTGGCCGCTCGGCTCCATGCCCCTGGTGATCGAGGCGGGCGAGTGGCGCGACCTCCGCGCCGGCCTCATCCAGCGGGCCGAGCTGATGGAGGCGATCCTCACCGACGTCTACGGGCCGGGGGACCTCGTCGCCACCGGGCACCTGCCCGCCGCCATCGTGGCCGGCAGCCCGGACTTCCTGCATCCGCTCCACGGCGTGTCGCCGCCCGGCGGCCACCACCTGCGGCTCTACGCGGCCGATCTCGGGCGCGGTCCGGACGGGCGCTGGCAGGTGCTGGCCGACCGGACGCAGGCCCCCTCGGGCCTCGGCTGGGCGCTGGAGAACCGCATGGTCCTCGCCCGGACCTTCCCGGATTTCTTCCAGGACCTGCATGTCGAGCGCCTGCCCGGCTTCTTCCAGGCGTTCCGGGAGGGGCTGGCGCTCGGCGCCGAGCGGGCCGACCCGCGCATCTGCCTGCTGACCTCGGGCCCCTACAGCTCGACCTATGTCGAGCAGGCGGCGCTCGCCCGCTATCTCGGCTTGATGCTGGTGGAGGGCGACGACCTCGTGATGCAGGACGGGCGGCTGCATGTCCGCACCGTCTCCGGCCTCAAGCGCGCCGACGCCCTGTGGCGCCGGATCGACGCGGACTATCTCGATCCGCTGGAACTCAGCGCCACCTCGCGCCTCGGGGTGCCGGGGGTGCTCGACGCCCTGCGCAACGGCTCCCTGGTGATGGCCAACATGCCGGGCTCGGGCCTCGTGGAGTCGGCGGCGCTGACGCCCTATCTCGAGGGCCTGTGCCAGCGGCTGCTCGGCGAGCCCCTGCGCCTGTCCCATCCCAGGGCGTGGTGGTGCGGCGACCTCGAAGGGCTCGCCCATGTCCAGGCCAACCTCGACAACCTGATCCTGCGCCCCGCCGCGACGCCCCAGCGCGGGGCCGGGCGCGACGCGCTGCTGGCCCCCTCGGCGCTGGCCGCCGGCCGGGCGGCGGTGGTGGACGCCCTGCGCGACCGCCCCTTCGACACCGTCGCCCAGGAGCCCGCGCCGTTCTCGACCATGCCGGGCTGGGAGCGGGGCCCGGACGGGCTCTACCTCGTGCCGCGACCCTTCGTGATGCGCGTCTTCGCGGCGCGCACCGCCGCCGGCTGGACGGTGATGCCCGGCGGGTTCTGCCGGATGGCCGAGCGGGACAACATCGATCCCCTGGAACTGCGCCTCGGCATCCGCTCGGCGGATGTGTGGGTCCTGTCCGACGAGCCCATCGCCACGCCGGTCATCGGCTCGCACGCGGCGCCCCGGGTGCGGCGCATCGGGGGCCATCTCCCGGCGCGGGCGGCGGACGAGCTGTTCTGGTTCGGGCGCTACGCCGAGCGCGCGGAGGCCATCACCCGCCTGACCCTGGCGCATCTGCGCAGCTTCGGCGACGCGGTGGGAGCCGACATCTCCGGCTCGCCGGACGCCCCCGCCGCCCTGGCGATCCGCGCCCTCCTCGTCGAATGGGCCTGCGTCGGCGCCGCCGACCTGCCCACCGCCGCCCTGGCGCAGGAGGCCCTGTGCGGGCGCGACCAGCCGGGCTCGGCGCGGGCGCACGTCACCTCCGCCCGCCGCAACGCCGCCGCCCTGCGGGCGCGCCTGTCCGGCGAACTCTGGCGGGTGCTGGCCGACCTGTCGGAGCTGCTCTCCCTCGACATGGAGCGCGCCTTCACGGAATCGCAGCTCGCCACGCGGGCCGAGCGGACGCTCAGCCACCTCGCGGCGCTGGCGGGGCTCGCGCACGAGAACACCAGCCGGGCCGAAGGCTGGCACTTCGCCGAACTCGGCCGGCGGATCGAGCGGGCGATCAACACCTGCACCTTCGCGCTGGCCTTCGCCAACGACGAGGCGACGCCGGGCTGCCTCGGGACGATGCTGGCGCTGGCGGATTCGCAGATCAGCTATGGGCGCCGCTACATGCAGGGCGCCGCCCTGGACCCCGTGCGGGACATGGTGCTCCTCGACCCCTACAACCCGCGCTCGATCGCCTTCCAGATGGAGGCCATCGTCCGCCACCTCTCGGAACTGCCCGCCCTCTCGGCGGACGGCATCCCCGAGCCCCATTGCCGGCTGGCGGGGCGGATCCTCGGCGACCTGCGGGCGGGGGAGGCGGCGGATTTCGACGCGGTGCGCCTGGCCGCCCTCGGCACCGACCTGGAACGCCTCGCCGACGGCATCGCCACCCGCTATTTCCCGACCTGGCCGCACGCGCCCCGTCAGGAAAAGCTGACGGGCCTCGCCTGATGGCCGCCCCTCTCACCGGATTCGCGGGCGCGGCATGATCTACACCCTGCGCCACCGCACCACCTACCGCTACGGCCGGGCCGTGAGCTTCGCCCGCTGCTCGCTGCGCCTCAAGCCGGCGGAGGGGGAGGGGCAGAGCGTGCTGGCGAGCGCCGTCACCATCGACCCGAGCCCAGCCCGCGCCGTGACCCGGCGGGACTATTTCGGGATCGAGGCCCTGGGGATCACCCTGGAGGCGGCACATACGAGCTTCTGCGTCGAGGCCCTCTCCACCGTGAGGGTGGAGCGCCCGGCGCCCCCGCCGGTGGAGGGCGGGACGCCCTGGGAGGGCGTGCGCGACCGGGCCGTGGCCGCCCGGGACCTCGGCGGCCGGGCGCCGGTGCACTTCCTGTTCCCGAGCGACCGGGTGCCCCTCCTGCGCGAGGTGACGGACTACGCCCGCCCGAGCTTCTGCCCCGGGCGCGGCACGTATGGGGCGGCCCACGACCTGATGATGCGGATCGCCCGGGATTTCCGCTTCGACGCCAAGGCGACGAATGTGCACACGCCCCTCGCCGAAGCCTTCGCCGGCCGGGCCGGCGTCTGCCAGGACTTCGCCCACGTGATGATCGCGGGCCTACGGGGCATGGGTGTCCCGGCGGCCTATGTCAGCGGCTACCTGCGCACGGTGCCGCCCCCCGGCCGCCCGCGCCTGCGGGGGGCCGACGCGAGCCATGCCTGGGTCGCGGTCTGGTGCGGGGAGGGGTGGCTCGGCCTCGACCCGACCAATGCCTGCGCCATGCAGAACGACCACATCGTCGTGGCCCGGGGCCGCGACTACGGCGACGTGGCCCCTATCGACGGCATCGTCAGCGGCTCGGGCCGCCAGCGCCTCAAGGTCGAGGTGGATGTGATCCCCGAGACCGAGATGCAGGATCTGGCGCTGGTGGGGTGAGGCGGCCTCCCCTCACTTCATGCAGGCATCCTCGGCCTTGGTGAAGGCGGCGGGCTTGGGCTCGTGCTCCGGCGGGCGGTTCCGGCCCAGCGCGCCGTCGGCCCGGGCGCGGAGGTAGGTGTAGATGTCCGGCATGTAGCACATGACGTTCCGGTTATCGCCGAAGGCCGGCATGACCAGCTCCTGCGAGGCGTTCACGTCCTTCTTGCCGCCGACGATGATGCCGGCGAAGTGGGCGTAGTCCATGCCCTTGAGGGCATCGACCAGGGAGGGGGCGTAGGTGGAGCCCATCCCGTCCGGCCCGTGGCAGACGATGCAGTTGGCGTTGTACCGGAGGTAGCCGGACATCGTGTACCAATCGACCTTCTTGCCGTCGTCGGTGACGTGGTAGGTCGGGTCGCCGTTCTTGTCGGTGTACTGCCCGTCCTGGACCTTGGCGGGCTGGGTCGAGCCCAGGCTTTTCAGGTCTTCCGCACCCGGAGCGGGCGGGGTCGCCGCCCACCCGGCCGCCGTTCCGGCCAGCAGGCAGACAAGGCCGATGCCGATGCGACGCATTCCGTTCCTCCCGTCATGGAGCCGGCTCTCGCGGCGCGGCGACCCAACAACGGACGGGAGCGCACGGAATTCCGTGCGCGGCTGATCAAGTTGTCGTGCCAGGTCCGCCGGTGAAGGCCGCGTGCTCGGCGATCAAGTCGCCCGACAGCGCCTTGGCGATCAGAGCCCGGGTCTCCGCGACGCCGTAGAGGGCGACGAAGGAGCCGAAGCGGGGCCCCCGGGCCTCGCCGAACAGCACGTTGTACAGGCTCGTGAACCACGCCTGCGACACGCCGGGCCGCCCGTCCGGGCTCTTGGCCTTGCCGGACAGGTCCGGGAAGTGCCGCCGCCCGACCTCGTAGACCGCCGCCTGGAGGGCCTCCGGGTCGGTGGAGCCCGTCTGCCCGGAAAGCGTCGCGGAAAGGTCCTCCAGGGCCGCCCGCTCCTCGTCCGTCGGCGCCCGGTAGGTCTTGGCCGGGCGCACGAAATCCGAAAAGTACTTCAGGGCGTGGCCGACCAGCCGGTCGAGGCCCGGATGCGTCTCCGGCCCCACCGCCGGCGCGTAGCGGCGGATGAAGCCCCACAGCACCGCCGGATCCTCGGTGTTGGCCACCGCCGCGAGGTTGAGGAGCATGGCGAAGGTCAGGCTCGCGCCCTCGACCTTCTCCGGCTCCGGTGGCGTGCCGGCATGGAGGTGCCAGACCGGGTTGCCGAGGCGGTTCTTCGGGTCCTGGCCGGCGTAGCGGTCGAGGAAGCCGATGTATTCGTCCACGTGCCGGGGGATCACGTCGAAGAACAGGCGCTTGGCCTCCCGGGGCTTGGCGTACATGAACAGCGCCAGGGAATCCGGCGTGCCGTACTTCAGCCACTCGTCGATGGTCAGGCCGTTGCCCTTCGACTTCGAGATCTTCTGGCCCTGCTCGTCCAGGAACAGTTCATAGTTGAACCCTTCCGGCGGCTCGCCCCCCAAGGCGCGGGCGATCTTGCCCGAGAGCTTGACGGAGTCGATCAGGTCCTTGCCGGCCATCTCGTAATCGACGCCCAGCGCCACCCAGCGCATCGCCCAGTCGGGCTTCCATTGCAGCTTGGCGTGACCGCCGGTGACGGGGGTCTCGTAGACCTCCCCCGTGGCGGGGTCGCGCCAGACGATGGTGCCCTTGTCGGCCCGCACCTCGTCGATGGGCACCTGCATCACGTGGCCGGTGACGGGGTGGAGGGGGAGGAAGGGCGAGTAGCTCGCCGAGCGCTCCGCCCGCAGGGACGGGAGCATGATCTCCATCACCGCGTCGTAGCGCTCCAGCACCCGCAGCAGCGTCGCGTCGAACAGGCCGGCGCGGTAGCACTCGGTGGCGGAGCGGAACTCGTAGGAGAACCCGAAGGCATCGAGGAAGCGGCGCAACTCGGCGTTGTTGTGGGCGCCGAAGCTGTCATGGGTGCCGAAGGGATCGGGCACCTTCGTCAGCGGCTGGTTGAGGTGGGCGGCCAGCAACTCCCGGTTGGGCACGTTGTCCGGCACCTTGCGCAGGCCGTCCATGTCGTCCGAGAAGGCGATCAGCCGGGTCGGCACGCTGTCGCGGGTCAGCACCCGGAAGGCATGGCGCACCATCGAGGTGCGGGCGACCTCGCCGAAGGTGCCGATATGCGGCAGGCCCGAGGGGCCGTAGCCGGTCTCGAACAGCACCTCCGTCTTGCCGAGTTTCTCCAGCCGGACGACGAGCTTGCGCGCCTCCTCGAAGGGCCACGCGGCGGCGGTGGCGGCGGCCTCGATCAGGCCGGGGTCGAGGGTGAGGGCGGGCGGGGCGGCGGCCATGTGGTCCAGAGTATCGAGAAGGGGAGTGTGGGGAGAAACCTTCCCTTACCGGGATTCCGGCGACGGCGGAACGGCCCCGGGCGCATCACGGGGAAGCATCGGTTTTCATCCCGCCCATTGCCAAGGCGGGGATCGGAACCTAGCTCACGCCCGGCCATGAGAGCCATCGCAGCCCCCGCTGCGCCCAACCGAACCGGACGGAGACTGCCCACCATGCCGATCCTTTCCCGCTCTACCTTCGCCTTCGCGGCCCTCGCGCTCACCGCGGCCGCGCCGGCCCAGGCGATCGAGGTCCAGCGTTCCGTCACCATCGCGGCGCCTCCGGCCAAGGTCTGGCAGACGATCGGCGACTTCTGCGGCATCGGCGACTGGCACCCCGCCGTCGAGAAGTGCACGCCCTCCGAGATGGACGGCAAGAAGGTCCGCCTGCTGAACCTCAAGGGCGGCGGCACCATCAAGGAGGAGCTGCAATCCCGGGACGACAAGGTGATGAGCTACACCTACACCATCCTGGAGAGCCCGCTGCCGATCTCGGACTACAAGTCGACCCTGGCGGTGGCCCCGGACGGCTCGGGCTCCAAGGTTACGTGGAGCGGCACCTTCAACGCCAAGGGCGCCCCGGATTCCGTCGGCACCGACGCGGTGCAGGGCATCTACGATTCCGGCCTGAAGGCGCTGTCCGACAAGGCGAAGTAGGGCGGGCGCGATGGGCCTCTCTCCCCTGTGAGGGGAGGGGAGGCCGATCTCGATTGACCCACGGCCACGCTCGGCCCACAACCCCCCGGTTCGCCGGGGGGTCCCGGCGTGAAGGAAAGACCGCCGTGGCCGTGTCCCGTCCCTGCCTCGTCCTCCTGTCCACCGCCGTCCTCGCCGCCGCCCTCGGCGCCTGCCAGTCGGGCAAGCCGGCGGTGCGCGAGCCCATGGTCGGGCCGGGCGGCCCCCCCGCGCCCCTGGCGCTGCCCACCGGCACGGGCTGCGGCCCTGAGATCGCCCGCACCCGGGCGATCGTCGCCAGCGACGTGGCCACGGAGAACCTCAACAAGGCGGTGGGCGACCGTTTCGACGCAGATCTCGCCCGCGCCGCCGGCGAGTGCGCGGCCGGCAAGTCCGGCGAGGCCCTGCACCTGCTAGCCGCCGCCAAGGCCCGCTACGGCTACCGGTAGGGGCAGGCGGCGGGCGGTGCGCCCCGCCTCGCCCGCTACACCACGAACAGCAGGTTCAGCCCCGCCCTGCGGAAGCCGTCCTCGGCGATCTTGAGGTCGAGCCCGTACGAGGCGATGTCGTCGGCCACCGGGTCCAGCGCCGGATCCCGGTGCTGGTGCAAGTGCTTGAGGTAGCTGTGGCAGGATGTGCAGGTCTCGACCTGCACATCCTTGGAGATCTCATCGAGACCGTAATAACTGATCCCCTCGCCCGAGCCGCAGGCGGTGCAGCGGATGCGGACGTGGTTCCACAGGGTGCCGCAAAGCGAGCAACTCAGGTAGCGCGCCTTGTCGGCGGGGGTCCAGGCGACGATCAGGCTCGCCGTCGGGGCGCCGCCGCAGCAGGGGCAGACACCGTCGGCCACCGGCTTCAGGGCCTTCACGTCGAGGCGGGCCGCCCGGCGGGCGAGGCAGACCTGAAGCGCCGCCGAGACGAACAGGCACTCGGCCACCCGCTCCAGGGGGAACGCCCCCTCGAAGACCTGCACCGCGAGGTCGAGCCGGTCCTCCTTCGGCGCGGCCCGGAGGGCCGCCTGCGCCGCGCGGGCCTGCTCCGGCGCCCCCGTGAGGTCGAGGGCGTCGAGGAGGCCGTCGAGGGCGTCCTGGAAGGTGGGGTCGGCCTCGATGACGTGGCGCGAGAGGGGCGGCATCCCGTGCTCGATCCGCAGGGCCCGTCCGGCCTCGTCCGGGTCGGCGACGTCCCAGCCCGCCGCGGCCCGCTCGGCCTCCACGACGGCCTGCGCCCGGGCGACTTCCCCCACGAGGCGCAGGTAGGCTTCGAGGGTATGGCCCGGGGCCAGGGCGAGCAGGCGCTCGGACCGGGCCTTGAACAGAGCACCGGGCTCCGGAAGTCGGGCGAAGGGGACCGAGCCGGAGATGCCGATCTTGTCGGGATCGGGCTTGATCTCGTCGAAGGGCTTTTTCGCGGGGGCGGCGCTGTCACCCTTGGACGCCGCGTCGGCGGGCTTGGGGTCGCGCTTGAAGAACCGAACCACTGAAAAAACCTGCCTTTCGGAATATCTGCGATCCTCTTACCCCCCTCATCCAGAGGTGCCGCCGCGAAGCGGTGGCCTCGAAGGAGGCTTCCCGAACTCTCCGCGATCCCTGGAGCCCTCCTTCGAGGCGGCTTCGCCGCACCTCAGGATGAGGGGGATGGCGGGGAGCGAGGGGCTTTCCGCTCCGGCACCTCAGGATGAGGTCACGGGTGGGAGAGGGGACCCGAACGGGCTCCGCAGCGCGAGCCCTATGACCCGCGCTTGTCCACCGGCCCCTTGCGGAGGCCGCCGCCGGCGATCTGCCGGAACCACTTGCGGTGGTGCCGGTAGGCCCAGCCGCCGGTGACGGTGCCACGGACCATCGCCCGGCCGGTGCCGCGCACCCAGATGCCGGCGTAGATGTGGACCACGATGATGGCGATGGCGATGACCGCCGCGAGCGAGTGGGCGAGCAGGGCCCAGCGCTGGGTCTCGATCGAGGTCAGGCCACCGAAATAGGTGTTCCAGATCACGAGGCCCGAGATGAGCATCACCGTGATGAGGCCGGTCTGGCCCCAGAACACCATCTTCTGCCCGGCATTGTACTTGCCGAGTTCGGGGAGGCGGTCCTCACGGTTGGTCACGACGTCGCCGATCTTCATCGACCACGCGACGTCGTCCTTGTTGGGGATGTTGAGCTTCCAGAAGCGCACGAACAGGAACACGAAGCTCACCGCCAGGGCCACGCCGAACCAGGGGTGGATCGACCGGGTCGCCTGCCCGCCGCCGAACAGGCCGGTGAGCGAGAACAGGTAGGGCGAGAACATCGCCAGCCCGGAGAGGGTCAGCAGGGTGAACAGGATCGCGGTGATCCAGTGGTTCACCCGCTGCACCCCGGTGTAGCGCGGCACGTAGATCACCTCCTGCGCCGCACCCTTGTCCTGGTGCAGCGGACGGGTCTCACCGTCGCGGATGTCGGTCGGTGTCGTCATCGGCTTCGCCCGAAAATCATGGGTTTCAAAAGGGATCATCCCCTTTGCGGGTGCAGGGCGGAGCCCTGCGGGGTGCCGGGGCGATACCCCGGCACCCCGCCACATCAGTGCGGCCGTGCCTCGCCACCGCCGTCGCGGCGCTTGGCATGGTCGAGTTCGACCGCCTCTTCCTCTTCCTCCGGCGCCACCTCGTTGGGGCCGGCGGTGACGTAATGGAAGAAGCCCGCGACCGCGGCGAAGCCCATGGCCGCCAGACCGAACACCTTGGCCCCACCCTTCCAGAAGGCGACGAGGGGGGAGATCTTCGGGTCGTTCGGCAGGCCGGAATACAGGCTCGGCTGGTCGGCGTGGTGCAGCACGTACATGACGTGCGTGCCGCCGACGCCGGCCGGGTCGTAGAGGCCGGCATGCTGGAAGCCCCGCGACTTCAGGTCCTCGACGCGGGTCTCGGCCTGCTCGATCATCGCCTGCTTGGTGCCGAACATGATCGAGCCGGTCGGGCACGCCTTGGCGCAGGCCGGAGCCTGACCCACCGCGACCCGGTCCGAGCACAGGGTGCACTTGTACGCCTTGTGGTCGGTCTGGCTGATGCGCGGGATGTTGAACGGGCACCCCTTCACGCAATAGCCGCAGCCGATGCAGTTCTCCTCGATGAAGTCGACGATGCC
>JAKONI010000241.1 GCA_022702015.1 Beijerinckiaceae bacterium | reverse complement strand
ATCCCGTTCACCAAGCAGTCGCTCCAGGCGATGCTGGAACGGCTCGGGGTGAACACCCGTGGCGCGACGATGCGCACGCAGAACCTCGCGGCGGTGATGGTCACGGCCAACCTCCCGCCCTTCGCCTCGCAGGGGACGCGGATCGACGTGACCGTCTCGTCGCTGGGTGATGCCAAATCCCTCCAGGGTGGCACCCTCCTGGTCACGCCGCTGCTCGGCGCGGACGGCGAGGTCTATGCCCTGGCACAGGGGTCGATCGCCATCGCCGGCTTCTCGGCGGAGGGCGACGCGGCCAAGATCACCCGGGGCGTGCCCACCAATGGGCGCATCTCGAACGGGGCGAACATCGAGCGCGAGATCGCCTTCAAGCTCAACGACGCCCGCTCGCTGCGCTTCTCCCTGCGCAACCCGGATTTCACCACCTCGAAGCGGATCGCGGCGGCGATCAACGACTTCATGGGCGCCGACACCGCCGAGCCCACCGACCCGGCCACCGTGACGATCCAGATCCCCGCCCGCTACCACGGCAACATGATGCGCCTCATCACCGAGGTGGAGCAACTCAAGGTCGAGCCCGATCAGGCCGCCCGGGTGGTGGTGGACGAGCGCTCCGGCATCATCGTGATGGGCCGCGACGTGCGGGTGTCCACCGTCGCCATCGCCCAGGGCAACCTCACCGTGACGATCACGGAGCAGCCCCAGGTCAGCCAGCCGGCGCCCCTCTCGAACGGGCAGACGGTGGTGGCGCCGCGCACCAGCGTGAAGGTGGACACTGGCGACGGCAACAAGCTCGCCCTCGTGAAGGAGGGCGTGAGCCTGCGCGATCTCGTGGACGGGCTGAACGCCCTCGGCGTCGGACCGCGCGACCTGATCTCGATCCTGCAGGCGATCAAGTCGGCGGGGGCGCTTCAGGCCGATATCGAATTGATGTGAAGGGGGATCGACCATGCTTCCATTGGCAGCCATCGCGGCGAGCGCCGCCATCGGCGTGGGGAAGGCGATCGTCGGCAGCGTCGCCGAATCCGCCGCAACCTCGAATCTCGGAACCGGCACGCCGAGCGCGTCCACCGCGAAGGCGAAGAAGACCGCCACGGATTTCGAGAAGATGTTCCTCGAAAACAGCCTGGATCGCATGACCCAATCGGAGGGGACCGATGGTCCGCTGGGCGAGAACGGCACGGGCGGCGGCGTCTACCGGTCCATGCTCACGAAAGAATATGCCAACACAATTGTGAAAAGCGGGGGCGTCGGCATCGCCGACTCGGTGTTCCGGGAGATGATGAAGATGCAGGGTGCGACCCATGTCGGCGGTTGAGCCAACGCGGATCGTCGATAGGGCGGGCGCCGAGACCCTCGTCTCCGGCGTCCTCTCGACCATGACCGCCCTCACGGCGGTGCTCGACGAGGAGGCTACCCATGTCCGCGCCGGCCGCCTCAAGGCCGGCGTCGTGGCGGCCGAGCCCAAGGCGGCGCTCGCCGCCGCCTACATGAAGGCCCTGGAAGCGGCGAAGGCCAACGCCGTCGCCCTGGTCCGCCTCCATCCGCAGGGGGTCGAGGCGCTGCGCGTCGCCCATCGCAGCTTCACCGTCGCCCTGGAAGCGAACCAAGCGGTGCTCTCCACCGCCAGGACCGTGTGCGAAGGGCTGATCCGCACCCTCGCCGACGATATCGCCAAGTCGCGCATGCCGGCCGGCTATGGGGCGAAGGCTGCCCCCTCCCCCTACGGTCGCGGCGCCCGCAGCGGCCCGCTGGTGGTCTCGCGCTCCCTCTGAGGACGGGCCTACCGGTGACCGTTGCCGATCCGCACGTAGGTGCGGACCTCGCCGTAATCCGTCTGGGTCCGGTGATCGACGGCGATGCGGCCGGTGACGTCCGCCGGCGCCATCGCACGGCTTCCGTTCCCGATGCCGGCCCCCGCCGCCACCCGCCCCGACAGACGGGTGCAGCTTTGTGTGCCCGGAATTCGAACGAAACCCGGCTTGCCCGGGCAGACTTCGGAGGCGGGCGCCATCGCCTCCTTGGGGAGGTCCAGGGCAAGCACCGGAGTGGATCCGAAAAACGCCAGCGCCAGGACCGGGACGCGCATCAGGCGGCGCGCCGGGTCAACTCGCGGTGCAGTCCATCGATATGAGTTTCGACCCCGGTGATGAAGCCGTCGAGGGTCGGCTCGCGGCGCCGCAGACGGGCGAGGTCGCGCAGCAGCGCGTCGAGGGCGACGCCCCTGTCGTCGAGGTTCTGGAAGCCGGCGGCGTAAGTGTCGACGACCTGCTCCGCCAGCACGCTCGCGCCAACCTGGGCCTCCGCCCCTAGACGGCCGATGTCCTCGATAGGCTTGCGGTACGACATAGGGATAGTCACTCGATGAGTCGGCCGGATCTCCTCATCGAGAGACGCTCCGCAAAAACGGCGACACTATGATGCGGCGATAGGCGCCAGCATCTCGCACGGCGAAGCGTGGCCCCTGCCGGATCAACGCCGAGGTTGTCCGGGCTCAGGATAGGTAGTTCACCAGGGACAACTTCGAGAGCGTCGAGGTGATCTGATAGCTTGCCTGGAGGCGGTTCTGCACATCCAAGAGCTTGGCGGCCACCTCTTCCGTGGAGGGCTGCTCGATCCCGTCGATCGTGTCCTGGAAGGTGCTCTGCTGGGCGGTGTTGGTGCTGGCCGCCGCGCTCATCCGCGCCGCGGAGAGGCTGAAATCGGTGACGATGTCCTGCACGCTCGGACTCGTGTTCGCGGCGGCCAGGAGCGGGGTCGCCTGGGCGACCACCGCCGCGTAGGACCCCGGCGTCGTGATCCCGGTCGGCATCCCGAGTGCCACCGTGGCGAGGCCGGCGAGCACGGACTGGATCGGCGCCTCGTTGGCCTGGGCGCCGAGCTTGACGGTGGAGCTCGTTCCGATCTGGAAGGATTGCGAGGCCCGCGCGTCTGCGCTCGAACCCGTGCCCTCGCCCCGGTACCAGACGACCGTGTTGGCCGTGGTGCCCGCCGTGTAGGAGGGTTCGCCGTTCGTCACGGTCACCCGGCGCGGCACGGTGCCGGCGGCGTCGGAGGCGCTGAAGAAGTCCGTGCTCGCCCGCGCGGTGGCGTTGGCGGTGAGCGGGCCGGCGGCCGCGCCGCTCAGGGCACTGGTCAGCGCGCTGGATAGGTTGGCCGCCGTTGCGGTGGCGTCGGCACCGATGGCGAAGGTGGTGGCGGAGGATGCGGGCTGGGCGTTCGCCGCGGCGGTAAGCGTCACCGTCGTGATCGTCCCGTCGGGCAGGCCGAGCTTCACCGTCACGCTGTCGCCGGCATTGGGCTGGGACGTGAGGTCCAGGCTGTAGGACATCGGCTTGACGGTGGAGGTCTGCGTCACGCCGAAGGCGGCGGTGTTGCTCGCCGTGATGCCGTTCAGCGCGAAGCCGAAGGACCCCTTTGGCGCGCCGGCGCGGGCGCTCGCATCCTCGGAGAGGCTGACCGTCGTGCCGTTCGTCGCCTGGGTAAGGCGCCCGTTGCCGGCGGTGCCGAGATCGGCCGCGACCTGTTGGGAGACGAGGGTCGACAGCCCATCCAGGCTGTTACCGTTCGCGTCGGTGGTGCCGTTGATGATCGTGTCCGAGTCGAGGACCGGCGTCGTCGTGCCGTCGCGCCCGCCGAACAGGTAGACGCTTCCGTCCGACTGGTTGAGGGCGTCAAGGGCGGCGTTGAGATTGTTGAGGGCCGTCGACTTGGCGGTCTGGCCGCTGACGCTCGTGCTCTGGAGGCCGTTCTGCAGGGCCGCGTTCGCACTGTTGGCGACGGTGACGACCTGGCTCAGGCTGGTGGTGGCGAGCTTCGCCCGGGTCTGCGCCGTGCCGATCACCGCCGCGTAACCCGTGAGTGTGCTGACCGAGGCCTGCGCCGAGAGGGCCGCCGAGCGGCCGGTGCCGAGGCCGCCGTAGGTTTGGGCCGTCAGGCCGCTGCTCAACTGAGTCGTGAGGTCGTTGAGTTGCGACTTCAGCGAGACGAGCTGCGAGGCGTTGCGGGTGGCCGTGTAGCTACCGGCCGCGAAGGGAGCGATCGTGGTCATCAGATCTGCAGCAGCTGGTTGAGCATGTCGCGGGCGGCGGTGAGGACGCGGGCATTCGCCCCGTAGGCGGTCTGGAGGGCGATGAGGTTCGACATCTCCTCATCGATGTTCACCCCGGCGCCGGAGGAGAAGCGGCTCTGCGCGGTCGAGAGGGCGACCTTCTGAGTGCTGTCGAGGGTCGAGGCGGTGGTCGAGGCGGCCCCCTGCGCGGAGATGATGTCCCGGGCGAAGCCCGCGACCGAGGTGGTGTACGGCGCCGAGACGCCGCCAATCCCGCTCGACGACGAGAAGGTGTGCGCGGCGGTGGTCAGCGCGTTGACGATCGCCTGCGGCCGGGTCCCCGAGGGCGTGGAATCGTTGGCGGCGGAGGCGGTGAGCGGGGTCGGGTTGTTGAGCAACGCCGCGTTCACCGTGATCCTCTGAGCGAGGCCGGTGATCTGCGCGCTCCCGTCCAGGGAACCCGTGTAGAGCTTGCTCGCCCCGTCCGTGAACAGGGGTAACTTGGGATAGGAGCTGGCGAAGTCGGTGGCGCTCGTCGGCGTGGTGATGGTGGCGCTCGCCCCCGTCACGGTGGTGCCGCCGGAGCCGGTGATCGTGACGCTGGCGCCCGAACCCGTCGCCGAGAGCGCCGGTACGTTCGGGTAGCCCTTGGCCCGGGCGTTGGCGCCGAGCGCCGTCAAGGCGTCCTGGATCTTGCCGGCATAGGTCGAGGGGCCGCCGGAGATGTCGAAGGTCTGCGCGAAGCTGCTCGAGTCGTTGGTCAGCGCCGGGTCCACGGCGGCGGTGGCCTTGTTCGAGGCGACGAGGGTGACGTTGCGGACGCTGCCGTCGGCGAACGTCACCGGAATTGTCAGGCTGTTGCCGGCCTGGATGCCGGACAGGTCGGTGGTGGCGGCGCCCCCGGCGACCGTGCCCGTCACGGTCTTGTCGGTGAGGGCGCTGGCAAGCCCGCTGGCGAGGTCGTCGAGCTGGCGCTGCGCCTGGGGAAGCGTGGTGTCGCGCAGTTCGAAGCCGGCGGCGAGGCTGCCAGAGCGCAGGGCGCCGGGGGCGCCGAGGTCGATCTTGGCGCCGCCGGGGGTGGTGGCCGTGACCGTGCCCACCGTCCGCTTGCTCGCGTCCGGTGAATAGGCCGACGACGCATCGAGGATGCCCCGGCCGTCGAAGTTCAGGCTGGCGGCGCTGCCCCGGTCCACGAGGGTCACCCCCGATCCGGTGAGGACCGTCACCGTGCCGTCACGCTGATCGACGGTGGAGATGTCCATGTAGCTCGACAGGGTGTTGATCGCCTGATCGCGCTGGTCCTGGAGGTCGGCGCGGGTCGTGTCGTCGCCCGCCGCCTGGATCTTGGAATTCAGCGTGGCGATGTTCTGGAGCTGGGAGTTGGCCGCCGCCGTGTCCGTGCCGAGCTGACTCTCGACGCCGCTGCGCAGGTTCTGGACGTTGGCCGCCGCGTCGTTGATCTGGCCGGCGAGCGCGGAGGCGTTGCTCAGCACCGTGGTGCGAGCCGCCGCCGAGTTCGGGCTCGCGGAGAGTTCCTGCAACGACTCGGTGAAGGTGTTAAGGGTGCCGTCGAGGGAGGTCGCGCTGCCCGGCGTCCCGTAGAGCTTGTCGATCTGACTGGTGATGTCCGCCCGGGTCGCGGTGTAGGCCGCCCCCGCCGTCTCCAGCCGAAGCTGCCGGAGCGCGGCGGCATCGAAGCTGCGCGTGACCGCGCCGACGGCGACGCCGCTGTTGCCCGGCCCGGTCGACACCGTGTCGAGCGTCCGGCGCACGTAGCCGGCGGTACCCGAGTTGGCGACGTTCTGCGAGACGACGTTGATCGCCGCCTGGGTCGCCTTCAGTCCCGCGGTCGCGGTCCACAGGGCGTTGAGACTCACCGCCGGGGCCCTTTCCTCATCGACGACGTGTTATCCGAAGCGGTCGGTGT
>JAKONI010000239.1 GCA_022702015.1 Beijerinckiaceae bacterium | reverse complement strand
CTCGACGTAGCCCCGCGCGGAGCCGATCCGGTAGCCCACCTCGCCGAAGGCCTGGCCCAGATCGCCGCCGTAGCGCGAGGTCTCGGTCTCGCCGAACCCGGCGAAGGTCGCGGACCGGCGGATCGTGAGGGTCGAGCCGAAATACGTGCCGCCGAGGCGCACCTGCATCGCCCCGAAATTCGCCCCCGCGTAGGCGCCGCCGAAGCCGCTCTCCACCCCGCCGCTGGAGAGGCGACCCGTCACGTCGAGGGCGGTGTAGGTGTAGCCCCCGGCCACGCCCACGCGCCACGTGGAGCCGAGGCGGGTATCCGCCCCGAGGACGAAACCGGAGGTCTGCTGGGCAAGGCGGGCGGCGTTGCCGTCGCCGCCGGCCGACCCGAAGGCCCCGAAGCCCTGGCCCCACAGGGCGAAGCCCTCGGGCTCGACGAGGCGGGCGGGCACGGTGCCGGGGACGGGTGCCCGGCCGGGCAGGTCGGCGCTGAAGGCCGCCGGCAGGGTCGTGCCGGGGGCGAAGCGCTGGCCGACGCCCTGGGCGCCGGGGCCGCCGACGTCACCGAAGCGCAGCCGGTCGAGGATGGCCTCGCGCACGAGGTAGGCGGTCTCGTAGCGGGCCGTGACCGCGCTCGCATGGATCTCCCCCGAGATCATGTCGAAGGCCCGGCGGGCCTGGGGGGCCGAGAGGGCCGAGACGGCGTTGTACAGCCGCCCCTGGAGGCCCGTGCCCTGGGCCGCGTGGGCGGCGGCGATCTGGTTGCGCGTCAGGGCGACGGAGGCGAAATCCAGATCGTTGCGCGTCAGCGTCAGGTAGGCGTCGTTGGCGTCGTAGGTGAGGCTCGGGGTGAGGAAGGCGAAGTTCGCGGTGACGCCCGCGAACCGGCCGGTGACGCCGCCCGTGGCGGTCAGGATGGTGTAGCGGGTGGCCGGCGCGTACCGGCCGTCGCCCGCCGTCACCTCGACGAAGCCGCCTTGGAGCGTCGCGACCCCCGAGGAGGCGATCCGGTCCGACCGGCCGGCGGCATCCGCGTCGACGCGATAGAGCGAGCCCGGGGCGAACAGGACGTCGCCGGCCACCGACAGGGTGCCGAGCGTCCCGACGAGGCCGGGGGCCACCGCCGCCCCCGACCGGACGACGAGGCCGCCGGCCGTGCCGGTGCCGGTGAGGAGGGCGCCGTCGCCGACGCTCACCGCCGAGGCCAGGGTCCCCGTGAGGTTGAGGGTGCCGGCGCCGACCGTGGTGGCGCCGGTATGGGTGCTCGTCCCGGACAGGGTCAGGGTTCCGGTCCCGACCTTGGTGAGGGTGGTCGTGCCGCCGCCGTCGGCGATGCCCCCGGCATAGGTCGTCGCGGTGTTGTCGGAGCCGACGGTGAGCCGGCCGTTGCGCAGGATCGCGGCGGGGTTGCTCCCGGCCAGGGCGCCGGGGGCGAGGGACGTGCCGCCGAGGTCGGCGAGCCCGTCGTTGGTCAGGGCGGTGAGGCCGGTGGTCGTCCCGGTGAACTGCAGGATTCCGGTGTTGGCCACGGGGCCGGCGAGGACGCCCGCGACCTGCGCGGTGCCGGCGTTGGCGAGCGCCCCCTGGAAGGTGCCGGTGGAGACGAACCGCCCCGCGTTGCCGAACGGCCCCGCGAGCCGGTAGCGGCCCGCGTCCGTCACCGTCACGGTGGCGCCCGGGGCGTTCGACAGGGTGCCGTCGCCCGTGACGTCGCCGGCGAGGGTCAGGCTGCCGCCTTGGTTAAGGACGGCGCCGTCGAGTCGGCCGCCCGTGGCCGTGGCCGTCCCGGTGTTCGTCAGGCCCCCCGCGAGGAGGCCCGACGTGGTGAGGGTGCCGCCGTTGCCGACGGGGCCGGTGATCGCGCCGCTGACGGTCGTGCTGCCCGCGTTGGTCAGCCCGGCCGTGACGGTGCCGGCGTTCTGGAAGGCCGCCCCGGCGGCCACCGCGACGGTCGAGGCGAGGGAGCCCCCCGCCCCCAGCACCAAGGTGCCGGCGGTGACGCTGGTCGCGCCGGCATAGGTGTTGGTGCCGGTCAGCGTCAGGGTGCCGGCGCCGATCTTGTTCAGCCCGATCGCCCCGCCGGTGCTGACGAGCCCCGCCGCGACGGTGGTGCCGACGCCGCCATCGACGTTGATGAAGCTCTGGCCCGGTGTCGAGAAGGGGTCGCCCGCCAGGTTCAGGCTGCCGCCGACGAGGCGATAGCCGTCGACGGTGAATTGCAGGCCCTGGACGCTCTGCACCCCCGCCACCGTGACGGTGCCGCCGGTGCCGCCGAAGATGCCCACGCCCGACTGCCAGCCGGTATTGATGGTGCTCGCCGGCCCGCCGGTCCAGTTGGTGCGGGTGCTGGACCAGGTGGCGGTCCCGCCCTGGCCGCCGGCTCCGGCGCCGGTCGTATCGGTCCCGTCCCAGTACTGGAGGGCTTGGCCGCCGTTGGCGACGAGGAGGTTCACCTGCCCGGGAATAGTGGTGAAGACCGTGTAGGACTGGGCGGTCGGTGAGGTGACCGCGCCGAAGGTGCCGGCGAGGGCGCCGCCATAATTGAACAGGCGATAGGTGCCGGCCACCGGGGAGGCGGCGGCGTCGGCCGCGTTCACGAGGCTTAGCGTGCCGCCGAGGGTGAGGTTGCCGCCGACATCGATGAGGTCGTTGCTGGCGCCGCCGACGACGCCGGGGGTGCCGAGTTCGAACAGGGAGGTGGCACCGCTGCGGAGGCTGTAATCGCCGAGCACGGCCAGGGTGCCGGGCGAGTTGCCCGCCGAGACGAGGCCGCCGGAGGCGACGGTGACGGAGCCGGCGAGCGTCCCCGCCCCGTGCAGCGTGCCGCCGCTGTTGACGTTGACCGTGGCGGCGTGGCCCGCCGTGTCGCCGAAGGTGCCGTTCACCGCGAGGATGCCCGCGTTGACGTTGGCGGTGCCGGTGAACTGCCCGGCGGCGCCGTTCGCCCCCGTCAGGTTCAGGAGGCTGTTGCCGTTCTGGTTGAGGGTGCCCGAGCCGGTGATCGCGTTGGCAAGGTCGAGGCGGGCGGTGCGGTCGATGGTGATGGCGCCCGAAGACCCCGTGGCGAGGGCTCCGGTCAGGGTCCCGGCCGTCGCGCCGATCACGAGGGTGCCCGAATCGACCTGGACGGCGTTGCCCCCCGCATTCGCGGCGGAGATCGTCCCGGCATTGGAAAGCCGCGTGGTGCCGCCCCCCGTCAAGCGCAGGCCGATCGCGCCCTGCACCGTCCGGTTGGCGGAGATCGTCACGAGGTTATCCGCGCCGCCGCCGGCGAGGTCGATGCCGGCATGGCCCGCGCCCCCGGCGCTGATCGCCCCGTTCGCGGTGAGGGAGACCGGCCCCGATGGGGCCGAGGCCACGAGGCCCGAGCCGTTCGTCGTCGTGATCGCCCCGGCCGCCACCGTGACGGCGCCGGTGCCCGCCGTGGCGGCCCGGATCCCGGTTGTGCCGGCCAGTACCGCCCCCGAAACGGCGATGCTCACTGTGCCGGAATTGCCAGCGCCCCGGATCGCGGCCTCGATGCCGGCGCCTGTGAGCCCCGTCACGGGGCCCTGCGCGACGATGCCGAGGCTGCCCGCGTTGCCCGCCTGGACGGTGATGCCGGCGACCTGCCCGGTGACGGTCCCGAGGGGTGTGGCGGCGGTCCCGAGGGTCACGTCGCTGGCGGCGTTCACGGCGGTGATGCCGTTGCCCCCGGTTCCGGTGACGGTGCCGTTGCCCGTGACGACGAGGCCCCCGGTCGCCGCCCCGTTGCCGAAGACGATGCCGTCGAAGCCCGAGATCGCCCCGGAGTTGGCGATGGTCCCGCCGACGGGGGCGAAGACGCCGCTCGCCGTCCCCGTGAGCGAGCCGGAATTGGTCAGCGTCGCGCCCGGCTCGGTGCGCACGGCATCCTCGTTCGCCTGGGCCGAGGTGATCGCCCCGGCATTGGCCAGCGCTCCGCCGGTCAGGTAGGCGGCGGTGGGCACGCCCCCTTGGACGGCGGGCATCCCATTGGTGCTGAGCGATTGCCCGGCCGGCAGGACGAGGGTGCCGGCGTCCACCCGCAGGGACACCCCCGACAGGGGCCCGGCCAGGGTCGCGGTGCCGGTGCCGACCTGCCGCACGAGGCCGGTTCCGGTGATCGCCCCCGGGACCGAGACGGCGTCCGAGCGGTCGAGCGCCAGGATGCCGGAATTCGCGATGGCGCCGGGGAGGGTGCCCTGGGTGCCCCCCGCCCCGATCTGGACGGTGCCGCCCGACGCGATCGTGGTCGTGCCCTGGAAGCCGTCGTTGTCGCCGGTGAGGACAAGCACGCCCTGATCGACGCGGATCGTCGCGGCGGCGGAGCCGAGCTGGCTCAGGCTCCCGGAGAGGGTCCAGGTGCTGGTCCCCTCCTTGGTGAGGGTGGCGAAGTTGTTGACGCTGCCGGGGATCACCGAGGCATTGCCCGGGTCGGTGGCGTCGCCGGCGAGGACGAGGGCGTTCGTGCCGCCGCCGCCGTCGATGGTGCCGGTGATGGTCGCGCCCTTGTAGAGGCGGACGGTGTCGTCGCCGCCGCCCATGTCGATGGCCCCGTTGAACCGCGAGCCCCCCCTCAGGACCACCGAGTCCGCGCCCCCGCCGAGGGACAGGTTGCCGTTGACCACGCCGCCCGCGCCGTTCTCGAAGTTGACCACGACGTCGCCGGCGTTGCCGATCACCGCCCCCGCACCCGTCGGACCGGCTTGGATCGTGCCGTAGTTGGTGACGGTGTTCGCGGTGGTGACGCTGCCCGCGAGGTTCTGGAACCAGATCGTCGGCACGCTGGTGTTGAGGGAGGTGATCGCGCCGCCCTGGAGCACGGTGATCGCGGTGCCGTTGCCGCGCGGATTGATGACTTCGTCGCCCTGGCCGTTGTTGGCGGTGCCGTTGCCGTCCGTGGTGACGGAGCCAGCGATGGTGATGGTGGCGTTGTCGCCGACCTCGATCGTGTTGGCGCCGATCCCGGTGGGACCCGTCGTCTGGCTGTGGCTGTGGACGGTCGCGCCCGCGCCGATCGTCACCGTCGCGTTGTCGCCGAGGGCGATCGCCGAACTCTGACTGTCGAGCGACGCGCCGCCGTCGATCGTCACCGTGGTGATGGGGGTCCCGTTCGCCGTCGGGCCGACATACTGGCCGCTGCCGAGGGCGGTCGATCCCGCGCAGGTGATGGCGCTCGGCGACCCCGTATCCTGCGCGCAGGTCGCGTGCGCCTCGGACGCCGCGAGAGCCATGGTGAGGGCCAGCAGCGACACGCCCAAGTGGTGTCCTGCCCTTGGCGTCCAAGCCGAGCGGGAATACGCCTGTAATAGGTTTCGTCCATCGTTTTCGCGACGCCTCGGCGGTAAATACTGAGAAAATTTCGACTTGTAGACGGTTATAACCGAATCGATATACTGATTAGGTCGTCAAAATCGCTCAGTAAACCGGAGATCGATTTTTATCGGCGTGGCTGCAAGCTTGAGTTGCATAATCGCCACATGATCCGCGTTATCGCGGCCTAATTGGAGGTCTAGTTCGCCGACTAATACAAACGATATGATCGCTATTCGGTACTTGACCGAACGAATAAACGATGAAGTCTAAGTTCAGCGCCGCAAGTATCGATCGCCGTTGTCGTTTGGCGGGCGCCCCTCGACTACGAAATGCGCGAGTCGAGGGGCCATGCCGAGGTCCCGCGGCCGGGGGCGTCGCGGCCGGGCAGGGGCGCTCGGAGCAAGAGGGCTCGGAGCAGGGAGTTCGGGGTCATGCCTCTCGGACGTGTCCTGCGAGGGCGATCTACAGGTACGGATCGTCGGCGGCCGCGAGCCTTCCCGCCGCGACGGCCGCCCGGAAGGTCTCGTAATCCTGCGCGTTCCGGTCACCGTAGGCGGCGGCCCAGTCGGCGATGGCCTCCCGCAGGTCGGTGCGGCCGTCGTGGCCGCAATAGCCGGCGATCGCCGCCGCGTCGCCGGTGCGGGCATGGGCCTTGGCGAGCAGGGCTCCGTAGGCGTGCGAGAAGTACAGGAGCGATTGCCCCGTCATGCGCGAGACCGGGATCTCGCCCTTCATGTTCTTCATCTGCCGCACGTAGAACGGGCGCCCGTCGATCGTGGTCCAGCCGAGCAGCGGGTCGCCCACCGCCTGGAGAAGGCGCTGCCCGTAGATGACCCGCTCTCCCTCGTGGCTGGCATAGGGTTCGGGCATCCCCTGGAGGTAGGGGGCGTGGGAGGGCCGCACCGCCTCCTTCACCTGCAGGAAGAGCGCGTCCTGATCCGAGTTGCCGCACAGCAGCGCGACGTAGGCCCGGGTGCCGACGCTCCCGACCCCGACGACGCGGTGGGCGACATCGACCACTTGATAGCGGCTCAGCATGAAGCGCCGCTCCCGGGGCAGGGTGTCGGCGTAGTGCTCCAGGCCGCTGGTGACGGCCTCGCGGGTGGCGGCGTCGACCCGGACGAGGATCGGCGGCTCCTCGCGGAAGCGCCAGCCGCCGTCGATCCGGCGCTCGCCCACCCGGTCGAGGAGGCTTCTGTTGTTCTTTTTCCTCGCCTTCTCGACGGCCTTGGCGACGACGGCCTGGGAGCGGGCGTCGATCTCGGCGCCGGCGAAGGCGAGGTCGTCGGCCCGGGAGGCGCGCTGCCAGACGTCGAGGGAGCCGCGCGGGGCGAGGTCGTCCATGGTGAGCTGGTAGCCGGCGGCGGCGCTCAGCACCGCCTCCCGCCGCTGCGGGGCCGGGATTCCGGCGTCCCGGGCCGCCACGTCGATGCTGGCGGAGAGGCGCTTGAGGTCCCATTCCCACGGCCCGATCGTGACCTCGTCGAAATCGTTGAGATCGAGCACGACGTCGCCCTGCGGCGAGCCGAACAGGCCGAAGTTCGAGATGTGGGCGTCGCCGTTCATCACCACGTCGATGGCGGTGCGGGGTCCCTGGGCGAGGTCCCAGGCCATCACCTGCGCGGCCCCGCGCAGGAAGGCGAAGGGCGAGGAGGCCATCCGCGCGACGCGCAACGGGATCAGGTGCGGCTGCCGCCCCTCATGCGCGGCCTCGATGAGGCCCACTGGATCGGGGCGATCCGAACCCGCGTCGAGGGTCGCGTGGGAGGCGTGCGGAATCTCCCTCCGGAGGACTTTCCCCGCCGTGCGCCGCTTGTCCCAGGGCTCCACCCCCGCGCGCAGGTTGACCTTCGGGAAATCCGCGAGGGGGGCCAGGACCGTCTCCTCCGCGGCCTGGATCGCCGCATCCTGGTCGTCGTCGGCGGGTGGGGGTGTCTTTGTCTGGTGCGCTGACCGTTCCATCGTCCTCGTCCGCCTGCCTCATGACAAGCTAGCGCCGGACCCCCGGATTGAAAGCGCGGGGCGTCGGCGGGAGGGGGCGTTACCGCAGGGCGGCGGCGGCGTCGAAGCCATCGGGCACCCGGCCGGTGCCCCGGGCGAGGGGGTAGGGGGGGCGGGCGAGGAAGCGGCCCGTCCCCGGCGCGGCAAGAATCTGCCCGTCGCGGGCGGCGATCTCCCCGGCCCGGATCGTCGTGTGCGCCCGGCCCTTCACCGTCCGGCCCTCCCAGGGGGTATGGTCGATGGCGTGGTGGAGCGCGCCGTTGGTGATCGTGTGCTCCGCGTCCGGGTCCCACAGCACGAGGTCGGCGTCCGCCCCGGGGGCGAGGGTCCCCTTCCGCCCCGCGAGGCCGAACAGGCGGGCGGCGTTGAACGAGGTGAGCCGCACGAAGGTCGGCAGGTCGATCCGCCCCCCGGCCACCCCCTCGGAATAGAGCATCGTCATCCGGGTCTCGATGCCGGGGATCCCGTTGGGGATCGCCTCGAAGGAGGGCAGGCCCGGTCCCGTCCCGCGCTTCCCCGTGGCGAAGGAGAAGCCGCAATGGTCCGAGGACACCACGTCGAGGGTCCCGTCCTGGATCCGCGCCCAGACCCGTTCGGATTCACCCGGCGCCCGCACGGCGGGGGAGCACACGAACTTCGCGCCCTCGAAATCAGGTCGCGCCAGGTCGTCCGTGGAAAGGGTGAGGTATTGCGGGCAGGTCTCGCCCCAGACCTTCACCCCCCGGGCCCTGGCCCGGGCGATCTCCGCCGCCGCCTCGTCGCAGGAGACGTGGAAGACCTGGATCGGCTGGTCCACGAGTTCGGCCAGCGCGATGGCCCGGTGCGTCGCCTCGCGCTCCACCACCGTGGGGCGGGCGCGGGCGTGCTGGCGGGGATCGGTGAGGCCCGCCGCCAGCAGCGCCCGGATCCGCCAGCCGATGGCGGCGTCGTTCTCGCAATGGACGGTGACCATCGCGCCGTGCGCCCGGGCGGCGGTGAGCACATCGAGGAACTGGCCGTCGGTGAGGCGCAGGGGATCGTAGGTCAGGAAGGCCTTGAGGGAGCGGATGCCCCGGGCCACCAGGGCCGGGATCTCCCCGTGGAGCACCTCCGGGGTCGGATCGGTGATGATCTGGTGGAAGCCGTAGTCGATCCGCGCCCCCGCCGCCGCCGTGGCCTCGTAGGCCGGGGCGGTGGCGGCGATGGGATGGCCCTTCCACTGGGGCACGAAGCAGATGAGGCTTGTCGTGCCCCCCGCGAGCGCGGCGGCGGTGCCGGAGGCGAAGCTCTCCTCGCTGACCGACCCGTCCTGCCCCGGCTCCTCGATATGGCAATGGGGATCCAGGCCGCCGGGCATCACGATCAGCCCCCGCGCGTCGATCTCCTCACGCCCCCGGGGCAGATCCCGGCCGATGGCGGCGATACGCCCGCCACGCACGGCGAGATCTGCCTCGAACACTTCGGCGGGGCCGGCCAGCAGGCCGTGGCGCACCACGAGGTCGTAGGCGTGGTCCATCTGCGCTCTCCGTTCTCAGGGGTCGGGCGGCGCCTCGCCCCGCCCGACGAAGGGGATTCCCTCGATGGGGCATTCCTCGGTCCCGACGCTCTGGCGGGTGATCGCCCGCACCGCGTCGCGGGTTCCGTCGGGGTCCTCGATCCACCGTCTATAGAAGTCGTAGGGGCATTCCGACATCCCGTGCCGGTTCTCCTTCGAGTTGATCATGCCCGTGTAGCCCCGGTGCAGGAGCTTGAAGAGATGGTTCTCCGACTGGCCGTGGGCGCGGAAGTCCCGGATGAGGAACTTCGACAGGGCCGCATACTGGATCCCCATCTCCTCCTCGCCGCACTCACCCAGCGTCCGGCCGTCGAAGCCGATGATCGCCGAGTGGCCGAAATAGGTATAGACGCCGTCGAACCCCGCCGCGTTGGCCACCGCCACGTAGGTGTTGTTGGCGAACGCCATCGCCTTCGAGATAACGATCTGCTGTTCCTTGGCCGGGTACATGTAGCCCTGGCAACGGATGATGAGTTCAGCGCCGCGCATGGCGCAATCGCGCCAGATCTCCGGGTAATTGCCGTCGTCGCAGATGATCAGGCTGATCTTCAGGCCCTTCGGCCCGTCCGAGACGTAGGTCCGGTCCCCCGGATACCAGCCCTCGATCGGCGTCCAGGGCATGATCTTGCGGTACTTCTGCACGACCTCGCCCTGGTCGTTCATCAGGATCAGGGTGTTGTAGGGCGCCTTGTTCGGATGCTCCTCGTGGCGCTCGCCGGTGAGGGAGAACACGCCCCAGACCTTGGCCTCCCGGCAGGCGGCGGCGAAGACCTCCGTCTCCGCGCCCGGGACCGTCGAGGCGGTCTCGTACATCTCGGCGCCATCGTACATGATGCCGTGAGTGGAGTATTCGGGGAAGATCACGAGGTCGAGCCCCGGCAGGCCGGTCTTCATGCCGACGATCATCTTGCCGATGGCCTTGGCGTTCTCCAGTACCTCCGCGCGGGTGTGCAGGCGCGGCATCTTGTAGTTCACGACGGCGACGCCGACGCTATCCTGACTGGACGAGATGTCACCGTGCATCATGGCGTGATGTCCTCCGAGGATTGTCGCGCCGGAGCGCGCCGTGAACCCTCCCCCGCAGAGGGGGAGGGCTGTGTCGCGTCCGCTTCAGTGGCTGATCATCCAGGGCCGCGCGCTCGGGAAGGATTTCGCGGCGGCGGGCGCCGCGGCCTTCTTCGGCGAGCAGCAGCCGCAGCCGGCCCCGTGGGCGCCGGAGCGGCGGGGGGCGTGGCGGCTGCGCTCGTTGGTGGCGTGGGCCGCCCTCACCCCCGCATCCATCCCGGCGATGCGCGGGGCGGTGAGGAAGGCGCGGGGGCTCGTCGTCCCGCAATCCGGGCAGTCATGCGGCTCGCGGAACTCCGCCATCGGCCGCATGACGGTGAAGGGCCCGCAGGCCTCGCAGGCATAGTCGTAGACCGGCATGTCAGAGATCCGGCGAGAGGGGCATCTGGATCGAGCCGTCGAGGAACTTCGTCGGTCCGTCGGCGCCGGGGTTGATGTCGAACTCGAAGATCTTGGTCGGAATCCACAGCGTCGCGCAGGCGTTCGGGATGTCGACCACCCCCGAGATGTGGCCCTGCACCGGCGCCGTGCCGAGGATGGAGTAGGCCTGCGCCCCCGAATAGCCGAACTTCTTCAGGTATTCGATCGCGTTCAGGCACGCTTGCCGGTAGGCGACATGCACGTCGAGGTAATGCTGGCCGCCGTGCTCATCGACGGAGATGCCCTCGAAGATGAGGTGATCGTCGAACTTGGGCGTGATGGGCGAGGGCTTGAAGATCGGATTCTTGATCCCGTACTTGGCCATGCCGTCCTTGATCAGGTCGACCTTGAGGTGGACCCAGCCCGCCATCTCGATGGCGCCGCAGAAGGTGATCTCGCCGTCGCCCTGGCTGAAGTGCAGATCGCCCATGGAGAGCCCGGCGCCCGGCACGTAGACCGGGAAGTAGATCTTCGAGCCCCGGGACAGGTCCTTGATGTCGCAATTGCCGCCGTGCTCGCGGGGCGGAACCGTCCGGGCGCCGGTGGCGGCGGCGGCGTCCTTCGCCTCGCCCTTAAGCCGGCCCATATGGGCGGTGGGGCCGAAGGGCAGGGTGGCCAGCGCCGGGACGCGGTCGGGATTGGTGTCGTAGAGGCCCTTCTCGCGGGTGTTCCAGGTCTCCAGCATCTTGGGATCGGGCAGGCAGCCGATCAGGCCGGGATGGATCAGGCCGGGGAAGCGCACGCCGGGGACGTGGCGCGACTTGGTGAACATCCCCTCGAAATCCCAGATCGACTTCTGGGCCTGGGGGAAGTGCTCGTCGAGGAATCCGCCGCCGTTCTTCTTGGAGAAGAACCCGTTGAAGCCCCACTGGCTCTCGGGCTTGGCGCCGATGTCCAGGAGATCGACCACCAGCAGGTCGCCGGGCTCGGCGCCCTCGACGCCGATGGGCCCCGAGAGGAAGTGGACGATCGACAGGTCGATGTCGCGCACGTCGTCGGCGGAATCGTTGTTCTTGATGAAGCCGCCGGTCCAGTCATAGGTCTCGACGATGAAGTCGGAGCCCGGTTTCACGGTGGCGACCATCGGAATATCCGGGTGCCACCGGTTGTGCACCATGTCGTTCTCATAGGCCGACTGAGTGAGATCGACCTTGATCAGCGTCTCGGGCATTTTTTGATGACTCCCTGCTGCGATTACCGTGATCACATCTTCGCCGCTGCCGTCTGGACCGGTTCGGACCCTACACCGACAGGAACCGGGCCACCGCCGCCTCGTCGATGCCCTCCCGGGGCGCCTCGTGGACGATGGCGCCGTTCTCCATCACGATCACCCGGTCGGCGACATCGAGGGCGAAGCTCAGCACTTGCTCGGAGACGACGATGGACAGCCCACGCTCGTCCCGGATCTTCTTGAGGGTCCGCCCCATCTCCCGGATGATCGAGGGCTGGATGCCCTCGGTGGGCTCGTCGAGGAGCAGCACCTTCGGCCGGCTCGCCAGCGCCCGGGCGATGGCGAGTTGCTGCTGCTGGCCGCCGGACAGGTTGCCCCCGCGCCGGCCCTTCATCTCCAGGAGGACCGGGAACATCTCGTAGAGATCCTGCGGCACCTTGCGGGTCCCCGTCACCGTCAGGCCGGTCTCGATGTTCTCCTGCACCGTCATGGTGGAGAAGATCATCCGGCCCTGCGGCACGTAGGCGAGGCCCCTGGCGACCCGGGCGTGGCTCTTGAGCCCGGCGACGTCCGCGCCCTCCACCCGGATCGCCCCGGCCTTGACGGGCACGAGGCCCATCAGGGTCTTCATCAGCGTGGTCTTGCCCATGCCGTTGCGGCCCATCACGGCGACGATCTCGCCCGGCGCCACGGAGAAGGTCAGCCCGTGCAGGACCTCGCTCTGGCCGTAGGCGGCATGGAGGTCGTCGACAGTCAGCGCCGGGGTGGCGCCGGGGATCGCCAGGGGCGGCGGCGCGACGAGGGGCGGCGGCGCGACGAGGGACGGGGAGGCGGTCTGGAGCGAGCCCATCGTCAATGTCCCAGATACACTTCGATAACCTTCGGGTCGTTCTTGACCCGCTCCATCGACCCTTCGGAGAGCACCTTGCCCTGATGCAGGACCGTCACCCGGTGGGCGATGTCCTCGACGAACTTCATGTCGTGCTCGATCACCAGCACCGAGCGGCCCTTGATGATCTGGTTGAGCAGTTCGGCGGTCTTGATCCGCTCGCCGACGCTCATTCCGGCCACAGGCTCGTCGAGCATCAGCAGTTCCGGGTCCTGGATCAGCAGCATCCCGATCTCCAGCCACTGCTTCTGGCCGTGGCTGAGGAACTCCGCCCGCTCGGTGAGCTGATCCTTGAGGAAGATCGTCTGGGCGATCTCGTGGATGCGGTCGCGGACCTCGGCGTCGCGCTTGAAGGTCAGGGCGCCGAACACCGAGCGGCCCCGGGGGAACGAGATCTCCAGGTTCTCGAACACCGTCAGGTCGTCGTAGATCGAGGGCGTCTGGAACTTGCGGCCGACGCCCGCCTGGACGATGGCGCTCTCGGAGAGCTTCGTCAGTTCCTGGCCCTTGTACTTGATGGACCCGGCGCTGGCCCTGGTGCGCCCGCAGATCAGGTCGAGCACCGTGGTCTTGCCGGCGCCGTTCGGGCCGATGATCACCCGGATCTCGTCGGGTTCGACGTAGAACGACACGTCGTTGACCGCCTTGAACCCGTCGAAGGAGACCGTCAGCGCCTCGACGGCGAGGAGATGGTCGGGCGGGGCGGAGTCGGCGCCGACCACGGGGGAGGAGAGGATCGCGGCGTTCATGGCTTCCTCACTCGGCCGGGGCGCCAAGGGGCGCATTGTGCGGTGGGACGATGGCGGGCGGCGGGGCGCGCAGGCCCTTCACCCGGCGGGTGAGGCGGGGTTCGATATGCTCCCGCCAGATCCCCGCGAGGCCGTTCGGGAAGGCGAGCACCACCGCGATGAACAGGGCGCCGAGGCCGAACAGCCAGAGATCCGGGAAGCTCTCGGAAAAGGTGGTCTTGGCCCAGTTGACCAGCAGCGTGCCCCAGACCGCGCCGAACAGGGACAGGCGCCCGCCGACGGCGGCGTAGATCACCATCTCGATCGAGGGGACGATGCCCACGAAGGAGGGCGACATGAAGCCGACCTGGAGGGTGAACATCGCCCCGCCGATCGCCGCGAAGCCGGCGGCGAGGCAGAAGGCGAAGACCTTGAACCCCGCCACCGAGTAGCCGGAGAAGCGGACCCGGTCCTCCTTGTCGCGCATGGCGACGAGGATGCGGCCGAGCTTCGACTTCTTCACGTACTGCGCCGCCAGGATGCAGGCCAGCAGCAGGCCACCGTTGACGAAGTACAGGATGACCTTCGCGTGGTCGGTGCGGATGTCCCAGCCGTGGAGGGTGCGCAGGTCGGTGATGCCGTTGATGCCGCCGGTATAGCCCTGCTGGCCGACGATCAGGATCGTCAGGATGGCGGCGATGGCCTGGGTGATGA
>JAKONI010000229.1 GCA_022702015.1 Beijerinckiaceae bacterium | reverse complement strand
CGGCGGACCTCCTGAAGGCCGAACGTGCCGACATAGAAGGCCAGCGCCCGGTCGAGATCGGCGACGCGCACCATCGTGTGCAGGTATTCCATGAGACGATCCTCTGTCCGCGAGACCCGGCATCGCGGCACGGGTCGGTCGAGCCCCTACTTAGGCGGTGACGCGGGCAGGTCTATGAGGGAGGGGCGCCTTCGGGCCGCGCCGGGTCATTCCGCTCGTTGGACAAGTCTAGATTTGATCCAGATCGAGTTGGTGAGAGATCACGCCTGCCCGAAACGACTTCAATGTTGAAGTTATCAAGTCTCTTTCGAGAACGATGCCAATTTCGATGACCCGAAGCCGGCATAGAAACTGAGTTGGGAGGTCCGTTCCGCGTTAACCAAACTGGATCTGAAACGCGGATGCGTATTCGCTACCGATGCCCCAAGACCGCCGCGACAAGGGCGACTCCGGCGGAGGCGCCGAGTTGCGCGCCGACGGCCGCCGTTGTCCAGTTATATACAACGCCAATTTGAAAGCCGATCACGCCACCTACGAAGGTTCCGATCACGAATAGGATGAGCATGACGGCGCTTTCATTGAGGACTGCAGGGGCGAAACACCTTCCAAGCGGCGTGGCGATCTTCTCTTATAGTTCTCATCTTGATACGCGATAGCCTAGTCATGGCCGGAACGTATGTTTTCGAGCCGCAAGTATGGACTCGGCGTAACTTGTCGAGCGGCATTCCGTAAGCTTGTGAATGCCGCGCCTATTTGTTATGCAGCCCTCATTAAGAAAGGTTTAACCACCTTCCCCCCGCGAGAGGATCTGCACCGATGCCGCGTCCGAAGGGACAGACGACAGTCTTCAGGCCTGCGCTGACATCGCAGCCCGGCTTCGAGCCCGTCCTGAACGCGCTGACCTTACGGGGGCTCGAACGTCGGCTCGGCATGGCCGTGAAGCGCAGCATCGACGTGGCGGTGGCGGGAGGCGCCCTCCTCCTCCTCCTGCCGCTCCTGGCCCTGGTCGCCGCGACGGTCTGGATGGGGGATGGCAAGTCGCCGATCTTCCGGCACACCCGCCTGGGCCGCAACGGGCGCCCGTTCGGCTGCTTGAAGTTCCGGACCATGGTGGTGGATGCCGAGGCGGCGCTCGCCGCCCATCTGGCGGCCAATCCCGCGGCGCGGGCCGAATGGGCCGCCACGCATAAGCTGACCGACGATCCGCGCGTGACCGCCCTGGGTCGGGTGCTGCGCAAGACCTCGCTCGATGAGCTGCCGCAGCTCGTCAACGTCCTGCGCGGGGATATGAGCCTTGTCGGCCCCCGGCCGATCGTGCAGGCCGAGGTCGCGCATTACGGCGCTGCCTTCACCCCCTGCTTCTCGGTGCCGCCCGGCGTGACGGGCCTGTGGCAGGTCTCCGGTCGTTCAGACACGACCTACGAGGAGCGTGTCGCCCTCGATCTCGACTACGCCGCGCATTGGAGCCTCAAGCGCGACCTGATCATCCTGGTTCGGACGGTTCCGGCGGTCTTCGCCCAGCGCGGCAGCCGCTGACCGGCGGCCGAGGTGCGCTGACACAGACTCACAGACCGCCGGGGTGATCCTCCGGCGCGATGGGGGCCTCGTCGCACAGCCGCCAGATTTCTAGAAAGCACGCTGCGTAAGCCGCTAAGAGAACGGCGGTCCAATGCATGGTTGTAGCCCCTGCGATATCGCTCTCGTTACCCTAGGGCCGAAAGCTTGACGTTTCCTCGCAGGTGATGCTGCCCTTACTGTTTCAGAAGGGCAAGGACCATTCCGACCAAAGTCCCGCCAGCGACGGGAGAAAGTAGCCCAAAAACCGAAATGAGCAGGATGAGCGCGATGGCCGCGTTCTCTTTTCGCTTCGCTTCCTTGCGGGACGGTGGCTCCCACCGCGGCGGAACGGCTCTTTGTTCGTGATCGAGGAACACCGCCGATACCCGATTGTTCGCCCTTCGGACATGCCGCGACCCGTCAGGGCGGCACAACGAGTGTACCCGAGAGACGACCATGCTGAAAGTTCTGCGCTTCCTCCGAAACTGGTTCGTCCTTTCCGTGCCGCTCGGCGTCGCCGTCGGGAAGCTGCTCAAGTGGCGTAACAAGCCCGTGACGGACAGACGAGTCCCGTAAGTTCGCTTCCCCTTCTCCGGCTCATGATCTAACGAATATCCCTCGCCATCGCGCGGAAGCGATTTAGTCTCCGGCGGCTCAGGCGCGCCGTCGAGACGATGCGGGGATCGTAGAGGTCATGAAGGGGCTATTGCTCAATACGTTCCTCGGACTGGCCTTCGGCCGGTTCGGTGGCGTTTGGATGCTCTGCGCCCTTGTGCCCGTCGTCGCGGCGGAGCTGCTCTACGGCTACTACGTCCATCAACTCGGCTTCAGCGCCGGCCTCCGGCGTGGTGCGGCCCTGCTGGTCTGCGGCGAGCTGGCCTTCCTTCTCGGCATGCTGATGCGGCCGATGCCAGGGGAAACCTGACATCGGCTTGATGCCGATCGAAGCGGAAGACAATCAGGAGTGGAGGGGTTGGTGGAGCCTAACGGGATCGAACCGATGACCTCTTCCATGCCATGGAAGCGCTCTCCCAGCTGAGCTAAGGCCCCAACCCATTCGCCCGGGGGCGAAGTCGTGTGAGAGGGAATGGTGTGTGTCTTTGCGTTGTGCGGGTCTGGCGGCGACCGACTCTCCCGTGCCTTGAGGCACAGTACCATGGGCGCTGGCGTGTTTAACGGCCGAGTTCGAGATGGGATCGGGTTC
>JAKONI010000226.1 GCA_022702015.1 Beijerinckiaceae bacterium | reverse complement strand
GCGGTCGCTTTTCCTCCCGAGACTCGGACCTTGCGCCACCTCTTCCGGGCGTCGCAAACATCGCCGGACGCTTATAGGAACAACAATTCGTGTTGTCACCGGGTCTGCGAGAAAAATCTGCGCTTTCTTGCCGGCAAATGGGCATACCGCTTTCCGCCTAGGCAGCGGCCTCAGCGCGGCCGGGCCGCCGCCTCCGGTTCGCCGCGATTACGCCCCGCCGTGGTCGCGCAGTGCTTGTAATTTGCGTCTCCGGCGTGTTGTGTGCCGGCGCGCCGCGGCTCCTCCCGGCCGATCCTCTTCCAAGACTCTGACGACATGCGTCTCTCCCGCTATTTCATGCCGACCTTGCGCGAGACGCCCAAGGAAGCCGAGATCGTCTCGCATCGGCTGATGCTGCGCGCCGGCCTGGTGCGTCAGGAGTCGGCCGGCATCTATGCGTGGCTGCCGCTCGGCCTGCGGGTGCTGGAGCGGGTCTGCGCGGTGATCCGTCGCGTGCAGGATCGCTCCGGCGCCATCGAGATCCTGATGCCGACCGTGCAATCGGCCGAGTTGTGGCGGGAATCCGGGCGCTACGACGCCTACGGCAAGGAAATGCTGCGCCTGAAGGACCGGCACGACCGCGAGATGCTCTACGGCCCCACCGCCGAGGAGATGGTGACGGAGATTTTCCGGGCGAGCGTGCGCTCCTACAAGGACCTGCCCAAGAACCTCTATCAGATCTCCTGGAAGTTCCGGGACGAGGTGCGCCCGCGCTTCGGCACCATGCGCTCCCGCGAGTTCCTGATGAAGGACGCCTACTCCTTCGATTTCGACCAGGCCGGCGCCCGCCACGCCTACAACCGGATGTTCGTGGCCTACCTGCGCACCTTCGCCGGGCTCGGCCTGAAGGCGATCCCGATGCGCGCCGACACGGGCCCGATCGGCGGCGACCTCTCGCACGAGTTCATCATCCTCGCCCAGACCGGCGAGAGCGAGGTGTTCTGCGACAAGGCCTATCTCGGCATGGACATCCCGCCGGAGACGGTGGACTTCGAGGACGTCGCCGGCCTCCAGGGCCTCGTGGACGCCTGGACCTCCCACTACGCGGCCACCGAGGAGATGCACGAGGAGGCGGCCTTCGCCGAGGTGCCGGAGGAGCGCCGCCTCTCCGCCCGGGGCATCGAGGTCGGGCACATCTTCTACTTCGGCACCAAGTATTCCGAGCCGATGGGCGCCAAGGTCGCCGGGCCGGACGGGATCGAGCGGCCGGTCCATATGGGCTCCTACGGCATCGGCCCGAGCCGGCTGGTGGCGGCGATCATCGAGGCCTCGCACGACGAGGCCGGGATCGTCTGGCCCGACGCGGTGGCGCCCTTCGACGTGGCGCTCATCAACCTCAAGGTCGGGGACGCCGGCACCGATGGGGCCTGTGCCCGGATCCAGGGGGACCTGGAGGCCGCCGGCCTCTCGGTCCTCTACGACGACCGCGACGAGCGGCCCGGCGCCAAGTTCGCCACCGCCGACCTGATCGGCCTGCCCTGGCAGGTCGTCGTCGGGCCGAAGGGCCTGGCCGAGGGCAAGATCGAACTGAAGCGGCGGGCCGGCGGCGAGCGCGAGAGCCTCGCTCCGGTCGACCTCCTGGCACGCCTCAAGCGCGTCTAGGGCGGGGCGATGGCGGGGCTCGCGACCATCGACCGGTTCAAGGAACGCGCGGCCGGGCTGGCCTCGGGATTCGTCGCCTCGATGCGGGCGGGCACGCCGCCCTTCGCCCCCTTCGAGTGGATCCTGGCCGGACGCTACCTCCGGGCCCGGCGCCGGGGCGGGGGCGTCTCCGTCGTGGCCTTCTTCTCGGTGCTGGGCATCGCGCTCGGCGTCGCCACCCTCATCATCGTTCTCTCGGTGATGAACGGCTTCCGCGCGGAACTGCTCTCGAAGATCGTCGGCATCAACGGGCACCTCTTCGCCACCCCGATCGACCGGGCCTTCAACGACTGGCAGGATCTGTCCGAGCGCCTGTCGAAGGTCGCCGGGGTGAAATCCGCCGTGCCCCTGGTGGAGGGGCAGGCCTTCGCCTCCTCGCAATATGGCGGGTCGGGGGTGCTGGTACGCGGTGTGCGCGCGCAGGACCTCGATTCGCTGGCCGCCGTGACCACCTCCGTCCGGGGTGGCACGCTGGAAGGGTTCGACGACGGGACGGGCGTGCTCATCGGCAAGCGGCTCGCCGACACGCTGGGCCTCCAGGCCGGGGACACGATCACCCTCTCGACGCCCAAGGGCGCCTCGACCCCCTTCGGGACGGCCCCCCGGACCAAGAGCTACCTCGTGAAGGCGGTGTTCGAGGTCGGCATGACCGAGTTCGACCAGACCTTCGTCTTCATGCCGATGACCGAGGCGCAGACCTTCTTCAACCGGGAGGGCGACGTCTCCCTCATCGAGATCTACGTGGACGACCCCGACCATGTGGGGGATATGCGCGAGCCCCTGGAGATGGCGGCGGAACGGCCGCTGCTGCTGACCGACTGGCGCCAGCGCAACCGCACCTTCTTCGGGGCGCTCGAAGTCGAGCGCAACGTGATGTTCCTGATCCTCAGCCTGATCGTGGTGGTGGCGACCCTCAACATCGTCTCCGGCCTGATCCTGCTGGTGCGGGACAAGTCGAGCGACATCGCGATCCTGCGCACGATGGGGGCGACGCCGGGCACGGTGATGCGGGTCTTCCTCATCAACGGGGCGTTGATCGGGGTGGTGGGCACCCTCTCGGGGCTGCTGCTCGGCATCGTCATCACCCTCAACATCAAGCCGATCCAGCGCTTCCTCTTCCCCGGCGCCTGGGACCCCACGGTGCGCTTCCTCGCGGAAATCCCCGCCGAGATGAACCCCCGGGAGATCACGGCGGTGGTGATCACCACGCTGCTGCTGTCGCTCGCCGCCACCCTTTATCCCTCGTGGCGCGCCGCCCGGCTCGATCCGGTGCAGGCCCTGCGCTACGGCTGAGGCAGACACGATGAGTTCCGGCCCCACTGCCGCCGGCGCCCAGCCGGTGCCGGCCCTGTTCTTCGCTCAGGTCGAGCGGCGCTATGCCCAGGCCGAGGGTGCCCTGGAAATCCTGCGCGGGACCGATCTCGCGATCTGGCCGGGGGAGATCGTGGCCCTGGTCGCCCCCTCGGGGGCCGGCAAGTCGACGCTGCTGCACCTCGCCGGCCTGCTGGAGCGGCCGGACGGGGGCGAGGTCTATATCGGCGGCCGCCCCACCGCCGCCATGGCGGATGCCGAGCGCACCCGCCTGCGCCGGGAGGAAATGGGCTTCGTCTACCAGTTCCATCACCTGCTGCCGGAGTTCTCCGCCCTGGAGAACGTGACGATGCCCCAGCTGATCCGGGGCCTGAAGCGGGGGGAGGCGAAGGCGAGGGCCGCCGAGCTTCTCACCTTCCTCGGCCTGAAGGAGCGCCTCGTCCACCGCCCGGCGGAACTGTCGGGCGGCGAGCAACAGCGGGTGGCCATCGCCCGCGCGGTCGCCAACGGTCCCCGCCTGTTGCTGGCCGACGAGCCCACGGGCAACCTCGATCCCGTCACCGCCGGGCACGTCTTCTCGGTGCTGATGTCGCTGGTGCGGGCCTCGGGCCTCGCGGCCCTGGTGGCCACCCACAACCTCGACCTCGCGGCCCGCATGGACCGGCGGGTGACGATCAAGGACGGGCAGATCCTGCCGCTGGAGTAGGGGCGGGGCGCCCGATCGATCCGAAGACGACCGCGCGTCGTCACCTATGGACGATCCGCGCGCTCCCACTCCCTCTCCGGGGGAGGGGAAAACCCCGTCGGGCGGGTGAAACACTTCGTTCACCATCTTCGCATGCCTCCGCCTTGCCCCACAGATTCGCCCTTTCAAAAGAACAAAACAAGAACATAATCACCCTCGACACCACGGGAGGCGGCGATGGCGAAGCGGATGTTCCTGACCGGAATGGTCGAGCTCATGGCGTTCGGAATACTGTTCGGCGCGTTCGGGGCCTGGGCCGTAGCCCTCGCACCGATCCGTTGACGGAGGCTGCCCTGAACCGGGAAGGTTCCGGGCGAAACAGGCTTGTCCACAGGGTAACCGGCCCTTCGCGGCGGATTCCGCTGATCCTGCGGTGCGGGTGATGCGATCGGAGCACGAGCGGTGGAAAAGCACGCCGGCCCACCCGGAGGCGGTCGACTCGGAGGGCCATGCGGAGGATCCTCTCCGACCCCGAACAAGGCCGGATATGACCCGTCAGTTGAAGGAGGTCGGCTTCTGCCACCTCCACGTCCACTCGTCCTATTCCCTCCTCGAGGGCGCCGTGAAGGTCGGCGACCTCGTGAAGGCGGCCGTGAAGGATCGGCAGCCGGCGCTGGCGCTCACCGACACCAACAACCTGTTCGGCGCCCTCGAATTTTCTGAGAAGGCGGCCAAGGACGGGTTGCAGCCGATCGCCGGCATCCAGCTCTCCGTGGCCTTCGAAGCGCCGGATCCGCACGGGCGGACCCTGCCGACCTATCATGGCGTGGTGCTCCTGGCGCAGGACGAGGCGGGCTACGCCAACCTGTTGCGGCTGGCGAGCCGGGCCTATTTCGACGCGCCGCTGGGCGAGGCCCCCCGCGTCGCCGCCGCCGCCCTGGCGGAGAACGCCGCCGGACTTATCGCGCTCACGGGCGGGGGATCGGGGCCCCTCGACGCGGCGCTCCGGGCCGGGCGCCCCGAACTCGCCGCGAGCCGGCTGGAGAGCCTCCGCCGGGCCTTCGGCGAGGACCACCTCTACGTGGAGATCCAGCGCCACGGCCTGCCGGAGGAGGCACGGATCGAGGCGGCGCTGCTGCACCTCGCCGACCGGAACGGCCTCGGCATCGCGGCGGCCAACGAGACCTACTTCACCAAGCCCGACGACTACGACGCCCACGACGCCCTGCTCGCCATCGCCGACGGGCGGATCGTCTCCGACGACCGGCGGCGCAAGCTGACGCCCCGCCACCACTTCAAGACCCGCGCCGAGATGGGCGCCCTGTTCGCGGACCTGCCCGACGCCCTGACGGCGACGGTGGAGATCGCCATGCGCTGCGCCGTCCGCGTGCGGACCCGCAAGCCGATCCTGCCGAACTTCGCCCGGGCCGCCGGGGGCGAGGCCGCCGTGACGGCCGGCGCCCGGGCGGAATCGGCCGAGGCCGTGGCCCATGCCATCGCCGCCGACGAGCCGACCGAGTTGCGCCGCCAGGCCGAGGCCGGGCTGGAGCAGCGCCTCGCGCAGCACGGCACCGCGCCGGGCTTCTCGGAGGACGATTACCGCAAGCGGCTGGCCTTCGAGCTGGACGTCATCGTCTCGATGAAGTTCCCGGGCTATTTCCTGATCGTCTCGGACTTCATCAAGTGGGCGAAGGAGCACGACATCCCGGTGGGGCCGGGGCGCGGCTCGGGTGCCGGCTCGCTGGTGGCGTGGTCGCTCCTCATCACCGACCTCGACCCGCTGCGCTTCGGCCTGCTGTTCGAGCGCTTCCTGAACCCCGAGCGCGTCTCGATGCCGGATTTCGACATCGACTTCTGCGTCGAGGGCCGCGAGCGGGTGATCCGCTACGTGCAGGAGCGCTACGGCGAGGGACAGGTCGGGCAGATCATCACCTTCGGCACCCTGCTGGCCCG
>JAKONI010000183.1 GCA_022702015.1 Beijerinckiaceae bacterium | reverse complement strand
CTGTTCTTCATCAATTACGGACGCGCCGAGGACAAGGCGGCCCAGCAGGCCCTCCAGCAATCCCGAGGGCAGTAACCCGGGATCCCAAAGGACCAAGTCCTTTGGCGGGTGCAGGGCAGCGCCCTGCAAGACCCAAGCGCTTCGCCCCTGGACCCCACCAAAGGACTTGTCCTTTGGAATCCCCTTGTTTTCACGGACCGACCCGCCTTGCGCCTCACCGTCACCACCTGGAACATCAACTCGGTGCGCCTGCGCATCGATCTCGTGCTGCGCTTCCTCGCCGAGCACCGGCCCGACGTCCTCTGCCTGCAGGAGACCAAGTGCCCCGACGACGCCTTCCCCCTGAAGGCCCTCCGGGGCTCGGGCTACGAGCACGTCGTCTTCGCCGGACAGAAGGGTTACAACGGCGTCGCGATCCTCTCCCGGTTTCCCCTCCACACCCGCGACGTGATGGGCTTCTGCGGCCGGGCCGACGCCCGCCACATCTCGGCGGTGCTGGGGCCGGAGGCGGGACCGGCCGCCGGCCTCGTCCTGCACAATTTCTACATCCCGGCCGGCGGCGACGTGCCCGACCGGTCGATCAATGAGAAGTTCGGCCACAAGCTCGATTTCCTCCAGGAGCTGCGGGCCTGGGGCGGGCGCCGCCCCTCCGGCCCGGCGATCCTGGTGGGTGACCTCAACGTCGCGCCCCTGGAGCACGACGTGTGGTCGCACAAGCAGCTCCTCGACGTGGTGAGCCACACCCCCGGCGAGACGGAGGCGCTGGAGACCCTGCGCGGCGAGGCGGGCTGGATCGACGCCGCCCGCCACCTCACCCCCGAGCCCGAGAAGATCTTCACTTGGTGGAGCTACCGCTCCCCGGATTGGAGCGCCGCCAACAAGGGCCGGCGCCTCGATCATGCCTGGGTCTCGCCGGAGCTGGCCGGCACGGTCCGCGCCGTCGACGTGCTGCGCGAGGCCCGCGGTTGGGAGCGCCCCTCGGACCACGTGCCGGTGACCCTGGCCCTCGATCTCTGAGGGGACGGAACTCCGCCCCCTTTCGCGCGCTGTCCGCTCACTCCCCCGTGATGCGAGGTCGCCCGATGCGCAAGCTCCTGATCGCTTTCCTGCTTCCGAAGATCGTCGAGGTCATCCGCCGCCGCGTCGGCAGCCGTCCCACGGCGCGCCACCGCTCTTTCTGAGTCCGCTCTGTGACGCCGGGGCGCAGCGGCGCCGACCCCGGCGGCTCTAACTCCCCCGGCGTGCGACCCGGAGGACCCCCATGACCGACGACCCCCGCCACGCCGGCCCGCGGCCCCCCTACCCCGGGGAGCAGCAGCAGCCCCGGCCGGGCCTGACCTCGAAGATGACGCCCCGCCCCGACCACGGGGAGGAGAGCTACGTCGGCAAGGGCCTGCTCACCGGCCACGCCGCCCTGATCACCGGGGGCGATTCCGGCATCGGCCGGGCGGTGGCCATCGCCTATGCCCGCGAGGGCGCGGACGTGGCGATCTCCTACCTCGAATCGGAACAGTCGGACGCGGAGGACACCGCCTCCTGGATCGAGAAGGCCGGGCGGCGCTGCCTGCTCCTGCCGGGGGACCTCCGCGACGAGGCCCATTGCCGGAGCCTCGTGACCCGCACCGTGGAGGCGTTCGGCCGCCTCGACGTGCTCGTCAACAATGCCGCCGCCCAGGTGGTGAACGAGGATCTCGACGACCTGAAGGCCCACGACATCGAGGGCTCCTTCCGGGCGAACGTCTTCGCCATGTACTACCTTACCCAGGCGGCCGTGCCGCACATGAAGCCCGGCGCGGCGATCGTGAACACCACGAGCGAGCAGGCCAAGATCGCCGACCCGACGATGCTGATCTATGCCGCCACCAAAGGGGCCATCGCCAGCCTCACGATCGGTCTCTCGAACCTCCTCGCGCCCAAGGGCATCCGCGTGAACTGCGTCGCGCCCGGGCCGGTCTGGACGCCGATCCAGCCCATCGTGAAGAGCCCCGAGCAGCTGGAGAAGCTCGGCACCGACACGCCCCTCGGCCGCGCCGGGCAGCCGGCCGAGCTCGCCCCGGCCTATGTGCTCCTCGCCTCCCGTGAGGGCAGCTACATGTCGGGCGCCCTGGTGCCCGTCACGGGGGGCGTCCCGATGCTGTGACGGCGGCCGGGGACGACATGCGAAACAGGGCGCATCCTCAGCTTGAAATGCGCCCGAACCCGCGATAAACCCCCCGCCAGTGCCGCCGTAGCTCAGTTGGTTAGAGCACCAGATTGTGGATCTGGGGGTCCCCCGTTCGAGCCGGGGCGGTGGTACCATTCCTCTTTCGGCGTCCCGTTCCGTTCCGCCTACGGCCCGTGCGGGCGCCGTTCGGCTCCAGGAAGACGGGACCCTCGCCCCCATGACCAGCCCCGTCCGGCCCGTCCGCACCCTGTTCGACGAGGACGCCATCGCCCGGCGCAACGGGGAGCTGGCGCGGGAGATCCTGGCGGCCGCGCCGCGGGACCTGCTCGTCGTGGCGGTCCTCAAGGGCAGCTTCATGTTCGCCGCCGACCTGCTGCGGGCCCTGCACCGGGTCGGCCTCGCGCCGCAGGTGGAGTTCGTACACCTGTCGAGCTACCGCACCGGCACGGTCTCCACCGGACAGGTCGAGATCCTGCGCGACGTGCAGAGCGAGGTGCGCGGGCGCGACGTGCTGCTGGTGGACGACATCCTGGAATCGGGCCGGACCGTGGTCTTCGCCAAGGACCTGCTGATGGCGCGCGGGGCGAACCGCGTCCTCACGGCGGTGCTGCTGGAGAAACCCGGCAAGCGGGCGGTTTCCATCGATGCCGAGTTCGTGGGCTTCACCTGCCCGGATGTCTTCGTGGTCGGCTACGGAATGGATGCGGCCCATGCCTACCGGCAACTGCCCTTCGTCGGCGTGGTCGATTTCGGCAACGGAGAGCCGGATCTCTTCCCCGGCGCCTGACGCGGCTGCGCCGCGGCATTTTGGTGTTTTATTCCGCCGTGATGCGGCTTTCGTTTCCCCTCCGTCTTGACAGAGGGGCGGTTCCATCCGCGTTCTAGCCGTGAAAACCGGCCAGGGCCTTGGCATAACGGGAAGATTTCTGGACAGATGGCGCGCATCCTGCTCGTGGATGACGAAGAGACGGTGCGGGGCTTCCTCAAGCGGGGGCTCGAGATCGACGGCCATGCCGTCGTCACCGCCACCGACGGCAGCGACGGGCTGGACCGGCTCAACGAGGCCGGCGGCGCCTTCGACCTGATGCTCACCGACATCCGCATGCCGCTCATGGACGGGATCGCCCTGGCGCTGGCGGCCAAGCGCGATTTCCCCGACCTCACGATCCTGCTGATGACCGGCTTCGCCGACCAGCGGGAGCGCGCCCGGGGGCTCGATGCCATCGTGACCGATGTGCTGACGAAGCCGTTCTCCCTGGCCGATCTGCGGTCCATGGTCAGGCGTGCCCTGGCGGCATGACCAAAAAGATACAAACCTAGGCAGTATTGGTAGATTTTAACCATTCCGATTAGTTCGGTCTTCACGCGGGATGGCCAAGCTTACCTCCGATTACTCACGGCCAGCGCCCTCCGTCACCCGACGGCGGTGACGGCCCGGGACGGGGCGCCGGCATGGTCGAGCAGGACCACGAACGGGACTGGGACGAGGCGCGCCCGCGCCGACGGCGGCGCCGCAAGGGCCCCATCCGCCGCCTGTACTCCCTGCTGAAACTCGCGGTCTTCCTGCTGCCCGTCGGGCTGTTCGTCTATGGCAGCGTGTTCGCCGATTGCCGGGCGCGCCCCTCCTTCGCCGACTGGGGCTCGATGCTCGGCGCCACCGCCTGCGCGCGCAGCGAGATGCTGGGCAACGCCTTCTCGATGCAAGAGAATTTCGCGATGTTGAAGCGGTTCATCGACTGATCCGCCCCCTCGCCGTTCCGCCCCGCCGCCCGGACCCGACCATGCCGATCCCCGCCACCAGCACCGCCACCGCCCCGCCCAGCGTCGATTCCGAGGAGGCGCGCTTCAAGGCGCGCATGGCGCGGGTCGGCGGGGAGGATCCCTCCCGCCGGAGCCGCCGGGAGGGGGAGGACGAGGAGAAGGACGAGGGCTTCCGCCTCGGCTGGTTCGGCTGGCTGGTGGTGGATGCCCTGATCGTCGTGGGCACGGTGGTCGCCGTGCTGTCCTGGCCGCCGGTGGAAGCCTGCCGGGTGCAGGAGAAGACCGTGGGGTTCTATGCGGGCGAGACGGTGGGCAAGTGCATCCGCCGGGGTATCGGCGAGCGCCTCACCAACGCGGAACAGCACCTGAAGATGATCCTGCGCGGATCGGGGCATTAGAGCGTTTCCTGGCCTCCCTGGACCACGGAAAACGCTCTCATCCGTTGCGTCCATTGCATGGTCTCGTCCCGCCTGCGGGGAGAGCGATGTACGCGACGGTTCCCGTGAAAGACCGATCCCGCCCCCGTCACGCCTCGAACGAGAGGGAGGCCCGCGTTCCCCGCGCCGTCGGGGCGTAGACCACGACGGTGCGCAGGTTCAGGGCCATCGCCCTCACGATCCGGGAGCCCAGACCGGTGCCCCGGGGCTTGCCCTCGCCGGCCCAGCCAATGCCGTCATCCTCCACCGCGAGTTCCAGCCGGCCCTCGGCCCGGCGCAGGGCGACGCGGATCTCGCCCTCCTCTTCCGGCGGGTAGGCGTACTTGTAGGCGTTGGTGACGAGTTCGGTGACGACCACCCCCACCGACACCGCCTTGTCGGTGGCCAGTTGCACCGAGTCGGCGCTGAGGCGGATGGCGTGGTCGCGCCCCGCCGCCTTCATCGCCGCCTGCAACTCCTCCACGAGGCTGCCGAGATAGGCGTCGAGTTCCACCGCCTCCACGTCCTGCGAGGTGTAGAGCCGGCGGTGGATGCCGGCGATGGCCGAGATCCGCGCCTGCATCTCCTCCAGGGCCGCCTTGGCGGCGGGATCGGCCACGGCGGTGGTCTGCATCCGGGCGAGGGCCGCCACCAGGGCCAGGGAGTTGGCGACCCGGTGGTTGACCTCCCGCAGGAGCAGCTCCGCCCGGTCCCGGGCGGCGCGGACCTCGGCCTCGGCCCGCTCCTTGTCCCGGCGCATCGCCTCGGCCCGGAGCGCGGTGCCGATCGCCTCGGCGAGCAACTCCCGGAACTGGCCCTGGAGGTCCTTCCACACGTAGTCGGCGGCCCCCGCCTTCAGGGCGGCGACGGCCACCCGGCTGTCCTCCGAGCCGGTGACGTAGACGACCGGGGGCGCCTCCGGCAAGGCGCGGATCGCCGGCAATAGGTCGAGGCCGGTCTGGCCGGGCATGTGGTGGTCCAGCGCCACCAGGGCGATGCCGCCCTTCCCCAGCCGGGCGAGGCCCGCCGCCCCGTCGGCGGCGTGCTCCACCGTGTAGCCGCGCGCCGCGAGCGTCCGCTGCACGAGGCGGGCGAGGCCGGCATCGTCGTCGATGTAGAGGATATGGAGGCCGGACCCGGCCGCCCCTCCGGGAGCGGTTGTCATGGGGTCTCCGGGATCTGCATGACCGAGAAGAACAGGCCGAGCTGGCGGATCGCGTTGGCGAAGCCCTCGTAGTTCACCGGCTTGGTGACGTAGACGTTGGCGCCGAGGTCGTAGCAGCGCTGGATCTCGCGGGCGTCGTCCGTGGTGGTCAGCACGATCACCGGCGAGCGCCTGGTGTGCGGGTTCGCCTTCACCCGCTCCAGGATGTCGATGCCGGTCATGTCGGGCAGGTTGAGGTCGAGGAGGATCAGGAGGTGACGCCGGGCGCTCACCTCCCCCGAGCCGTCCGGGCCGAACAGGTAGGCCAGCGCGGCGGTGCCGTCGCGGAAGGGCACGATCTCGTTGTTGACGCCGGCCCGGCGGATGTTCCGCTCGATCAGGCGCGCATGGCCCTCGTCGTCCTCGATCATCACGATGCAGACGGGATGCATACCGGCCTTCTCACTCGGCGGCGATCGACAGGGGGGCCGGTGCCGCCCGTTCCATAGACGCCCCGCGCGGCAGCGTCACCGTGAAGGTCGAGCCCTGGCCCGGTTCCGAGGCGAGATCGATCCGGCCGCCGAGCGCCCGGACCAGCGCCTTGACGTGGGCGAGGCCGATCCCCTCCCCCGGCCGGTCCTGGGGGCCGGAGCGGCGGAACAGCTCGAACACCCGGGCGTGGTCCTGGGGGGCGATGCCCCGGCCGTTGTCGGCCACGGCGAAGCGCACCCGGCCTGCGCCCACCGCCTCGGCGGTCACGGTGATCCGCCCCGGACGCCCGTCGTCGAGGTACTTGAGGGCGTTGTCGAGGAGGTTGCCGAAGATCTGCTCCACCGCCAAGCGGTCGGCGGCGATCTCCGGCAGGTCGGGGGCGACCGCGACGGTGGCGTTCCGCACCCCGGCCTGATGGCGCAGCGCGTCCGCCAGGCGCCGGATGAGCTTGGTCATGTCCAGGGGCTCGGGCTCGAAGCGGCGGCGTCCCTCGCGGGACAGCCTGAGGATGGCGGCGATCAGGCGTTCCATCCGGGTGACGGCCGCGCCGATGAAGCCCAGCGCCTCCCCCATATCGGCCTCGATCCGCTCCGCCTCCGGGTGCCCGGCCAGCAGGGTGCGCAACTCCCCCTGCGTCTGCGCCAGCTCGCTCGTGAACCCCATGACGTTGACCAGCGGCGCCCGCAGATCGTGGCTGACGATGTAGGCGTAGCGCTGGATCTCCTCGTTCGACTCGCGCAGTTCCGCCTCGGCCTCCCGCTGGGCGGTGATGTCGGTGTGGACGCCGACCCACTCGCGGATCGATCCGTCGGCGTTGAGCACCGGCACGGCGCGGATCGCGTAGTGCCGGTAGACCCCCTCCCGCGTCCGCACCCGGTGCTCGAACTCGAAGGTCCGGCGGGCGGCGACGGTCTCGTTCCAGGCCGTCACGGTGGGGGCCGCATCCTCCGGGTGCACCGCGTCGGCCCAGCCGAACCCCTGGTACGCCCCGTAATCCTGGCCGGTGATGGCGGCCCAGCCCGGCTGAGGGCCGACCATGCGGCCCTGCGCGTCGTTGGTCCACAGCACGCCGCGCACCGCCTCGACCGCCGCGCGGAACCGGGCCTCGCTGGCGGCCAAGTCCGCCTGGATGCGCCGCTGGTCGATGGCGATGGCGAGCATCCCGAGGAACAGGATGAGGAAGGTCGCCCCCGCCGTGGCCAGCGCGAGGCTCTGCGGCGGCGCCCCGGCATGGCCCCCGTGCGCCCCGGCGGCGAAGGTGGCGGCCGCCATGCCGGTGTAATGCATCCCGGCCACCGCGAGGCCCATCACGGCGGCGGCGACGAGTTTCCCGGCGATCCCGTGCGGACGGAAGACCAGCCACAGGGCGGCGGTGGAGGCGACCATGGCAATGGCCACCGAGAGGCCGACGAGGGCCGGATCGTAGGCGACCGCCCCCGGCATCCGCATCGCGGCCATGCCGGTATAGTGCATCGACGCGATGCCGAGCCCCATCACCGGGCCGGCGACGAGCACGGCGCGGGGCCCCGCCGACGCCCGCCCGACCCAGGCGAAGGCCGCCCCCGTCACCCCCACGGCGATGACCAGCGACAGGACCGTCAGCCCGGCATCGTAGGCGACGGGCATCCCCATCTCGAAGGCCAGCATCCCGACGAAGTGCATCGACCAGATGCCGCCGCCCATCGTCACCGCCGCGCCGGCGATCCAGAGCCAGCGCGGATCGCGCCCTCCCACCCGGCGGGCGCGCTCCGCGAGGTCGAGGGCCGTGTAGGCGGCGAACATCGCGATCGCGACGGAGAGGGCGACGAGGGCCGGGCTGAAGCCGGAAGGAATCATGGTCGTGCTCGGCAGGCTGCGGTCACGCGGCGGGGGCCGAACCGGCACGGCGACGATTTGCCATCGTAGGAGAAGTTTTCAAGCGATTTCGCGACGGGGCGGTGCCCGGAAACGGGCATTCCGCAGGCCGCTCCGCGATGATCCCCCCGGTGCGACGGCGGGAGAGCCCCCGCCGGGGTTGCGGGCCCACCCCCCGGCCCCCTAAGCCAGGGACATGGCCGCCGACGAAGCCTCTTCGCCCGGATTGCATCATCCCCTGTGGGTCCGCGCGGCGCACTGGATCGTCGCCGCCTCCTTCGTCACGCTCGCGGTCAGCGGCACGGCGATCCTGCTCGCCCTGCCGAAGCTGTTCTGGGGCGAGACCGGCGCCAACGACGCCCCCGCCTGGATCACCCTGCCCCTGCCGGTCGATCTCGAGCAGACGGGGTGGGGCCGCAACCTGCACTTCGCCTCCGCCTGGATCTTCGCGACCTTCGGCGTCGGCTACCTCGCCCTCGCCCTGCTGGGCGGGCGGCTGTGGCGGCGGCTCTGGCCGGACCGCGACCAGGTTCGCCTGTCCCATCTCGCCGGGGAGGTCCGCGCCCACCTCAGCCTGCGGGGCGACGGCGCGGCGGCCACCGCGCCGCGCTACAACGCCCTCCAGAAATTCGCCTACCTCGCGGTGATCCTGCTGCTGGCCCCGGCGATGCTGCTCACCGGCCTGACCATGGCGCCCGGAGTGACCGCCGCCGTGCCGGAGCTGTTCACCCTGTTCGGCGGGCGCCAATCCGCCCGCACCCTGCACTTCCTGTCGGCCCTGGGGCTCGTGCTCTTCCTGGGCATCCATGTCTGGCAGGTCCTCGCCAACCGACCCGGCCTGCTGCTGCGGCGCATGATCCTCGGCCGCGCCCGACGGGAGAGTGCGCCATGACCGACCTGTCCCGCCGCCGCCTCCTCGTGGGGGCGTCTGGCCTCGCCGGCCTCGGGCTCTCCGGCTGCGACCTCCTCCCCGAGGGGCCGCAGCGGGGGGGCGCCTACGGGATCAGCGACTGGCTGACCTTCCGGGCGCAGCGATGGCTGATGCGCCACCAGCCCCTGGTGCGGGAATTCGGGCCCGAGATGATCTCGGCGGTCTTCCCGACGATCAACACCACGGACCCGGACGACCCGGCCTACCGCCGCTCGAAGGAGGCCGGGTTTTCGGATTGGCGGCTGCCGGTGAAGGGACTGGTGGAGCGGCCCACCGCCTTCTCCCTGGCCGACCTCAAGGCCATGCCCTCGCGCACGCAGATCACCCTGCACGCCTGCGAGCAGGGCTGGTCGGCCATCGCCCAGTGGACCGGGGTCCCCCTCGCCCACGTGCTGGCCGCCGCCGGGATGAAGCCGGAGGCCCGGTTCGTGGTGATCCGCACCGTCGACGGCTGGTGGGACTCCTATGACCTGTTCGACGCCCTGCACCCGCAGACGATCCTCGCCACCGGCATGAACGGCGGGCCCCTGCCGGTGGCCCACGGCGCCCCGGTTCGCCTGCGGGTGGAGCGCCAGCTCGGCTACAAGTCGCTGAAATACCTCGCGAGCATCGAGGCGGTGGACCGGGTGGACGGCCTCGGCCAGGGCCGGGGCAGCATGGTCGGGGAACTGGGCTTCTCCTGGTACGCCGGGATCTGAGCCTCTGGCCGCCTCGTGCATCGATCCAGGTGGAGGCGTCAGCCGATGCCGAGAAAATTGATGCGGAACCAATAGCCGAGGGCACAGACGCAGGAACGGAGTGAGTGCGTCACTGCGCTAGGCCACCGGATCCGGCCAGATCCGGTGCAGGGGTTCCCCGGTGGCGAGCACGTGCGCGGCGGCGGTATCGAGGGCGCCGTCGGGGCCCGGCTGGCGCAGGTAGGTGGCGAGGTCGCGGGTCAGGCGGTCCAGGGTATGGGTCTCCATGAAACCCTGGAGGCCGACCGAGCGCTGGGCCAGCTCTATCACGTCGAGCCCCGCCCGCTCCACCGCCCCCCGGGCGAGGAAGACGTAGGCGATGACCGCCTCCGGCGAGCCGGCCTCGCGCAGGGCGATCCGCGCCGCCTCGGCCACGAACAGGCGGGCGCCCTCCGTCAGCTGGGCGGCGCGGCCGAGGCGCGCGCGCTGGTGCGGGTCGCCCCCCCGGCCGGTGGCCCGCAGGTGCGCCCGGTGGGCGTTCACGATGGCCTCGATGCCCCCGAGTTGCACGGCGAGGAAGCGCCACGCCCCGGCGAAGAAGAACGGCTGGCGGCCGTAATCCCCCGGCGCCCCGACCCGGACGGCCTCGGCGGCGGGCAGGCCGGTGAAATCGAGGGTGCCGGTGGCCGAGGCCCGCATCCCCTGGACGCGCCAGCCGGCGATGTCCGCCCGGACGCTCGGCTCCAGCGGCACGACGAGCATCTGGCGCTCCCCGTCCGGCAGCCGCGCCGTCACCAGCGCCCGGGTGACGTAGCCCGCCCCGGAGGCGAGGCTCTTGGCCCCGTGCAGGCGCTCGCCGTCGAGGACGAGGCCCCCCGGGTCCGGTTCGGTGTTCCATACCGCGAAGAGATGGCCCCCGGCGGCCTCGCGCAGCAGTTCCCCGCAGCCTTCGCCGCCGTAGCGCAGGACCAGGGCGAGGGCGTTCACATGACCCTCGTAGAGCCGCCCGAGGGACAAGCTCCCCCGGCCGACCGTGGTCAGCACCGCCCGCAGCCCGTCCACCCGCCCGGGATCGCACAGGCCCGCGCCGCCGAGCGCTTCGGGCAGGGGCGCCGCGAGCAGCCCGGCCTCACGCAGATGCGCGATATCCTCCACGGGGAAGGCCCCGTGCCGATCGAGGCGGCCGGCCCGCTCCGCCGCCGTCACGGCCACCGCCTCGGCGGCGCGCAGGATGCGCTGGTCGGGGCTCACCGCCTCACCCGTGGGGCGGCGGGGCGGGAACGGACAGAGGATCGGTGCCCCATCGTGCGGCGTGAACTCCGGCAATTCAGGCTTCGACCGGCCGGCGCAGGCTTTCCGCCGTGCCGAGACTTGGAGACCGGGCATTCGCCCGGCCCCCATCGGCCGATCGGCACCGGAACGCGACGGCAACCACCCTCAGCTTAGATGGAAAACCACCTTGATGCAGCCGTCTTCTTTGTCACGGAAGGTCTTATACAGATCGGGACCATCGCTCAATTCCGACGAGCGGTGCGTGATCAGGGAGGAAGTATCGATCTTGCCTTCCTCGATCAGCTTCAGCAGGGGTTCCAGGTAGCGCTTCACGTGGGTCTGACCGCTCTTCATGGTCAAACCCTTCTGCACGATGGAGCCCATGTTGATCGGCACGGGCCCGCCATAGACGCCGGGCACCGAGACGATGCCGCAGGGCCGCACCGCCTTGATCGCCTCGGCCAGCGCGATGGGCCGTTCCGTGGAGGTGATCTTCTCCTGGACCTTCGTGACAAGGCCGGCGAAGCCGTGGCCGCCGCTGGCCTCCATGCCCACGCAGTCGATCACCGCATCGGCCCCCTGGCCCTTGGTGATCTCCTTGATGCGCTCGAACACGTCCTCCTTTTGGAAGTCGATGACATCCGTGGCCCCCGCCTTCCGGGCGAGTTCGAGGCGCTCCGGCACTGTGTCGATGGCGATGATCCGCTCCGCGCCCATGATCTTGGCGGATTGGATCGCGAAGAAGCCCACCGGGCCCGCCCCCCAGACGGCGATGGTCTCGCCGCCCTTGATCTCGCAATGCTCCGCCCCCTGCCACCCGGTGGGCAGGATATCGGTGAGGAACAGGGCCGATTCGTCGTCCATGCCGTCCGGCACCTTCATCGGCGCCACGTCGGCCATCGGCACCCGCACGTACTCGGCCTGGCCGCCGGCATAGCCGCCGGTGAGGTGTGAGTATCCGAACAGGCCGGCGGTGGTGTAGCCGAACTGCGCGGCGGCCATCTGCGCGTTGCGGTTCGAGCGCTCGCACACCGACCAGTTGCCGAGCTTGCACTGCCGGCACTCGCCGCAATTGATGTTGAACGGGACGACGATGCGGTCGCCCTTGCGGAACTTGGAATGTCCGCTGCCGGTCTCGACCACCTCGCCCATGAACTCGTGGCCGAGGACATCCCCCGATTCCATCGTCGGCATCAGCCCGTCCATCAGATGGAGGTCGGAGCCGCAGATGGCGCAGGACGAGACCTTAATGATCACGTCCCGGGCGTCCTCGATCCGCGGATCGGGGACCGTGTCGCAGCGGATATCGCCCTTCCCGTGCCAGCAAAGTGCCTTCATGGTCCCGAACCCTTTTGACCCCCGGGGCGGCCCCGGGGCCGCCATCCGGAAGGTCAAGCCTGGCAGGGTACGGCCAAGTTCCTGTCGGGGTTGCCGGCCGGCCCGCAGGCCGGGGGTGTCAGGCCTCGCCCCAGATCTCCCGCACCCGGGCGACGGCGGGGCGGGCCTTCACCCGCTCGTAGTGGGCGGCGAGGTTGGGGGGCAGGGCGATCCCCACCTGCGGGGCCCAGCGCTCCGCGTAGAACAGGGCGCTGTCGGCGATAGTGAAGTTCTCCCCCGTCGCGTAGGGGCGCCCCGCCATCTGCCCGTCGAGGATCGCCAGGGCCTTCTCCACCAGGGCACGGCCCTGCTTCTTCACCTCGTCCTGGCCGAGCTTGAGGGTCTGGTGGACGCTGTCCTGAGGCTCGTACAGGGCCGGCTTGAAGATGCGTCCGAACCCCTGGAGGTGCAGGGTGCCGACGGCGTAGTCCATGATCTCGATGCCGCGCACCTCGGCCTCGGGATCGGCGGGGATCAGGCCCTTGTCGGGGTTGGTCCGGGCGAGCCACGTGGCGATGGCCTCGTACTCGGTGAGCACCGAGCCGTCGTCGCGGACCAGCGTCGGGACCTTGCCCTTCGGGTTGATCCGCGTGAACGGCGGCTCCTGGGTCGCGCCGGCCTGCACGTCCACCTTCTCGGTCTCGTAGGGCTTGCCGATCTCCTCCAGCAGGATGTGGATGCCGATGGCGCAGGTATGCGGGCCCCAATAGAGCTTCATCGTCTGTCTCCGTGCGGTGTGGGGGAACGGCGGCTCAACGACCGGCGGGCTTCAGGCTCCACAACTCGGTGGGCAGGGCGGCGGGGGCGTCCGGCTTGTAGAAGGCCGAATCCTGGATGTGCGAGGTCGTGAAGTAGACCGTCCCGTCCGGGCCCTCCGAGAACGTGTCCGGCCAGCGCAGCCGGGCATCGCGCACCACCACCTGGAGCGGGCCGCCCTTCAGGTCCCGGGCCTTCACCGAATCGTCCTGCGGGGAGGTGACGTACATCCGCCCGTCGTGACGGGAGATCATCAGCCCGTCCGCCGGCCCGTTCTCGCCCACCTGCGCGATCTTGCCGGAAAGGCTCCGGTCGGACAGGGCCTCGGGCACCAGGGTCGAGGCGGCCCAGCCGGTGAGGGCGTCGGTGGGCAGGCTGTAGAGCGTCTTGCCCTTGATCGCCTGCCAGTACAGCGTCTTGCCGTCGGGGCTGAGCGCGATGCCGTCGGCGGCGAACTCGACGCCCCGCCCGTCCGGGCGGCGCAGGGGCTTGCCGTCATAGGTCACGGTGACGGCGGGGTCGGGCATGGTCGAGGGCTCGCCGGCCAGGAGACGCTTCGCCCGGCCCGATTCGGTGTCCACGACGATCAGCGCGCCCTCGGCCCCCGAATCCGTGAGGTAGGCGGTCTTGCCGTCCGGGGAGATCCGCACGTCGTTGAGGTAGGAGCCCTGCGGGGCCACCGAGACGTCGAAGGGAATCGTCTTGGCGACGGTGTTGGTCTTCAGGTCGATGGCCACGAGCTTCGGCCCGTCCTTCACCAGCGCCGCCATGGCGGGGGCGGCGGCATCCACCACCCAGAGCCGGTCCTGGCGGTCGGCCACCACGCTCTGGACGCAGACGAAGTGGGTCTTGGGGTCGACCTCGTCCTTCTTGGCGTTGCGCCATGCGTTCCACTCGGCATTCGGGAAGGGGACCGGCTTGCCGTCCTTGAGTTCGGCCACGGAAACAGGGGCATCCTCCGTCCAGCGGGGGAAATTCACGAAGATGCGCCCATCCCCCGCGACGGTGACCCCAGTCACCTGATGATCGAACCGGGCCACCTGCGTCAGCCCAGCACCGGCCGCCGGCGCCGCAGCGGGCTCCTGCGCCTGGACTGGACTATCCAGCATGGCGCCGCAGAGGACGGTTCCGCACAGGAGGAGCGCGGGCAGGCGGATGGCGGCGACGGTCAAAGGCAATTCCTTCCGGTGGCTGGACGATGGACGACGGGACCCCTCCTCGGGTCGTCCCACCGCCACCGCGTCGAGCGCCAATGGTTCGCGCGGTGGACAAGTTTCAGGACGAATCCGCGCAGCCCGGCCTGGAACGCCATGATCCCCGCCGGGACTCGGCGTCACGGGATAAACTCGGCCTTCGGGGGCAAGTATCTGATGCGCCGGCTAATTGATTAGCCGGCCGCTGGGTTAAGCGTAGGCGGGCACAGGCTTTGCCTGCCCTCGCCCGTTCGAGGGCGATGTTCGCCCGCTTCCACGGAGGCGCGGCGTGCGCACCGATGAGTTTAGCTAACTATATTGCGGCGTTGGCCGAAATTCGTAATGACGGACGCGAACGTCCCCGTCGCTCTGTTCCCTCCGGGGGCCGGGCGGGTGTTGTCGTCGTTAGCCGACATGGCAAGGATTGCGGATGCCCGGCCGGCCACGCACACGGTTGACCACCTACCTCGTCGCCCCCTCCACGGGGCGGGCGTCGAGCGCGATGGTCTACGCCGTGCGCACCCACAGCGTCGCCGAAGCCTTGGCCGCCGTTCAAGTCCACCTTGGCCGGGACGAGATACTGGTGATCGTCGGCAGCCTGTCCACCCGTACGGCCAAGGCGATCGGCTTGAAGGCCGGGGACATCCGGCTGGTGTGAGAGCCGGGCGGCCACGCCTCCGCGTATCCTATCCTATCCGCAGGTGGGTTCGTGGTCCGAGCCGGCCCACGAGCTTGAGCAGATCGCCCCGGGCCAGGGCGACGCAGCCCTCCGTGGGGCGGTAGCCCTCCCGGGCGACGTGCATGAAGATCGCCGAACCCCTGCCCCGGCGGATCGGCGCGCGGTTGTAGTCGATGTCGAGGACGAGGTCGTAGAGGGCATCTCCCCGCCACATCGCCTCCGCGCTGACGCCCGGGGCCGGGAGCCGTATCGGCTGATTGTAGCGGCGGTCGCCTCGGTCGTCGCACCAGCCGTCGTCGCGACGGATCGGCCGGAGCGGCAGGGCCGTGCGCGGCCGAACGGGCAGGTGATCCGGGCGGTAGGCCCCGCCCCGGAGACGGAACCGGCCCCGGGGCGAGCCCCCGTCGCCCTCTCGCTTGCGGCCGACGATCCCGCAGGCGCCGAGCGCACAGGGAATCACCGCGAGGCCGACGAGGAGATGCCCCCGGCGGCGATCCCCCACGGTGGCGCGGACGCGGATTTCACCCAGCGTCGTGCGGCGGGGGGGCCGGCGCGGCCCCGTCATCGGTCTCCCTCGCCCCGGCCCGGGGATGTGACCATCCCCCACGTACCGGGGGACAAATGACAATCAGAATTGCGCACAAGACAACTTCCGGTCACAAAGCTCAATCCATACTAAGCCGTTTGCGGACGCTCCGCAGCCGGTCATCGATTGGGTGCTGGACATCCGGGGATCCCACCCGGCCTTGGGGGGATTTCGCGGTCCGGGACTTTTACGCTAGGGCTTCGTCACGATGTCCAACGCCTACCGCCTCCTGATCTGCGACGACGACGAGATCCTGCGGGATACCTTGCTCGAACAGATCGCGCTCTCCGAGGAGTTCACCGTCGTCGGCGAGGCCTGCGCCGCCGACGCGATCCGCCGCGTCGGCGACGAGCGGATCGACCTCGCCGTGATGGATGTCGGCCTGCCCGACATGGACGGCCGCGAGGCGGTGCGTCGGATGCGGCAGGCGGGTTTCCGCAGCCCGGTCATCATGCTCACCGCGCAGGATTCGGAGGAGGACCACGTCGAGGGTCTCGAGGCCGGGGCCAACGACTACGTCACCAAGCCGTTCAAGTTCGGCATCCTGCTGGCCCGCATCCGCACCCACCTGCGCAGCCATGAGGCGTCCGAGGATGCGGTGTTCCAGATCGGGCCCTATACCTTCCGGCCGAGCGCCAAGCTGCTGATCGGCGAGCGCGGCTCCAAGCTGAAGCTCACCGAGAAGGAGACGGCGATCCTGCGGTTCCTCTACCGGGCGGGCCGGGCGGTGGTGAACCGCGATACCCTGCTCGCCGAAGTCTGGGGCTACAACGCCCACGTGACCACCCACACTTTGGAAACGCATATCTACCGGCTGCGCCAGAAGATCGAGCCGAACCCCGCAACCGCCGCGATTCTTGTGACCGAGGGCGGTGGTTATAAATTGCTTCCCTGAATCTTAGGCTTTTCCGTGTAGGCCTCCCCACCGGGGGACGCCGTGGGCGTCAACGGCAGGGGCGGGCGTGGGGCTCGACGACGACATCGCGATCCTCATGGCGGCGCCGGTCTTCGGGTTCCTCGACCGGGATGCATTGCGCCTGCTCAGCTTCGCGGCCGAGCGCCGGGAGCTGGCGGACGGCGACCTGCTGTTCGCCCGGGGCGACCCGGCCGATGGCGGCTTCGTGGTGATGTCCGGGACGATCCGGCTGGATCCGGCGGCGGGGGAGTCCGTCCGGGCTGGCCGCTCGGCGGTGATCGGCCACCTCGCCCTGTTCGTGCGCGGCGAGCGCATGGCCGACGCCCGGGCCGAAGGCGCCTGCGACCTGATCCGCATCACCCCGACCCTGATGCGGCGCGTCCTGGAGGAGTTTCCGGCGGCGGCGGAGGCGATCCACGCCGTCCTGAGCCAGGACCTCGTGAGTTTCACCGGCGACCTCGACCGCATCCGCGCCCGGCTCGGGTCGGCCTGACCTGGGCACGGCCCCCGGTGACAGTCCCGGCGGGCGGCTGTAAGCACGGGCTCCCTTCCTTCGGACCCTTCCGCCCATGTCCCATGCCGAGTCCCACGCCGGGTCCCATGCCGGCTCCCATGCCGGGTCTTATGCCGACTTGGCCCGGACCATCGAGTCCGCCTGGGAGGACCGGGCCGGCATCTCGGCCGCCACGCAGGGTGCCGTCCGCGAGGCGGTGGACGAGGCGCTGAACCTCCTCGATACGGGCAAGGCCCGGGTCGCCGAGAAGGGCGCCGGCGCCAACGGCCAGGACTGGCAGGTCAACCAGTGGCTGAAGAAGGCGGTGCTGCTGTCCTTCCGCCTCAACGACATGGCGCCGATCTCCGGCGGCCCCGGCGGGGCGCAGTGGTGGGATAAGGTGCCCTCGAAGTTCCTCGGCTGGGACGCCGCCCGGTTCCAGGCCGCCGGCCTGCGCGCGGTGCCCGGCAGCGTGGTGCGCCGGGGCTCCTACGTGGCGTCCAACGTCATCCTGATGCCGAGCTTCGTGAACCTCGGGGCCTATGTCGGCGAGTGCACCATGGTCGACACCTGGGTGACGGTGGGTTCCTGCGCGCAGATCGGGAAGAACGTCCACCTCTCCGGCGGCGTCGGCATCGGCGGCGTGCTCGAGCCGCTCCAGGCCAACCCGGTCATCATCGAGGACGACTGCTTCATCGGTGCCCGCTCCGAGGTGGTGGAGGGGGTGATCGTCGGGCAGGGCTCGGTCCTGTCGATGGGCGTGTATCTCGGCGCCTCGACGAAGATCATCGACCGGGCCACCGGCGAGATCACCTACGGCTACGTGCCGCCCTACTCCGTGGTGGTTTCCGGCACCCTGCCGGGCAAGAACCTACCCGACGGCTCGCCGGGGCCGAGCCTGTACTGCGCCGTCATCGTGAAGCGCGTCGACGCCGGCACCCGGGCGAAGACCGCCATCAACGACCTGCTGCGCACGTGAGCATGCCGGAGACGGGCCGCACCCTCGATCTGACGGTCGCCGGGCACCGGCTCGCCATCCCCTGCGACGTCATCGGGCAGGGGCCGGAGGCGCTGATCCTCCCGGCCCTCTCGACCATCTCCTCGCGGCGGGAGGCCGGGGCCCTCGCCAGGGACCTCGGGCGGGACCACCGCTGCCTGATCCCCGACTGGCCTGGCTTCGGCGCCCGCCCCCGGGAGCGGGTTCCGCTGGAGCCCGCGACCTTCCACGCCTTCCTCGACGCCCTCCTCGCGGCGGCCCCCGGCCCCTACGCCCTGGGCATCGCGGCGGGGCACGCGGCCGGCTACCTCGTGGCCGCCGCCCGACGCCATCCCGGCGCCTTCGCCCGCCTCGTGCTGGTGGCGCCGACCTGGCGCGGCCCGCTGCCCACGGCGATGCCGCAGCGCGCCCATTGGTTTCCCCGCATCCGCAGGGCCGTGGAGGCGCCGGTGGTCGGCGAGGCCCTCTACCGCATCAACATCAGCCCCCCGGTCATCGGCCGGATGATGCGGGCGCACGTCTTCGCCGACCGGGACCGGGTGACGCCGGAATTGGTGCGCGACAAGCACGCCATCACCCGCCAGCGCCACGGCCGCTTCGGCACCGCCGCCTTCGTGACCGGCGGCCTCGATCCGGTGGCGAGCCGGGAGGCCTTCCTCGGCCTGTTCGGCGAGGGGCTGCCCCCCGTGCAGGTGCTGCGCCCGGTGGGCGCCCCCCGGCGCTCCGGCGCGGAGATGGACGCCCTGGCCGCGAGTGGGCTCGTCACCGCCGTGACCATTCCCGGTGCCCTCAGCCCGCATGAGGAGGAACCCGCCGCCGTCGCCTCGGCGATCCGCGCCGGGTAAGGAACGCGAGACCCTGGACTCACGTCGTCGTGAAGGGCAGGGATTGTCTTGCCCTGCGATTCGTCCGTCCTCAGTGAGGCATCACCGACGTGATCGCACCGCGAGGATTTGTCATGCGCCGCCTTCCTGTCTCGACGGCCCTTTCGCTCGCCCTGGCGCTGATCGCCGTGCAGCCCGTCCG
>JAKONI010000182.1 GCA_022702015.1 Beijerinckiaceae bacterium | reverse complement strand
AAGGGCTCGCCCTTTGGGAACCCTGTCTTGGCTCACCATATAGCGGGGACATCCCCGGAGTGATCATGACCGCAGGAACCGAGACCCCCGGCGTCGACGATGCCGTGCTGCCCTTCGCCGTCGAGGCGCTCGACGTGCGCGGGCGGGTGGTACGGCTCGGGCCGTCGATCGACACCATCCTGCGCCGTCACGGCTACCCCGATTCCGTCGCCCGGCTGCTCGGCGAGGCGGCGGCGCTCACCGTCCTGCTTGGCGCCTCCCTCAAGTTCGAGGGTCGTTTCCAGTTGCAGACCAAGACCGATGGCCCGGTCGAGATGATCGTCGTCGACTTCGAGGCCCCCGACCGCCTGCGCGCCACCGCGCGCTTCGACGCGGAGCGGGTCGCCGCCCTCGGCTCCGGCCCGGCGCGGGACGCCGACCTCATCGGCAACGGCCACCTCGCCATGACCATCGACCAGGGCAGCGCCGCCAGCCGCTACCAGGGGGTGGTGCCGATGGAGGGCCAGAGCCTGGAGGAAGCCGCTCACCAGTACTTCCGCCAGTCCGAGCAGATCCCGACCGTGGTCCGCCTCGCGGTGGCCGAGGCGGTGGACGGGGAGGCCGGGCACTGGCGGGCGGGGGGCCTGATCGTGCAGTTCCGGCCCCAGTCCATCGACCGGGCCCGGCTTGCCGACCTGCCCCCCGGCGACATCCCCGAGGGCCACGCCCATCTCGGGGCCGACGCGCCGGAGGACGATGCCTGGGTGGAGGCGCGCTCCCTCGCCTCCACGATCGAGGACCACGAGCTCGTGGACCCCAACGTCTCGAGCGAGCGGCTGCTTTATCGGCTGTTCCACGAGCGCGGCGTGCGGGTCTTCGACCGCCAGCCGGTGCGCGAGATCTGCCGCTGCTCGCGCGAGCGCGTGATGGGAATGATCCGCTCCTTCAACCCGCAGGAGCGCCGGGACATGGTGGCCGACGACGGGCGCATCGTCATCACCTGCGAGTTCTGCTCCCGCCGCTACGACCTCGACCCGTCGGACGTGGAATCCGAGATCGAGCAGGGTTAGTCAGGGGTTTCGAAGGGGAGAGCCCTTTCACGGGTGCAGGGCGGCGCCCTGCATCTCCCAAAAGCCTCGCCCCGGGGCTCCACCGAAGGGCTCGCCCTTCGGGCACCCGGTCCCTCCGGCGAAAGAGACCACCAAGACTACGTAGGCCACGCAGATTATGGCCAAGTTTGTCTTCGCGAAACGCGCAAGTACTCATTAGTGTTGCGCCATTTTCTGCAACCAAACACTTGAACCGTTTTTGACCCCTCGGCGTTGCGATCCGTCAATACAACGTGAGGGAACGCCATGACTCAATTCTCGACACGGGTGTCGGTCGGTTTGGCCGCGCTTCTCCTCAGCACGTCCGTCTACGCGCAGCAGGGCATGGGCGGCGAGCGCGCCGGCCAGGGCCGACCCGAGGCCGGCATGAAGGCGGATGGCGGGGCCAAGGGCGGCTCCGCGACCGGGGGCTCCGCGACCGGGGGCTCCGCGACCGGCGGTGAGATGAACGGCGCGCGGGCGAACCGCGAGGCCGGTGGCCGGATGGGCCAGGATCAGGCCGGGCGCGCCGACGCCAAGGCCGACCGGGCCGGCGGTGCCGAGCGCGGCGACCGGGCGGCCACGAACGACCGGAACGCCGACCGCACCAACGACCGGATGGCCCGGGACAGCGAGCGCGGCGACCGCGCGGGCCGGGATCGCCGCGAGGGCGACCGGGCGGAGTCGCGGCGGGATGTCCGTGGCGGCCGTGACCACCTCGAGGCCCGGGGCAGCGCCCGGTTCGAGGGCGGCTTCCGCCGGGAGGGCCGCTTCGTGTTCATCGGCGGACAGCGGGTCGTGTATGGCTCGCCGGAATACCGCCGCCTGATCGTCGCGCATCGCGGCCCCCGGGAGCGCTACGTCGTGATCCGTGGCCAGCGCGTGCTCTACGGTTCGCCGGAGTACCGGCGCCTCGTCACCGTCCGTGAGACCGGCCCCCGCACCCGCTACGTCGTGATCCGCGGCCAGCGCGTGCTCTACGGGTCGCCGGAGTACCGGCGCCTCGTCACCGTCCGTGAGACCGGCCCGAGCGAGCGCTGGGTGGTGATCCACGGCCAGCGTGTCCGCTATGGCTCGGCCGAGTACCGTCGCCTGTCGGGCGGCGCGGTCGTCGGCGCGAGCTTCCGCAGCGAGACCCGCGCCGGGGTGCGCACGGACCGCGCGGAGCACCGCGACGGCCTTCGCGACAACGACCGCTCGCGCCACGATCAGCAGGCCCGGGGCGAGAACCGTGGAACCCGGGACGGCCTGAAGGGCGAGCGCCGTGAGGACGGCGCCCGTAACGCCGGGATGCGCGGCGAGGGCGATCGCGGCAACATGCGCAACGTGTCCGACCGCAACCAGGGTGGCATGGAGCGGGGCGGCAACGGAGGCGGCGCGATGCAGCGCGGCGGCCGGGGCGGCGAGGGCGCCGGCATGAACGGCGCCACTCCGAACGGCGCCACCCCGAACGGCGGTGGCATGAAGGCGGGCGGTGGGATGTCCGGCGGTCGCGAGGGCGCCGGCCAGGGGCGCTAAGCCTCCATCCAACGGGGTCGGGCTGTCCAAGCCCGGCCCCCGCTCGCGTGCAACCTCGGCACGAGCCGCCTGGGACCTACGACTTCAGCACCGGCTCCGTGATGTCGCCGCTCCCCCGGGAGGCGAGGTAGTCCGGCTGGAACAGGCACATGCGCACCGCGTCGCGGTAGCGGCCGTTCATGAAGAACTCGTCCTTCAGCACGCCCTCGGGGACGAATCCGCACTGCTCGTAGATCCGTACCGCCCGCCGATTCTCCTTGTCGACGTGGAGGTACAGCTTGTGAATGTTGAGGACGCTGAAGGCGTAATCCATCACGATCCGCGTGGAGCGCCACGCGTAGCCCCGCCCCTGATAGGAGGGATGGATGGCGATCTGGAACTCGCAGCGGCGGTGGAGGTGGTTGATCTCCACCAGCTCGATCAGCCCCGCCGGCTCCCCGTCCGGCGCGGCGACGATGAATCGCCGCTCGGTCTGGTTGTGGATGTTGCGCTCGTAGAGCTGCTGCAATTCGGCGAAGGACTCGTAGGCTTCCTCGAACCAGTAGCGCATGATGCTGTCGTTGTTGTTGAGCTGATGCACGAAGCGCAGGTCTTCCCGCTCCAGGGGGCGCAGCTTCACGTGTTCCGACACCCGGACGTTCATGGGGCGCACTCCGCGATGAGTCGGCGCAGGAACGCTTCCCCTGCGGCGAGGGCTTCGAGGGTGATGAACTCGTCGGGCTGGTGCGCCTGGGCGATGTCGCCGGGACCGCAGACCACGGTGGGGATGCCCGCCCCCTGGAAGCGGCCGGCTTCCGTCGCGTAGGGCATCGCCACGGTGTGGTTGCGCCCGGCGAGCCGCAGGGCGAGGCGCTCGGCCTCCGAGCCCGGATCGGGGGCGAGCCCGGGGATGGCCACCTCCTCCAAAGTCTCGATCCGCCCGAACGCGCCGTAGCGGTTGAGCCGCCGGGCGGTGACCTCGGCGGCGGCCTGGGCGAACAGGCTTGGGATCTCGCCGGGGTCGAGGTCGGGCAGGCCCCGGTACTCCCAGTGGAAGTGGCATTCCCGGGCGAGGATGTTGCGGGCGGTGCCCCCCTGGATCGTGCCCACATGGATCGTGGTGGACGGGGGCTCGAACCGGCCCGAGGCGTCGCCCCGCTCGATCATCCGGTCGGCGATGCCGTTCAGGGCGGCGACGAGGTCGCAGGCCGCCGAGACCGCGTTGGCCCCGAGTTCCGGCCGGGAGGAATGCGCCTCCCGCCCGTGGACGGTGGTGAGGCAGGTGACGATGCTCTTGTGCGCGTCCGCCACGTCGAGGCCGGTGGGCTCGCCCACGAGGCAGGCGGCGGGTCGGGGCAGGTCGTCACCGAACCGGGCGATGGCGTCCATGGAGCCGAGGCAGGTGGTTTCCTCGTCGTAGGACAGGAGCAGGTGGATCGGCCGGCGGAGCCCGGCGGCCAGCATGTCCGGCACCAGGGCGAGCCCCAGGGCCAGGAACCCCTTCATGTCGACGGCGCCGCGACCGTAGGCGCGCCCGTCCGCCACCCGGAGGGTGAAAGGGTCCGAGGTCCAGGCTTGGCCGGTGACCGGCACCACATCGGTATGGCCGGAGAGCACGACGCCCCCGTCGGCCACGGGGCCGAGGGTCGCGAAGATCGCTGCCTTGTCCCCTGCGGCGTTGGGAAAGCGACGGGTGGGCACGCCCCAGCCGTCGAGATAGGCGCAGACCGCGTCGATCAGGGCGAGGTTCGGCTTATCGCTCTCGGTGTCGAACGCGACGAGGCGGGAAAGCATCTCGAGCGGGGACAGCCGCTCGCCGTTCGTAGGCATGATCCCTCCGGGGCACGCCCGGCTCCCGCACCCTGGAATGGCCTCAGTGCAGGCTGCGGCGGACGTGCGGGCTGTCGAGGGAGAAGGCGGGGATCTCGGCCTCGAAGCTCTCGCCGGCCACGGTCGCCATGGTGTAGCTGCCGGCCATCAGCCCGTCGGGTGTCGTGAGCGGGCAGCCGCTGGTGTAGCAGAAGGACTCCCCCGGCTCCAAGACCGGCTGCTTGCCGACCACCCCCGCGCCGCGTACCTCCTGGGTGGCGCCGCGCCCGTCCACGATCCGCCAGTGACGCGAGCGCAATTGGACCTGCTCGGACCCGTTGTTCACGATCTCGACGGTGTAGGCGAAGAAGTAGCGGCTCTCGTGGGGAGAAGATTCCTCCTCGACGAAGCGCGGCTGTACCGTCACGCTAATCCCTCGGGTTTCGGCCTTGTACATTGCCCTGAACGGCCCCCGGAGACTGTGCGATTCGCTGTGGCAGGCTTTCGCCGCACCGCAGTGATGGTGGTAGTTGGCGCGGGAATCGCCGTCAATTGCGGCGGATTACGTCGCGCGTCGCTGCAGGCCGGCGGCCGTCGCCTCGCGCGGTTTGTCGCCGACAGCATTAAAGAGGTCTTAGGCGGGAATGCCCGACAAGGGTGGGCGCGGCCGGCCGTCGCGCGGGGGGAGCGGGACGATGGGCGCGGGGCAGAACACGAGGACGGACGGTATCCTGCCGGCCCAGGCGATCACCGCCCTGACCGAAGCCGGAGGCATCCGCCCGGCCAGCCCCTACGCGGCGGACCAGATCCAGCCGGCGAGCCTCGACCTGCGTCTCGGCGAGCGGGCCTACCGGGTCCGCACCAGCTTCCTCCCGGGGGGCTCGCGCACCGTCGCCGCCTGCGTCGAGCGGCTGTCGCTGCACGCCATCGACCTGCGCCCCGGCGCGGTACTCGAGACCGGCTGCGTCTACATCGCCGAATTGCAGGAACACCTGGCGCTGCCCCGCGACCTCGCCGCCTCCGCCAACCCGAAGAGCTCCACCGGCCGGATCGACGTGTTCACCCGGGTCATCACCGACCGGGCCGAGGCGTTCGATCAGGTGGAGCCGGGCTATACGGGGCCGCTCTACGCGGAGATTTCACCCCGGACCTTCCCCGTCCTGGTGCGGACCGGCTCGCGCCTGTCGCAGATCCGCTTCCGCCGGGGCCAGCCGCGCCTCAATGAGGCGGAACTGGCCGCCTTGCACGCGCGCACGCCGCTGGTGAACGTCGCCATGCCGTCGTTGCAAGGCGGTGTTGCGGTGTCGGTGGACCTCTCGGGGTTCGACGGGCTGATCGGCTACCGGGCCAAGCGCCATACCGGCCTCGTGGATGTCGATGCGCCGGGCCGGCACGGGATCGACGCCTTCTGGGAGCGACTGCCCTCGGACGGCAGCGCGAGCCTGATCCTCGATCCCGGCCAGTTCTACATCCTCGCCTCGAAGGAGGCGGTGCAGGTGCCCCCGGACCACGCGGCGGAGATGGTGCCGTTCGATCCCCTCGTGGGCGAGTTCCGGGTGCATTACGCCGGCTTCTTCGATCCGGGCTTCGGCCATGCCGGGGCGGGGGGCGCGGGGTCGCGGGCGGTGCTGGAGGTGCGCTCCCGGGACGTGCCCTTCCTGCTGGAGGATGGCCAGATCGTCGGCCGCCTCGTCTACGAGCGCATGAGCGAGGAGCCGGGCACCCTCTACGGCGCCGGGGCCGGCTCGAACTATCAGGCCCAGGGCCTGAAGCTCTCCAAGCACTTCGTCTGACTCCAGGGTGTCCAGAGGGCGAGCCCTCTGGCGGGTGCGGGGCGGAGCCCTGCGCTTCCAGGGGCTTCGCCCCTGTACCCCACCAAAGGACTTGTCCTTTGGGATCCCCCTACGCGCCCATTCCGGCGACCGCCTGCTCGAACGAACGCACGAGTGCCAGGTCCAGCTTGCCGTCCATGCCGCGCAGGATGCGGAACGCCTCCGCCGTGGACAGGGGCGCGCGGTAGGGCCGCCGCTCGATCAGCGCCGCGTAGATATCGCAGACGGTGATGAGCCGCACGATGTCGGGGATCGCCGCCCCCGCGAGCCGGTCGGGGTAGCCGGTGCCGTCGAGGAGTTCGTGGTGGTGGCGCACCACCGCCAGCAAAGATTGATCGAACCCGCCGGCCTCGATCAGCAGGGCATGGCCCAGGGTGGTGTGGGTGCGCATCACGGCGCGCTCGGCGGGGTCGAGGGGTCCGGCCTTGTTGAGGATCTCCAGGGGAATGCGCGCCTTGCCCACGTCGTGCACGAGGGCGGCGCGGACGAGGTGCTCCCGGTCGCGGGTGCGCAGGCCGAGGCCGATGGCGAAGGTCGCCGCCAGCCCGGCCACCAGCAGGCAATGCTGGTAGGTGGCATCGTCGTAGGCACGGACCGTATCGAGCCATGCGCCGAGGCCCGCCTCGCCCACCGCGTCGAGGATCGGATCGAGCCCGTCGTCGATGAGCAGGGGATCGACGGCGCCGGTGGCCCGGGCGGCATCGAGGAGCCCCGCGAGCACCGCCCCGGCCCGGTCGGCGGCCTGGGCGATCACCGAACCCTGGCCCCGCACCGGCACGGGGGGAGGGGACGGCCGGCGCAACTGCCCGCGCATCGCCTCCGCCACGTCCTCCGGCGACGTTCCGTCCGGCAGGCACAGGGTCGCGCCGAGGCCCCGCGCCGCCGAGGCGGTGCGCTCGCCCCCCTGGCGGAGCAGGAACAGACGCGGCAGGTGCGGCGCCTCGGCAATCAGGGCGCGCAGGCCCCGGAGCAGGCTCGGCTGAAGCAGGTCGAGGTCGGCGACGAACCCGATGCAATCCCCGGCGGGCATCAGGCGGGTCGCCGGCCGCATCCGGCAGGGGGCGACGCCGTCGAGGGCCTGGAGAAGGCTGACGCCGGATCCGGGACGGTCGGAGAACAGGACCAGCGTGCCCGCGCGCATCGGGATCATCGGAATCGGCCGGCGGACAACGGCCACGCGCGGGAAACGGCCGGGCTTGCGACGCGGTGCATCGCGAACCCTACCCCGGACAACCTTGCCAGAGGGTAACGGAGCCTAGCCCGCCGCTGCCTCGTCCAGCAGCCACGCCACCTGTTCACCCTTCACCCTGCCGGCGGGGAGATCCTCTCCTCGGGCGATGCGGGCCAGGGGCTCGCGCTTGCCCTCGCCGGTGACGAGGAACAGGACGTGCCGGGCCGAGGTGAGGGCAGGGACGGTGAGGCTGATCCGCGGCACGAAGGGGTCGAGCCCGGCCTCCGGCACGGGGGCGACGAGGGCGTGGGTCTCGTCGATCGCCGGCTTGCCCGGGAACAGCGAGGCGGTGTGTCCGTCCTCCCCGAGGCCGAGGAGCACGAGGTCGAAGAGCGGGCGGGCAGGGTCCAGGGCCCCGGCGCCATAATGATCGAGGAGGGTCCGCTCGTAGGACCGCGCCCCGGCCTCGATCCCCTCGTCCGAGGGCATGAAATGCAGATGCGTCGGCGGGATCGCGCTTCCGTGGCCGAAGGCCTCACGGACCATGCGGACGTTGCTGCGCGGGTCGTCCCACGGCACCGCCCGGTCATCGCCGAAGAACCAGTGGATCCGCGTCCACGGCACCCGCGCGGCATAGTCGTCGCCGGCGAGGATGGCGTAGAGGCGCTTGGGCGTCGAGCCGCCGGAGAGGCAGACGGCGATGCGCTCTCCCCCGGTCTCCCCGCAGGCGACGATCAGGCGTTCGGCGGCCTCCCGGGCCACGGCGTCGGGATCGGGGAGGACGTGTGTTCCGGCGGGCAGCGACAAGGCGCGATCCTTACGGTTTCTTCGGTTCCTGGTGACCGCCGAAACCCTTGCGCATCGCGGAGAGCAGCTTGTCGGCGTAGGAGGCCTCCTCGCGGGAGCGGAAGCGCCGGTAGAGGGCCGCCGACAGGACGGTCGCCGGCACGGCCTGCTCGACGGCGGCGTTGATCGTCCAGCGGCCCTCGCCGGAATCCTCCACCCAGCCGGAGAAATCCTCCAGCCCCTCGTCGCCCGCGAGCGCCTGGGCGGTCAGGTCCAGGAGCCAGGATGAGACCACACTGCCCCGCCGCCACACCTCGGCGATATCACCCAGGTTAAGATCGAATCGGCGCTCCGGGGGCAGGTTCTCGGAATCGGCGTGCCGGAGGATGTCGAACCCCTCCGCATAGGCCTGCATCAGCCCGTACTCGATGCCGTTATGGACCATCTTGACGTAGTGCCCGGCCCCCGTCGGACCGGCATGGATGTAGCCCTGCTCGGCCCGGGGGTCGCGACCCTCCCGGCCCGGGGTGCGGGACACGTCGCCCACGCCCGGAGCAAGGGTCGCGAAGATCGGGTCCAGGCGGTCGACGGCGGAGGTGTCGCCACCGATCATCATGCAGTAGCCGCGCTCCAGCCCCCAGACGCCGCCGGAGGTGCCGACATCGACGTAGTGGATGCCCTTGGGCTTCAACTCGCCGCCCCGGCGCACGTCGTCGCCGAAGAAGGAGTTGCCACCGTCGATGATGCAGTCCTCCGCCTGCATCAGCCCGGCCAGCGCCTGCACCGTCTCCTCGGTGATCGCCCCGGCGGGGAGCATCACCCAGGCGGCGCGGGGCACTTCGAGCTTGGCCACGAGATCCTGGAGGCTGGTGGCGCCGACCGCCCCCTCCTTCACCAGATCCTCCACGGCCTGCGTGTTCCGGTCGAACACCACCGCCGTATGCCCGTTCCGCAGCAGCCGGCGGACAATGTTGCCGCCCATCCGGCCGAGGCCGATCATGCCGAGTTGCATCGTCTCGTTCTCCGCGCGGCATTCCCTCCCCCCTGTCGGGGAGGGTTAGGGGTGGTTCAGGGGGGACCGCCGGGCGTCATCCGGCAGCACCGCCCGCCCCCTCCCCACGACGGGGAAGGGAGAACGCATCGTGCTAGGCCACCGCCGCCTTCAGCGCGGCGGCGATCCGCTTCAGCCCGGCCTCCGTTTGCCCGGCCTTGAGGTGGACCCGCAGCGCCCGGCGCCCGCGTTCCGCGAGCACCGCGAAGTCGCCCCGGGCCTGGGCTGCCACCACCGTGCCGAAGCCGAGGGACCGGCCGGGGATCGGCAGATCCTCCGCCGCGTCCGAGGTGATCTGCACGAACACGCCGCTGTCCGGCCCGCCCTTGTAGGCCTGGCCTGTCGAGTGGAGGAACCGGGGCCCGAATTCCAGGCAGGTCGCCACCTTGCGGGCGTCCCGCACGACGAGCCGCGCCTCCTGGAGGGTGTCGTGATGGGCCTCGTTGCGGGGGATGTAAGCGAGCAGCGCCACGTAGTCCCCCGTCCGCACCCGGGCGAGGTGCGCCTTCACCGCCGCCTCCAGCCCGTCCCGGGCCTGGGGCAGGGCTCCCGCGTTGGCGGCGTCGGCGTAGAGGGCCAGGGTGTCGTCCTCGAAGAGCGGCGTCTCGGCGGGGAGCGCGCCGCTCGTCTCGGCCTCCGCGAAGAGCTTCTTCGTCTCGATCTTGCTCGCCTCCACGTCCGGCTGGTCGAACGGGTTGATCCCGAGCACGGCCCCGGCCACCGCCGTGGCGATCTCCAGCCGGTAGAATTCCTGCGGCAGGTGCTCGACGTCGTGCAGGCCGATCCGGGCGATGGGGTGCCCGTCCCGCTCCAGGGCGGAAAGGGCGGCGTCCTGGGCCGGGTCGGCCTGAGAATCGAGGCGAAGGTACAGGAAGAACCGGTCGTGCCCGTAGACCGCCGGCACCCCCGCCGGCTCGCCGTCGACGGGGATCAGCCCCTTGCCGACCTTGCCGGTGGACTCGGCGATGAGCTGCTCGGCCCAGCCGCCGAAGCTCGCGATGCCGGGGGAGGCGATCACCGTCACCTTGTCCCGGCCCTTGAGGGCAGCCACGCCCATGGCGGTGCCCAGCAGCACGCCGGGATTCACGTGCGGGGGCACCGCCGGCCCGCAGGAGCGGACCATGATCCGGGCGGTCTCCAGGAGCGCCTTCACGTCGAGCCCCATGGCCGCCGCCGGCACGAGGCCGAAGGCCGAGAGCACCGAGTAGCGCCCGCCGATCTGCTTCACGCCGTAGAAGATCTTTTTGAAGTTCTGAGCCTTGGCCACCTTCTCCATGTCGGAGCCGGGGTCGGTGACGGCGACGAAACGGTCGCCCACCTTGTCGCCGACGGCCTGCTTCACGCGATCGTAGAAGTAGTCGCGGAAGACGTTCGGCTCCAAGGTCGAGCCCGACTTGGAGGAGACGATGAACAGCGTCCGGGCGAGGTCGATCTGCGCCTCCACGGCACGGACCTCGTCGGGGTGGGTCGAGTCGAGGATGCGCAGCGCCGGGAAGCCCTCACGCTGGCCGTAGGTGAGGCTCAACACCTCCGGGCCGAGGCTGGAGCCGCCCATGCCGAGCACCACCGCATGGGTGAAGCCCTCCGCCTTCACCCACTCGGAGAAGGCGGCGTAGTCGGCGACCTTCTCGAGTTCCTCCTCGACGATGTGCAGCCAGCCGAGCCAGTTCTTCTCGTCGGCCCCGCTCCAGACCGTGGCGTCGCCCGCCCAGAGACGGCGGATCGCGCCGCTCGCCCGCCAGGATTCCACCGCCTTCTTCGCTTCGGCGGCCAGGGGCTCGTCCAGGGCGAGGGCTTGGCCGTCGAGGCGGGCGCCGAGCATCGCCGCCCGCTTGCCAGCCACGGCACCCAGCAGGTTGTCGGCGGCGTCGATGAAGAGCTGCACGCCCTCCTCGACCAGTTGCTTGGCCACCGCCTCGATGTCGATGCCGGCGCGGGCGAGCCGAGCCATCACCGCCTCGGCGCCGGGCACGTCCTCCTCGATGGTGGCGCGGGCCTCGCCGTGGTCGCGGAAGGCGGCCATGGTGGCGGGCGGCATGGTGTTGACGGTGTTGGGGCCGATCAACTCCTCGACGTAGAGCACGTCGGAATAGGCCTTGTTCTTAGTGCCGGTGGAGGCCCAGAGCAGGCGCTGCGCCTTGGCGCCCTTCTCCGCCAGGGCCTGCCATTGCGCCTCGGCGAAGATCCGCTTGTAGCGCTGGTAGGCGAGCTTGGCGTTGGCGATGGCGACCTTGCCCTTGAGGGAGGCGAGGGCGGCCTTCTCGTCGGGGTCGTCGGCGGCGGCGATTTTTTCGTCGAGGAGCTTCTCGACCAGGCTGTCGATCCGGCTGATGAAGAAGCTCGCCACGCTGGCGATCCGGGACACGTCGTGCCCGCCCCGCGCGCGCTCCTCCAGCCCGGCGATGAAGGCCCGGGCCACCGCCTCGTAGGAATCCTGCGAGAACAGGAGGGTGACGTTGATCGAGATGCCCTCGGCGGTGAGCTGGCGGATCGCCGGAATGCCCTCCGGGGTGGCCGGCACCTTCACCATCAGGTTGTCGCGGGAGACCGCCTTGTGCAGGCGCCGCGCCTCGGCGAGAGTCTCCTGCGTGTCCAGGGCGAGGTAGGGGGAGACCTCGAGGCTCACGTAGCCGTCGGCCCCGTCGCTCGCCTCGTAGACCGGGCGCAGCACGTCGGCGGCGGCCTGGATGTCGGCGATGGCCAACCCTTCGTAGAGGTCGATCACCCGGCTGTCGCCGGTCTCCTGCACCGCCTTAAGGCTGGAATCGTACTCGTCGGAATGGCCGATGGCCTTCTCGAAGATCGCGGGGTTCGAGGTGACGCCGCGCAGGCCGTCCTCCTCGACGAGCGCCTTCAACTCGCCCTTCTCGATGAAGCCGCGGGCGACGAAGTCGAGCCAGACGGCCTGGTCGTACTGCTCGTGCAGGGCCTTGAGCGCGTTCATGTCCGAGCCTCGTCTGTCTGTCTCGATCCGCTCCCTCCTCTGACGGGGAGGGAGTCTCTCGCGTGGCAACGCTTATCCCGCCCTCGACCTCAAGATGAGGGCGGGGGGCCGGACCGATGGCGTCGCCACGAGCCCCTCCCCGGGAGGAGGGGCTTTTCGTCCTGTCCTAGTGCCTGTGCTTCGCCACTTGAGCCTTGGCGGCCTCCAGGACCTTCTCGGGGGTAAACCCGAACTTGGTCAGGAGATCCTTCAGGGGTGCCGAGGCGCCGAAGGTGTTCATGCCGATGATGGTGCCCTCGGAGCCACTGTACCGGTCCCAACCGATCACGCTGCCCTGCTCCACCGCCACCCGCGCCTTCACGGCGGGGGGCAGCACCGCCTCGCGGTAGGCTTGGTCCTGCCGCTCGAACAGTTCCCAGGAGGGCATCGACACGACGCGCGCCTTCACGCCCTCGCCCTTCAGCGCCTCGTAGGCGCCGACACAGAGCTGCACCTCCGAGCCGGACGCCAGGAGGATCACCTCCGGCGTCCCCTCGCAATCGGCCAGGACGTAGCCGCCCTTGGCGGTGCCGGAGGCCGCGCCGTACTTCGTCCGGTCGAGGGTCGGGAGGCCCTGCCGCGACAGGGCGAGCACCGCCGGCTGGTTCTTCATCGAGAAGATCACCCGGTAAGCCTCCGCGACCTCGTTGGCGTCCGCCGGGCGGATCGTCACGAGGCCGGGGATGCAGCGCAGGGAGAGCAGTTGCTCCACGGGCTGGTGGGTCGGCCCGTCCTCGCCCACCCCGATCGAGTCGTGGGTGAAAATGTGGAAGACCGGAAGCTCCATCAGCGCGGCGAGACGGATCGGCGGGCGCATGTAGTCGGCGAAGACCAGGAAGGTCGCGCCGTAGGCCCTGAGCCCCACGAGGCCCAGCCCGTTCACGATCGAGCCCATGGCGTGTTCGCGCACGCCGAAATGGACGTTGCGACCGCCGGGGTTCAGGGGCGTGAGGGAGCCCGCGCCGTCGAAGGTGAGGTTCGACTTGTTGGACGGGGCGAGGTCCGCCGAGCCGCCGAGCAGGAAGGGCACGTGCTGGGCGATGGCGTTCAGCACCTTGCCCGACGATTCCCGGGTGGCGAGCCCCTTCGCGTCCGCCTCGAAGACCGGGATGTCCTTATCCCATCCCTCGGGGAGGCGCCCTTCGAGGAAGGCGTCGAGCTGCTCAGCATGGGCGGCGTCGGACTCCTTCGCCTTCGCGAACAGGCCCTGCCATGCGTCGTACAGCGCCGCCCCGCGCTGGCCGATCCCATCGCGAAAATTCTCGTGCACCCCGTCGGGGACGAGGAACTGCGCGTCCTCGGGCCAGCCGTAGGCCCGCTTGGCGCCCTTCACCTCGTCCTCGCCCAGCGCGTCGGAATGGGCCTTCGGGGTGCCCTGCTTCTTCGGAGCGCCGTAGCCGATCACCGACTTCACGATGATGAGGGTGGGCCGGTCGTGGCTCGCCACGAACGTATCCAGCGCGGCCGAGATGGCGTGGATGTCGTTGGCGTCGGCCACGCGCAGCACCTGCCAGCCATAGGCCAGGAAGCGGGTGGCCACCTCTTCCCCGAAGGCGAGTTCGGTATGGCCCTCGATGGTGATCGTGTTGTCGTCGTAGATCCAGCACAGGTTCGACAGGCGCAGGTGCCCGGCGATCGAGGCCGCCTCGGAGGCCACGCCCTCCATCAGGTCGCCGTCCGAGCACATCGCGTAGACGTTGTAATCGAACAGGTTGAGGTCCGGCCGGTTGAGGTGCTCCCCGAGGAAGCGCCCGCCCATCGCCATGCCGACGGAGTTCGCGACCCCCTGGCCCAGCGGCCCGGTGGTGGTCTCGACGCCGGTGGTGAAGTGGTATTCCGGGTGGCCCGGGGTGCGGCTGTCGATCTGCCGGAACCGCTTGATCTCGTCGAGGCTCACCGCCGGGGCGTTGCCGCCGTCCGATTCGGCGACGTTGGCGAGGTGCAGCAGGGCGTAGAGCAGCATCGAGGCGTGGCCGCAGGACAGCACGAACCGGTCGCGGTTCGGCCAGTGCGGATGCGCCGGATCGTAGCGCAGGTAGCGGTTCCACAGGGTGTAGGCGATGGGCGCCAGCGCCATCGGCGCGCCGGCATGGCCGGAATTCGCCTTCTGCACCGCATCGATCGCCAGGGTGCGGATGGTATCGATGCTGAGCTTGTCGATCTCGGCAAGCCCGGTGCGGGCGGGTGTGTCGGCTCCGCTCATGCGTGGTCGTCCTATTCTCTAACTCTGCCGCTGGGCCGCCCGACGGCGGTGGACGGCGGGGGGCGCCCCGTCAGCCTTACCGCCCTGTTTCTCCGCTGGCCCTTCGCCGTGGGCATAGCTGAGAAGCGTGTTGACCAGGGCCACGTGGGTGAACGCCTGCGGATAGTTACCCACAAGTCGCTTGGCTTGCACGTCGTACTCTTCACTCACGAGGCCGAGGTCGTTGCAGATTCCGATCAGGCGTTCGATCAGGGCGCGGGCCTCGTCCCGCCGGCCCAGACCGATGAGATTGTCCGCGTACCAGTAGGTGCAAGGGAGGAACGCCCCCTCGTTGCCGGAAAGTCCGTCGGTGGTCTGCCCCTCCGTCTCGTAGCGCAGGATGAATCCCTCGCGCATCAGGCCGCGCCCGATGGCCTCGACGGTGCCCACCACCCGGGGGTCGTGCTGGGGCAGGAAGCCGGTATGGGCCATGAGCAGCAGGCTGGCATCGAGGGCCTTCGTCCCGTAGGCCTGGACGAAGCTGTTCAACTCCTTGTCGAATCCCTTGTCGCACACCTCGGCGTGGATCTCCTCGCGGATCGCCCGCCAGCGGGCGGCCTGCTCGTTGCTCGCCCCCGATTCGTCGAGCTCGTGCATCCGCAGGGCCCGGTCGAAGGCGACCCAGGCCATCACCTTGGAATGGACGAAGTGGCGCGGGCCGCCCCGGACCTCCCAGATGCCCTCGTCCGGTTTCTTCCAGGCCTTCTCCAGGTGATCGAGGATGGCCAGCCCGACCCGGCGGCCGTCCTCGCTCACCGGAAGGCCGCGGGCATGGGCTTGGTAGAGGGCGTCGAACAATTCGCCGTACACGTCGAGCTGGAACTGGGCGGCCGCCGCGTTCCCGATCCGCACCGGCTTGGAGTTCTCGTAGCCGGGCAACCAGTCGAGTTCGATCTCCGGCAGCAGGCGCTCGCCGGCGATGCCGTAGAGGATGTGCGCCTGCTCGGGGTTGCCGGCCACCGCCCGCAGCAGCCAGTTCAGCCAGTGGCGGGCCTCGTCGATGTAGCCCCCGTCCATCAGGGCGATGAGGGTCAGGGTCGAGTCGCGCAGCCAGCAGAACCGGTAGTCCCAGTTGCGCTCGCCGCCGAGGCCCTCCGGCAGGGAGGCGGTGGGCGCGGCGACGATGCCGCCGGTCGGCTCGTAGATCAGTGCCTTGAGCGTCAGCAGCGAGCGCTGGAGCAGGGCGTCCCAGGGGGTACCCTTCACGCAGCGGCCCGACCAGTCGCGCCATGCCTGATCCGTGTCCGCCAGGGCGGCCCGGGGCTCGATCGGCGCCGGGTCGGGCTCGTGGGACGGGCCGTAGCTCAGGACGAAGCGGTGCCGGTCCCCGGCATGGACGGTGAACTCGCCCATGGTGGTCTGCCGGCCGGTCCCCTGGAGATGCACGTCGGTGCGCAGGACCACCTTGTGCGGCCCGGACACCGCCCGCAAATCCCCGAGTTCCGAATGGGACACCCAGGGCACCGCCGAGCCGTAATCGAAGCGCACGGCCATTTCGGTGCGCATGGCGACCTTCCCGTGCACCCCCTGGACGAGGCGCACGAGGTGCGGCCCGTCGCCGGTGGGCATGAAGTCGGTGACGATGACCTCGCCCTGCCGGGTGACGTGGCGGGTTTCGAGGACGAGGCTGCCTTCGCGGTAGGCCCAGGTGGTCTCGACGTGTCCGGCCACCGGGGCGATCTCCCAGAAGCCGTGCTCGCGGGTCCCGAGGAGGGCAGTGAACAGGGCCGCCGCGTCGAAGCGCGGCCAGCACAGCCAGTCGATGCTGCCCTTCCGGCTCACCAGGGCGGCGGACCGCCCATCGCCGATGAGCGCGTAATCCTCGATGCGTTCGGCCATGTGGCCCAGCCCCCGGTCGTCGATGACCGCGAACTAGGTTGCGGGCGTCCGAGATCCAGTGCCGCCACGCTGCATCGCAGCAGGCCGTCGTTTCCAGGCGAGGACGCCTCGCCTCAGAGGAGCCGGTCGGCCAGGAGGGAAACGGAGCCTTTCACCACGGATTGTCCGCCGCGCACGAGGTCGCCTGCGGTGCCGGTGATTTGATCGACCCGGGTGCCGATCCTGGCCCTGACCTCCCGGGCCACCGGCATCACCGCCTCGGCCACCGTCTCCGCGAAGGGGAGGGCGGAGGGCACGGGCGATCCCGTCGCCTGGGCGGTGGAGGAATCCTCCGCGCTCGGCTTCGCCGGGGCGAAGGGGTCGGAGAGGGGGGCCGTGTCCTGGGCGGGGTTGTCGCCGCAGCGCCGGCCGGCGCAGGGGCGGCGCCCCGTGACGGCGAGGCGGCGCGGCCGGGCCGAGGGGGCGGGCCCGGCGGCGGCCGAACGGCTCGCGGGAGCCGGGATCGCGGCGGGAATCGAAGCGGTGGTGACCGGTTCGGTCAGCCCGCCGGTGAGGGGGTAGATCTCGGAGAAGGCGATCACCGCCGGGGGGCGCGGCGCCGGCTCGGGGGCGGGCGTGGCGGGCTCGGCCATGGCGAGGCTCGCCTGGCCGGCGGAGGGGATCATCCGTGCCGCCGGGCCCGGAGGAGCGGACGACCCGTTCGGGCAAAAGATGGAGGCCACCGCCAGCACGCCGGCCATGGCCAACGTCGGCAGGAACGGGATCGTCACCCGCCCGCCGGTATCGGAGAGGGCAGGCCGCTCCGGGGATGAGAACGGGGATTTGCAGGCCGTCCGCGCCGAGGTTCCATCAGGTCCGCGCATTCGCTCTTGAACCCTCTGAACGTCACTAATGTCGCAGTTTGGCCGCCCAAATGCGGCGGAAGCTGGACCGTTCGGTTGCCTGGGGGTAACGCCGGCCCCGGCCTCCGGGGAAGCTCGGCCGGGCACGTCCCTTGCGTCCCTCCTTCGCGTCCCCGCGCCCTCCGGTTACGGGGACGCCCCGTTTTTCCCCAGACCCCCTCGATGACCGAATCGAGCCTCACCGTCGCCGTCATCGATCCGAGCCAGGCCCGCGCGGCGATCCTGGAGGAGGGCCTGCGCGCCGCCGGGATCGGCCGGATCGTCGTGCTCCCCGACACCGCCGACCTGCAGGAGAGGGTGGGCGCCCTGAAACCCGACGTGGTGGTGATCCACCTGGAGAGCCCGAGCCGGGACATCCTGGAGCAGATGTCGGGGGTCTCCCGCCACGCGGGACGGCCGGTGGCCATGTTCGTCGACCGCTCGGATTCGGCGATGATGGAGGCCGCCGTCGATGCAGGCATCTCGGCCTACGTGGTGGACGGCCTGCGACCGGAGCGGATCAAGTCGATCATCGACATCGCGATCCTGCGTTTCAACGCCTTCGCCCGGCTCCAGCGGGAGCTCTCCGAGGCGAGGGGGGAGCTGGCCGATCGCAAGCTGATCGAGCGGGCGAAGGGGATCCTGATGAAGTTGAAGGGGCTCTCCGAGGAGGAGGCCTACAAGCAGCTCCGGCGCAAGGCCATGAACGAGAAACGCAAGATCGCCGACATCGCCCGGGCCATCGTCACCACGGCGGACCTGCTCGGATGAGGAGGGTTCGGATCTCCGTCGTCGGCATAAGCACGCGCTCCCCCGCTCCCCGCCTCGCAGGGAGAAGCCCGCTGACACCTTGCCGTGGCGGCGGGGAGCGGAGGCGGAGCCGCAGCGAAGGTGAGGGAGGTCGCCGGACGCGCCTCCCCCGGCACGCCCCCTCACCGTCGGCGACCGCCTCGCCGC
>JAKONI010000175.1 GCA_022702015.1 Beijerinckiaceae bacterium | reverse complement strand
AGACCGCCTCGGCGACGGATCGCATCACCGCGCAGGTGGCGGCGATCCAGGCCGCCGCCGATGGGACGGTCGAGGGCATCGGGGCGATCGGACAGACCATCGCGAAGATGAGCGAGGCCGCCTCCACCGTGGCCGCCGCCGCCGAGCAGCAGGGCCAAGCCAGCCAGGAGATCGCCCAGGCGATCGCGAACGCGGCAGCCGAGGCCCGCACGATCGCGGGCAGCATCGGCAGCGTTCGCGAGGCGGCGGCCTCGAACGAGACGCAGGCCGGGACGGTGTCGGACGGGGCCCATGACGTCGCGGCCAGCGCAAACGCCATGCGGTCCGCGATCGAGACTTTTCTCCACCGCGTCCATGCGGCGTGAGGCGGTGCGGGGGGCGCTGTCGTCCCGAATGAAAAACGCGCCCGTGGGTCTTATCCGTAGGCCAAGAATTTCCCAGCAGTCGCGCAAGTATCCATATTTTTCGTTGCAAGCATCATTCTAAGTCAACGCAGCGTCATGGACGACGGCGCATCTGACCTCGGCGCACCCGCTTCACCGGACGGGCACCGTGCCCCGCGTCGGAGACCGCCCGCCATGCCCTCGCTTCGCCGGCACGCATTCCGGATCTCGTCTCTCGCGGTCCTCGTGGCGGCGGCTCCCCATCCGGCCTCCGCGCAGACCGTCTCCGAGATGGCCGCCCGCATGGATGCGATGCAGCGCCAGATGCTGGCGATGCAGCAGGAACTCGCGGCGCTTCGCCGGCAGGCCGGGACCCAGAAGCAGGCCCTCGCGGGCGAGGCGCGGGAGCGCCGCACCCTGTCTCGCGAGCAGGCACGCATAGCCGAGCAGCAGTCGCGGCAGCAGCAGGTCGCGCAGGCCGGCGGCCCCGGCGGGGCGCGGCCGGCGCCGAGCGAGCACACGCCGGTGATCCTGGCCAACGACCTCGTGTGCAATTCCGGCAGTTACGCCCTCGGATCGGCGATCTGCTTCACACCCGGCGGCTTCGTCGAATTGGCGGGGTTCTACCGGAGCGCCAACACCGTCTCGGACGTGGCGACGGATTTCAACGGCATCCCCTTCCGCAACAGCCCGCAATCGCGGGAGGGCGAGTTCCGCCTCTCCGCCCGCCAGAGCCGGCTCTCCGGCCTGTTCACCGCGCGCGTCGAACCGACGCTCCAGATCTCCGGCTACTATGAGATCGACTTCCTGGCGGCGGGCGTCACCTCGAATTCCCGCGAGAGCAACAGCTACGTCCCGCGCATCCGCCAGATCTTCGCCACCGTCGATTCCCTGGATACCGGCTGGCACGTCCTGGCCGGGCAGGCCTGGAGCCTGATCACCACCGATCTTTCGGGGATCACGCCCCTCAAGGAGCAGATTCCCCTCACCATCGACGCCCAGTACGTGCCGGGCTTCAACTGGACCCGCAACCCGCAGATCCGGGTGGTGAAGGACATCGCGCCGGGCCTGTGGGCAGGGCTCTCGGTCGAGTCGCCTCAGAGTGTCCTGCCGCCGAGCCCCTTCGCGGCGCCCGGGACCGTCAACGTCAACAACAGCGGCGACGCGGCCGGGCTGCTGAACAACGCGACGACCTACTCGAACAACAGCATTCCTGACATCGCCGGCAAGCTCGCCGTTGAGCCGGGCTTCGGCCATTACGAGGTGAAGGGGCTGGTGCGCTTCTTCGACGACCGGATCGCGCCCGGCACGCTGACCGGCGGGCTTCGCACCGCGGGCCGCTCCGAGACGGCGGTCGGCTACGGCCTCGGCGGCGCGGCGACCCTGCCGGTGATCGACAAGCGCCTCGACCTCCAGGTCAGCGGCCTCGTCGGCGAAGGGATCGGCCGCTACGGCTCGGCGCAGCTCCCGGACTTCGCCCTGCGCGCCGACGGCTCCATCGCGCCGATTCCGGTGTTCCAGCTGCTGGCGGGCGGCGTCTACCACGTCCAGTCCGGGACCGACGTCTACCTCTATGCCGGCTGGGAGCATGCCACCCGGACGGGGGCGTTCAACACCACGGGGTACGGCTCCCCGACCCTGATCGTCACCGGCTGCAACGTCGAGGGCGCCGCGAGCGGAAGCTGCCAAGCCGAGACCCGCGACATCCGTCAGATCACCGGCGGTTTCTGGCACGACCTCTACAAGGGCGCCTATGGTCGCCTCGTCGCCGGCGCACAGGTCTCCTACACCGAACGCGATGCCTTCCGCGGGGCACAGAACGTCCAGCCCTCAACGCACCTCGTCACCGGCCTGACCTCCTTGCGCTATTACCCGTTCTGAGCCCCCGGCCGCCGGCCGCTTCGGAGCGGCAAGGCTCGGACGGCGTGATCACCGGCCTGGGGATCGCTGCGCCTGGACGATGCCCGAAGTCGCCCAGGAGTTCCTGGGCCTTGCCCGAAGCTCGGCTTTCGCGTTCCTGATCCCTCCCGCCACGGTTAGCGGGAACTTGGGACCGAGGGGCGCCGTCGGAAAAGCCCCCGCAGGATTCGGAACGGCAGGAACGCCAGCTTCAGAACGGCCCGGGCGAGCAGGACCGCCATCACCGCGAGGATGGCCAGCGCCGTGTTGAGCATCGGGGCGTTCCCTGCCGGGGTTGATCGCCCGAATTGGACCTGGACCGACGGCAACGTCCCATACGCCACGAACACGGCGATACGGAGGACGCTCGGTCGACCTTTGCGCGTTACCTTGCCGGCTGGCCCGGAGCGACACTCAGAGCTCGACAACGGATAGGGTACCCCCCTATACAATGCACCGCAAGGATGAACCGTCCGATGGCCCATACGATCAAGGACAAGACCAAGCTCCTGGCGCGGGTGCGCCGGATCAAGGGACAGGCGGAGGCCGTCGAGCGCGCCTTGGAGGCGGAGATCGGCT
>JAKONI010000169.1 GCA_022702015.1 Beijerinckiaceae bacterium | reverse complement strand
CCACCAGCCCCGGACGAGATGCCTTCGGACGATACCCCCGCCCCGCCCCGTTCCGCCTTACCGGCCCGACGGGGCCTCCTCACGGCCGGCCTCGGCGCGGCGCTGACCGCTCCGCTCGCCGCGCCGGCCCTGGCGCAGGCCACGCCGGAGCTGCGCTGGCGCCTGTCCTCGGCCTACGCCAAAAGCCTCGACATCCTGTTCGGCGCCCCCGAGGCGCTGGCCCGGATCGTCGCCGAGGCGAGCGACGGGCGGTTCCAGATCCAGGTCCAGGGTCCGGGCGAGCCCGTCGTCCCGGAGGGGCTGCTGGATGCGGTGGCCGCCGGCACCGTCGAGATGGGACACGGCCCGGCCTCGCTGGCCGCCGCCAAGGATCCGACCTTCGCGCTGGCCACCGCGATCCCCTTCGGACTCAACGCCCGGGGGCAGGAGGCGTGGTGGTATGCCGGCGGGGCGGCCGAGATGTTCTCGGAACTCTTCGCCAAGGCGAATCTCGTCTGCCTGCCCGGCGGCAACACCGGCGCGCAGATGGGTGGCTGGTTCCGCAAGGAGATCAAGGGTCTGCCCGACCTGCAGGGGCTCAAGTTCCGCATCGACGGCCTCGGCGGGCAGGTGCTCGCCAAGTTCGGGGTGCAGCCGCAGGCGACCCCCGGGCCGGAGATCTACGCCGCCCTCGAATCGAAGAAGCTCGACGCCGCCGAATGGATCGGCCCCTACGACGACGAGCGCCTCGGCCTCCAAAAGGTCGCCCCGGTCTACCACTATCCCGGGTTCTGGGAGGGTGGGGCGATGCTCCATGTCTGGATCAACGCCGAGAAGTGGAAGACCCTGCCGAAGGCCTACCAAGCCCTCCTCCGGGCGGCCTGCGCCCAGGTCGGCGCCGAGGTCCAGGCCCGGTACGATGCCCGCAACCCCCGGGCCCTGCGGCGGCTCGTGGCCGGCGGCGCGCAATTGCGCCCCTTCCCGCAGGAGGTGATGGAGGCCGCCCTCAAGAACGCCAACGACGTCTACGCCGAGATCGCCGCCAAGAACGCCGACTTCCGCCGGGTCTACGAGGCATTGCGGGTGTTCCGTAACGAGGAGTACCTGTGGTTCCAGGTGGCCGAGTACACCTACGACAACTTCATGATCCGGGCCCGCGCCCGGGGGTAGGGGCGACCGGGAGAGGGCGCCGGGGCGGGCTGGCTTCGCGTCACGCGGCGGTCATGCCGGCGGCCTAACGGCGCGCGGAGTTCTGAGGGAGGCAGGCGACATGCGATTCATCACGGCGACCGGGCTCGCGGCCCTGTGCTGGGCGGTTCCCGCCCCCGGCTTCGCGCAGTCCCCGGCCAACCTCGCCGCCCTGCGCGGCCTCGCCCCGGTCGCCCGCCTCGCGGCCACCCCGGAGGGCAAGGCGGCGCTGGCGGCCAACCTCAAGGTCACGGGGGACATCCAGTCCGGCGCGGCGGGCCAGCCGACGCTGCTGCCCCTCGCCGGGCAGCGGCAACTCGCCCTCAGGGATTGCTTCATCACCGACGGGAACGCGACGCAGCTCGCCGACGGCCTCGGCACCCGGCTCGGCGACGCCTACCAGGCGAAGGCCCGCTACGCCGACCACAAGACCTTCACCAGCCTCGCCCCGGCGGTGGCCCGGCTGATCGGCTACACCAACACCGTCACCAAATCCGATTCGAACGCCGGCAAGTACTTCTTCGCCAACGGCACCACCGACGGGAAGACCCCCGTCTCCCCGGAGGCCGCCGCCCTCCTCGCGGACGGCCTGACCGCGGACGTGTTCGGCAAGGCCTATGGCCGCCCCGCCGGCGCCCCCGGCTCCGACGCCTTCGGCGATGCCCGGCCATTCCAGACCCTTCCGGCGCTGGCCGCCTACCGGAGCGAGGACTATTTCGGCCACCCCTCGCACAGCCTCGATTGGCTGCGTGGCCCGAACCAGGACCTCATGAACAGCCCCTCCTTCCCGAGCGGGCACACCACCTACGGCACCACCGAATCGATGGTCCTCGCGATCCTCGTCCCCGCCCGCTACCAGCAGATGGTGGTCCGCGCCGCCGAGTACGGCAACGACCGGATCGTGGTCGGCGCCCACTACGCCATGGATGTCATCGGCGGGCGGGCGACCTCGCTCCACGCCCTGGCGCATCTGCTGGCCAACGACCCCGCCTATGTCGGGCAGATCCGCGCCAACCCCGCCGTCCTCGATCCGGCCCGCGCCGACACGCCCAAGACCGTCGCCCTCGCCGACTATCCGGCGGTGATGAAGGAGGCCCGGACCGAGATCGACGCCTTCGTGGGGGAGGTCTGTGGCCGGGACATCCCCGCCTGCGCCGCCGGGGATACGAGCCGGTTCAAGGATGCGGCCGCCAACGCCGCCTTCATCGCCTCCACCCTGACCTACGGCCTGCCGGTGGTCCACCCGGATCGGGCCGGGACGTCGGCGGACGTCGCCGCCCTCGCCCCCGAGGCCGGGCACCTGCTCACCGCCGCCTTCCCCGAGATCACCCTCGCCGAGGCGAACGGGATCCTCGGCGAAACGCTCGCCCCCGGCGGCGGCTTCCTCGACGACGGCTCGGAATTCGGCGTCTATTCCCGGCTGAACCTCTATGAGGCCGGCGGCAAGGCGGCCGCCCTGGCGGCGGGCCGGCGCAACGGGGCCGCGCCCTCGCGGTAGCACCCACGCCCGGGTCTGCGCTCGCCCGGGATCCGCCCAAGAAAAAAGGCCACTCCCGAAGGAGCGGCCCGAAGTCTAGGGAGGAAACGCCCAAGAAGGGCAGCGGGACCGCGACGCCATCGCCGTCCCGCACTGCACAAACTGATACTCAAGGTGGCTGTTGACAAGACCCCCGGCGCGGGAATTCCGCCCTCGCGCTTGGGACGCCTTCCGCTGTGCCGAAAATGTCGCAGTGCAGCGGGGCGGCGCGCTCGCCGGCGAAGGGGCGTTCCCTCGGCTCGAAATTTTGCCGCATGGCGGCGGCCCCCCTTTCCGCCGCCTGCGCCCTAGCTTCGCCGGTATTCGAGTGGCGCCGGGGGGCGGGATATGGCGATTCAGGGCGAGCGGATCCGCGTGCTCAACGATGTCGAGCCGGGGGAGAAAGGGGCCTACGTCCTCTACCTGCTCCAGCAGGCCAACCGCGCCCGGTTCAACCCCGCCCTGGAATACGCCATCGAGGAGGCGAACCGCCTGAAGCTGCCGGTGGTGGCCTGCTTCGGCCTGCTCGACGGCAAGAGCGGCTTCCCCGAGGCCAACGCCCGGCACTACGCCTTCCTGCTCCAGGGTCTGGCCGAGGCGAAGGCGGGTCTCGAAGAGCGCGGCATCGCCTTCGTGATGCGCAAGGCATCCCCGGCGGAGGTCGCCATCGACCTCGCCGGGAAGGCGGCCCTCCTCATCCTCGACCGGGGCTACCTCGCGATCCAGAAGCAATGGTACGCGCAGATCCAGAAGGCGGTGAAGGGCCGGATCGTCCAGGTCGAGGGCGACGTGGTGGTGCCGGTGGAGACCGCCTCCACCAAGCACGAATTCGCCGCCCGCACCCTGCGCCCGAAGCTGCACAAGCTGTGGGAGCCCTTCATCGAGGACCTGAAGGCCCGCCCCGTCCGCCACAAGGCCGACGGGCTGGACCTCAAGGGCGAGATCGACGTCTCGGATCCCGAAAAGGTGCTCGCGGGGATGAGCCTGGACCGGGAGGTCGGGCCGGTGAAGCGTTTCGTCGGCGGCGAGGGCGAGGCGCGCCAGCGGCTGAAGGCGTTCCTGAAGGATGGGTTCGAGGGCTACGGCGCCGGGCGCAACAAGCCCGAGGCGGCGGCGGCCTCGCACATGAGCCCCTACCTGCATTTCGGCCAGATCTCGCCCGTGGAGATCGCGCTGGCCATCCGGGAGGCCAAGGCGGGCGACGACGACGACCGGGGCGCGTACCTGGAGGAGATCATCGTCCGGCGCGAGCTCGCCATGAACCACGTCTTCTACACCAAGGGCTACGACGACTACGAGAAGGCCGTGCCCGACTGGGCGCGCAAGACGCTGGCCGAGCACGCCGACGACGAGCGTCCCCACCGCTACACCGAGAAGCAGCTCGCGGCGGGGGAGACGCACGACCACTACTGGAACGTCGCGATGCGCGAGATGCGTGAGACCGGCTACATGCACAACCAGTTGCGGATGTACTGGGGCAAGAAGATTCTCGAATGGTCCCCCTCGCCGAAGGAAGGGTTCGCCCGCACCCTGCGGATCAACAACCGCTACTTCCTCGATGGGCGCGACGCCAACTCCTTCACCAACGTCGCCTGGGTCTACGGCCTGCACGACCGGCCCTGGCAGAAGCGCAAGGTGTTCGGCACCGTGCGCTACCAGAGCGAGAATTCGCTGAAGAAGTTCGACGCGAAATCGTATGAAAAGGCGGTGGTAGCCCTGTGCGAGGCGGAGGAGTAGGGCGCCTCAGGCCAGCGGCCCGGGGATGGCGCTCTCGGCCTTGGTGAGGAGGCGCGCCTCATGCCGGCGGACGAAGGCCCAGAGGGCGATGCCGCCGAAGATCACCAGGGCCAGCAGGGTCAGGCCCACGGGGCCGGCGACCTTCTCGATGGACCGGCCGCAATAGTAGGAGCCGAGCCCCATGCTCCCCGCCCAGGCGAGGCCGCCGAGCGCGTTGAACACGAAGAAGCGGCGGGCGTCGAGGCGGTTCACGCCGGCGAGCAGGGCCGCGTAGGCCCGCAGCATCGCGGTGAAGCGGCCGAAGAACACGATCTTTCCGCCATGGCGGCGGAACAGGTACTGCCCGAGCTTCAGGCGACCGTGGTCGAGGGCGATCAGGTGGCCGTAGCGGAGCAGCAGGGGCATCCCCCACCGCCGCCCGGCCCAGTAGCCGAGGTTGTCGCCGAGGATCGCGGCGGCGGCGGCGGCCGCGATCACCCCCGCGATGTCGAGGTTGCCGGTGCTGCCGGCATAGACCGACGCGGAGATCAGCACCGTCTCGCCGGGGCAGGGCACCCCGGCGCTCTCCAGGGCGATGATCGCGAAGATGGTCAGGTAGCCGTAATTCGCGATCAGGTCGGCGATCGGCAGATCGTGCAGGAAGGCCATGCGTCCTCGGGGACCGTCTTCGGGCGGAGAAAGCCCTAGCCCCAGGAACGTGGCATCATGAAGGACGAGACCTCGCGGACCCTCACAGCACCTTCAGGATGGCCTCGGCGCCCGACGCCTCGGCCTTGGAGGGTGATTCCTCGACGTTGAGGAGGCGCACCACCCCGTCATCGACGAGCATTGAATAACGCTTCGAGCGGATGCCGAGGCCGAAGCCCGTGCCGTCCATGTCGAGGCCCACGGCCTTGGCGAAGTCGGCGTTGCCGTCGGCGAGGAACTCCAGCCCCTCGGCGGCGCTCGCCTTCGACCACGCATCGAGGACGAACACGTCGTTCACGCTGGTGACGGCGATGGCGTCCACGCCCTTGCCCAGGATCTCGGCCCGGTTCTGCACGTAGCCCGGCAGGTGGTTGCGGTGGCAGCTGGGGGTGAAGGCCCCCGGCACGCCGATCAGCACGACGCGGCGGCCCTTGAACACGTCGTCCGTGGTGCGGGCCACGGGGCCGTCGGGGCCCTTCACCCGGAAGGTCGCCTGGGGCAGGTGTTCGCCGACCTGGATCATCGTGATGTCTCTCCGGTGGGGCGGGGCGTCCCCGCAGGGTCGGCGTTGACCTAGCCCGGCGGGCGGGGCCTGTCGAGGAGGGAACGGAGGCGGCGGGAACCGGGTCGGCAACCGCCCGAGGCCACTTTGTCCGCTGGACAACGGCAGAGCGCGGGGCCAGCATGGGTCCATGCCGACCACCCTTCCCCCCCGGCAGACGGCGCTCTCCGGCTCGAACTTCCTCGACGGCCAGTTCCTGGTGGCGATGCCGGGCATGGCGGACGAGCGGTTCGCCCGCTCGGTGATCTATATCTGCGCCCATTCCGCCGACGGGGCGATGGGCATCATCGTCAACAAGGCCGCCACCGACATCAGCATGCCCGACCTGCTGGTGCAGCTCGACGTGGCCCCCGAGGCGGACGCCATCCGCCTGCGCCAGCGCGTCGGCCACATGCCGGTGCTGATGGGCGGCCCGGTGGAGGGGCGGCGGGGCTTCGTGCTCCACTCGGACGATTTCCACATCGCCCAGTCCACGCTCATCATCGACGACGGCATCTGCCTTACCGCCACGGTGGAGATCCTGCGCGCCATCGCCAGCGGCGAGGGTCCGGCGAGCGCGGTGCTGGCCCTGGGCTATGCCGGCTGGCAGGCGGGGCAACTGGAGAGCGAGATCATGGCCAACGGCTGGCTCAACTGCCAGGCCGACCCGAGCCTGATCTTCAACTCGGACCTCGATTCGAAGTACGAGCGGACCCTGCGCGGCAACGGCATCGATCCGGCCATGCTCTCGGCGAGCGTCGGCCGGGCCTGAGATTCCCCTCCGGCTGGGACGTGACTATGCCCCTCCCTCCCGGCAGGGACTGTGACGTCACGCGCCGCTCCCACCCTCGGCCTCATCCTGAGGTGCCCGGCTTGCCGGGCCTCGAAGGAGGCCTCCAGAAGGCTCCGTGATCCCTGGAGGGCTCCTTC
>JAKONI010000167.1 GCA_022702015.1 Beijerinckiaceae bacterium | reverse complement strand
GAACACCTCGTGCGGCGTTTCGGAGATGAGGGCGTTCGAGAGGAAGGCGGCCAGACCGGGGAAGGGGCCGGCCGTCACGCGCGAGCCGGCCTCGCGCAGGCGCCCGGCGAGCCCGGCCGGATCGGGGCCAAGCAGGAGGACGTGCCGAGCCGGCGCCGGCGGCACCTTGGTGAGGTCGGTCCGGGCCATGGCGGCGAGCAGGCCGGCGGGGGGGCGGAAGCCGCCGAAGACCGGCGCGTCGGGATCCTGCGGGAAGGGGCGGCCATCGGGCAACTGGTCGATGGTCTTCGTCCGCATCGTCATCTCGCGGAGATAGGCGCGGCCCGTGGCGAAGGGCGCCAGCAACACGAGGCGGTCGATATCGGCCTCCTCGGCGGCCAGTGCGGCGAGCGTCGCCCCGAACCGAAGCCCCACGAGGGCGATCTCCTCCGCACCTTCCTCGCGCAGGAAGCGAACGGCCGCACGGATCGCGGCGAGCAACGGCTCCACGCCCGGCGCCGCGGGGTCGGTGGAATCCCCCTCCCCCGGATAGTCGAACCGCAGGGTCGGGTGGCCCGCCGCCGCGAGGTCGGCGGCGAGGGAGCGCCAGCCGCGATAGGCGGAGATCTGTTCGTAGCCGAGGGTTCCGCACAGCACGACGCCCCGGCGCGATAGTCCGGGGCCGTACCAACCCAGAAGACCGTCGAAGGTGACGGGGCCAGCGGGCATCGGCTGCACGTTGCCGAGTGCGGCATCGCGGATCGCGAGCGTCATCGCCTCAGAACCTCACGGGGGCGTCGCCGTTCAACGCCGCGACGGTTCCCCCGGGACGACCCTGAGTGCCGCCAAGGGGGATGTCGCGGACGAAGCCCGGGACGAGGTGGAAGTGGTTGTCGCCCGGCCGGCCTTCGCCCTCGATATCGATCGCGACGGAGAGGGCGGGCCGTTCGGTGGAGACGCGCAGTGCCCAGCCGCCGGGGCCCTCCGACAGGGTGGCGTTCAGGCCGAGGGGAACGGGCTCGACCTCGCGACCGAGGGGGAAGTGGAAGGCCTCGGCGATCACCGCGCCGGCCCCGTCGCACAGGGCGGCATGGGCGAGGCGGTGGGTGGCCGGGCCGAAGCGGTAGGCGACGGTGGCATCGAAGAACCGGCCGAGGAGGTCGGCAGAACTCCAGGAGGAGGCGGAATGCGGGGGCAGGTCCACGGGACGCTCGGCCCTGGCGACGGATTTGCCGGCGGGATCGAGGAAGGCGAGGCGCAGGCTGGCCGCGATGGGGGCGCCGGTGTCGTTGACGGCATGGAGGTGCAGACCGTCGAGCCCCTCGTCGGACAGCATGATTTGCACCGGGCGGAAGGCGCGTTTCAGGGCGTACCACGCCGATTTCGGGCGGTTATCGTGGGCGATCACACCCCAGCCGGCGCCGGGGGCGAGGTCGCGCCAGGACAGGACGAGGCCCCCCGTCGTGGGTGAGCGGCCCCGGCGCCATTCTGCGAAGGTCGCCTCCATGCACTCGGCCACAGCCGCGCGACCGAGGGCGAGGTAGCGCGCCGGGTCGTCGCTGCGCAGGCGGGCCGGGTCGGCGCGGTAGAGGGTGGCGACGTAGTGGTCGCGCACGGTCTCGAAGTCCCAGTCCGCCCCCCGGTCTCGGGGGACGCCCGCCGGCCAACGGGAATCGGACGGGTCGGTCAGACCGGCCCGGCGCAGGCTTTCGGGTTCAGGGACGTTGGCGAAGGCGAGGCATTCGCTGGCGAAGCCCACTTCCGCCCGGCGGGCATCCTCGAATGGCCGGAGATACGCACCGACGCCGAAGTAATGCGTGGTGCCGGCCCGCACCGAGAACGGCAGGTCCCCTCCGGAGGGGGAGTTCGGCACGGTGATCAGGTCGGGCCGTTGGCTTGCGACGAGACCCGGCAGCGTATCCGTCGGGAAACCCTCGGACCATGCCGCCCGGGGAAGGCCGAGCATGGCCGCCTGCTGCCAGACCTCGCTGCCGCCGCAGACGATACACAGGGAGGGCGAGGTCTGGGTCCGGTCGAGAAGATCGGTGATCTCCCCGTGAAGACGCTCCCTGAACTCAGGATCGTCGAGCGGGTAGTCGAAATTGGCGAGCATCAGGTCCTGCCAGACCAGGATGCCCTGCTCGTCGCACAGGTCGTGGAAGGCGTCCGCCTCGTAGAGGGTGATGCCCGGCACCCGGAGCATGTTCACCCCCGCCTCCCGGGCCATGGCGAGCATCGGGGCCAAGGCTTCGCGCGCGCTCGAGAGCCCCACGAGGTCGGCGGGGGTCCAGCAGGCCCCCCGGCAGAAGACCGGCACGCCGTTGACCGCGAGGCTCAATCCCTCTTCGAAGGGCCGGGTGAGGGTGATTTGGCGGAAGCCGACGCGGCCGAGATCGAGGCACCGGTCCCCGATTCGAGCCTCGACCGCATGAAGGCACGGCTCCCCGTGGGTATGAGGCCACCACGGGGCGATATCGGGCAGATCCAGGAGACCCTGGTAGAGACCGGGCTCGACTTGAGTGAGGATGGCCTCGCGGCCGTCGCAGTGGATCGTCGCCTGGGTCTGATCGTGGCCGGGCAGGCGCAGGCGGGCGGCGAGGCGGCCCGTCACGCCGTCGAGGCTGGCGCGCAGGTCGGCCTCGATCGGCCCGTGGCGGATGGGTTCGCGGGTCACGGGCCGGTAGGGGCCTACGAGGTCGATCACCGGGGACCATCCCGGCATGAAGCCGAGGAGGCTGGTCCGGATGCCGCGCAGGGATCCGGGCGTGGCGAGGCGGGGGCGCCAGCGGCCGCGTTTGTGCGGGCGGGCGAGCCCCGCCGCCAGGGAACGGAAGCACAGGGCCAGCACGCTGTCCCCGGTCAAATCGACCTCGACGGTGTAGGCACGGAACATCGAGTCCGAGAAGAGCACCGGCACGCCGTCGAGCCAAACCTCGGCGAGGGTGGCCAGACCCTCGAAGCGCAGGCGCTCCCGACCGGTTCCGGTCAGCCGGGTGCGGTACCAGATGTCCCGGTCGTGGATCGGGTCCGGCCCATCCTCGGACCAGCGGCCCGCCGCCTGGAGGGACCCGGCGGCGGTGCCCGGCACCAGGGCCGGAGTCCAGTCGCCGGACAGCGGGAGATCCCCCGGCCCGGCGCAGGCGCCAGCCGGGGTAGCGAGCAGCTCCCACGGGCCCTCGACGGCACGCGGCGGCACCCCGTCGATGGCATGGATCCGGGCCATGATCGCCTAAGCCAGGGCCTGCTTGAGGGCGCTGGAGACGTCCTCGTAGGTGGCCGCCGCGCGGTCGAGGCGCTGGGGCAGGCTGGCGGCGCTGCGTTTGGCGAAGCCGCGGGCCAACTGGAACTGAAACGCCTTGGCCTCGCTGCCAAGCCGTGTCGCGGCCTCGGCGGCGGCGGTGAAATCACCGGCGCCCTGCGCGGTCAGCCAAGCGAGGTGGCTGCCGAGCATCTCGAAGTTGGCCCCGAGCTGGCGGGTCGTGTTGAAGGCGTACTTGTGAAACACCGAGAGCGGACGCTGCACCAGGGCCTCGCCGGTCTCCGTCAGCGCGGTGGCGAAGGCCGCCACGGGGTTGTGCCGGGGGGCGCGGGCGAGGTTGTCGCGCAGGATGGCGAGGGCGGCGGCAGCGAGGCGCTCGCCCATCAGGGGCTCGCCCACCGGGCGGACGAACTCGGCGTAGGGCGGCAGGACACCCTCGGCGAAGATCCCATCGTAGTCGGCCCCGGAGAGATCGAAGCGCCCGGCATTGTGCAGGTAGTCGAGCCGACGGGCCGCCGGATCGAGGTCGAGGATGCCGATCGTGGTCTTGGAATGTTCCCGGCCGTAGGTCGTGCCGGCGGTATCGGGGAGGAAGATCGCGTCGACCTCCACGAGGACGACGTTCCCCCTCGCGGCCTGGATCAGCGCGTGACCCTCCAGGCCGTCGTAGACCGCGAGCTCGTCGAGCCGCAGGCCGTAGAGGGCCTCGATCTCGGCCATCGACGGCTTGAAGAACGTGAACTGGTCGCCCTCAAAGTCCTGGCGGACGGTGAAACCCAGCATCGCCTCCGGCGCGAATCCCCGCGTGTGCAGGAGCTCGATCCAGAGATCGACGTAACAATTGGTTTCAGGCCAAGCCCGGTCCTGTCCGTGCAGCGTGTGGGCTGCGTAGGCGGGCCGGACCGGTGTGTCATCCAACACGGCGAGGGCGGCGCTCACGGTTTCAACCCCACAGGGTGGCGCGGACCTCCGCCGGCCAGGCGGCGAGGTCGAGGCCGTGATGGCGCAGCAGCGCCAGGGTGATCCGTTCCAGACCGAAGCCGACGCAGGCCGTGTGGGCGACGCTGCCGTCGGCCTGGGTGAGACCCCAGGTCGTGCCGAAATGGTCCTGGTGATAGTTGAAGCTGAGGCAGGCTGTCGGGCTCTCCACGCTGTTGACCGGCACGTTCAGCTCGAACTTCAGGCTCTGGGTGCGCTGGTTGTTGGCGAGCATCTTGCCGGCGCGGCCGAAGAACGGATCGTTGGCGGGATCCACGGCGAGCGGCAGGCCGAGGCCGGACATCATCGTGGTGCCCCGCTCCAGCCATAGCTCGCGGAAGGCCAAAACCTCCTCGGGGCTGCCCATGCGCACGTATTCGCGCATGCGGAACAGCTGCATCCGGGTGGGCTCCAGCGAGGGCTCGTGCCGGAAGCAGTAGGATTGCAAGTCGAACAGCAGGCCGCCTTCCGGCAGCGGGCCGCGGGCGGCGGCCGTCGGGTAGAGCGGGTAGCAGGCGGCCGGCGTCAGCACGATGTCGGTCGCAGCCTGCTTATCGGTCCAGTCCTTGCCGGCCTCGACGCAGGCCAGCAGGCGGGCATGGTCCGCCTCGTTGCCGCAGAAGCTGTGAACGGTGCCGGCGAGGTGCGGAAAACCCTTCAGGTAGCCGCTGCGCTCGAAGGTCGCCCGGCTCATGCCCGGCGGGAAGCGCATCACCTCGGCGCCGTCCTCCCCGCCGAGGCGGGAGACGAGGCGGTCCAGGGCCTCGACGACGGATTCGAACGCGCCGCTGCGGCCGTAGAGGCCGTCCACACCGGTGCGCACGAGGAGGCCGGCATCGAACAGCCGGTCGAGGAAGGTGGGGGATTCCACGGTCGTGGAATCCTGCGGCACCTCGGTGGAGGTGTCGGCGTCGAGGGCGGGCAGGCTGTCCATCAGGCGCTCAGGAGCTGGCCGCCGCCCTTCTGCACGAGCAGGAGGTTGGCGGTGTTGGAGAGGATGCGGTCGTTGGCGATCATCAGCGGCGCCGACATCACGTCGCGCAGCGGGCGGCCGAGGCTGAACGGCGTGTCGTTGCGGTAGCCGGAGATCCCGACGATCCCGAGCGACCGCTGCACGATGTCGACGGCCATGCTGGACGCGGTCGTCTTGACGTTGTTGAGGCTCACCGCGAACCCGATGGAGCTGAGCTCATCCGGTTCGTGCTGGGCGCCCTCGTATTTGCGCAGGCCGGAGAGGACGGTGGCCTTCATCGATTGCAGGGCGCTGGCGGCCTCGGCGAGGCGCATGGCGCTCGGCGGCACCGTGCCGGGGCGGCGGCGGGCCTCGCCCTGGACGAAGCTGCGCGCCCGGTCCACCGCGTAGCTCGCGATGCCGAACCACACCGCGCTCCACAGGAGGTGCGAGGAGGCGAGCATCGATTGCGCCGCGATCTCGGCGAAGGGCTTCGGCATGATCTGGACGGTCGGCACGCCCTTGGCTTCCAGGCGGAAGCCCTCGCTGCAGGTGCCGCGCATCCCCAGCGTGTCCCAGGTCGAGGTCCGGTTCAGGCTCATCTGGTCGCGCATCAGGGCGACGAGGACCTGATCGGAGGTCGGGGCCTCCGGGTTGCGCCGGGCGGTGACGAGGACGACGTCCGCCTGCGCCCCGTAGGAGATGACGCTGGCATCCTTGCCGAGGTTGAACAGGTCTCCCTCGGCCTCGACGGCGCAGAGGCTGTTGCGCAGGTCGCCGCCGATGCCGGCCTCGGTGGTCGAGGAGGCGATGAGCAATTGCTCGTTCGCCACCTTGGCCATCAGGCCGCAATGCCAATCGCTGGTGAGCCCGTGGGTGACGAGGCTGGCGAGCTTGATGTGGTGCATGGCGAACACCATCGCCGAGGCGCTGCACGCCTGGCCGAGGGTGCAGCACACCTCCGCGATCTGCGCGAGGCCGGCGCCTTCGCCGCCATACTGGCTCGGCACCTGAAGCCCGAGCAGGCGCTCGGCCTTCAGCGCGGCCACGGCCTCGGCGGGGAAGCGGCCCTCGCGGTCGACCGCATCGGCGTGCAGCGCGGCGACCTC
>JAKONI010000132.1 GCA_022702015.1 Beijerinckiaceae bacterium | reverse complement strand
CTGATCCCCCGCCACCTGTTCCAGATCCCGGTCCAGGCGGCGATCGGCGGCAAGATCATCGCCCGCGAGACGATCCGGGCGCTCTCCAAGGACGTGACCGCCAAGTGCTACGGCGGCGACATCTCGCGCAAGCGCAAGCTCCTCGACAAGCAGAAGGAGGGCAAGAAGAAGATGCGCCAGTTCGGCCGGGTGGAGATCCCGCAGGAAGCGTTCATCGCCGCCCTCAAGATGGACGATTGAGACACTGCTTTTCCTGCTCTTGGCCTGCGGGTGCCGTCGTGACATCCGGTCATCGCTCCCACCTTCCACCTCATCCTGAGGTGCGGCGAAGCCGCCTCGAAGGAGGGCTCCAGGGATCGCGGAGTCTTCTGGAGCCCTCCTTCGAGGCCCGGCCAAGCCGGGCACCTCAGGATGAGGGCGAGGGTGGGAAGAGAATGACAAGGCTCCCTCCGCGAGGGCCAAGCCCACCTCACACCCCGAACACCGACCACCCCATCCGTTGGGTCAGCCGCTCCAACGCCACGCGCCCGAGATGGGAGTTCCCCGCCTCGTCGAGACCGGGGGCCCAGACGGCGATGGACGCCTTGCCCGGCGCCACCGCCAGGATGCCGCCGCCGACGCCGCTCTTGCCCGGCAGGCCGACGCGGTAGGCGAATTCCCCCGAACCGTCATAGTGGCCGCAGGTGAGCATGATCGCGTTGATGCGGCGAGCCCGCTCGGCCGAAACCACGCTGTAGCCCGTCTGGGGGTTGAGCCCGTTATGGGCGAGGAACTGCCCCGCCGTGGCCAGTTGGCGGCAGCTCATGGCGATGGCGCAGTGGTGGAAGTAGACGCCGAGCGTGAAGTCCACCGGGTTCTCGATCACCCCGAAGGACTTCATGTAATAGGCCAGCGCCGAATTGCGGAACCCCGTGCGGCGCTCCGAGGCCGCCACCTTCTCGTCGATGAAGACCGTCTGGTCCTTGGCGAGGAACTGCATGAACCGCAGGATCTCGCCGAGCGCCTCCCGGGGCTCGTGGCCGGAGAGGATCACGTCGGTGACGGCGATGGCGCCGGCATTGATGAAGGGGTTGCGCGGCACGCCCCGCTCCCGCTCCAACTGGACGATGGAGTTGAACGGGTTGCCGGAGGGCTCCCGGCCGACCCGCCGCCACAGCCGATCACCGATCATTCCCAGTGCCAGGGTCAGGGTGAAGACCTTGGAGATGCTCTGGATCGAGAACAGGTCCTCGCTGTCGCCCCCCGCGCTGACCCGCCCGTCCCCGTCGATCACCGCGATGCCGAAGCGGCTCGGGTCGATATGCGCGAGTTCGGGGATGTAGTCGGCGACGGTGCCGCGGTCCGTGCGCGCGGCCATCTCCTCGGCAATCTCACGGACGACGCTATCGAGATCGGGCATGGGCGATCGGGGTTTCCAAAGGGCCTGGCCCTTTGGCGGGTGCAGGGCGGAGCCCTGCGGGACCCCAGGGCCTCGCCCCGCGATCCCTTTGAAACCCCAGTTCTCCCCTCTGCTTAAGCAGGGCGGCGGGGCCCAGGCAAGGACCGGGCCCGGTTCACGCCGCCGCCAGCGAGGTCCCCATCATTTCCTTCTTCATCAACTCGCGGAAGAACCCGTCGAGGTGGGTGAGCTTGTCGGGGGACCCGTCCTGGACGATCCGGCCGCCCTCCAGCACCACGATGCGGTCGAAGTCCTGCAGCGTCGAGAGCCGGTGCGCGATGGCGATGACGGTCCGGCCATGCATCAGGTTCGCCAGGGCATGGCGGATCGCCTGCTCCGATTCGGCATCCAGCGCCGAGGTGGCCTCGTCGAGGAGCAGGATCGGCGAGTTCTTGAGGATGGCGCGGGCGATGGCGATGCGCTGGCGCTGGCCGCCCGAGAGCTTGACGCCCCGGTCGCCCACGATCGTATCGAACCCCTCCGGCAACGCCTTGATGAAATCGGTGCAGTGGGCCGCCTCGGCCGCCTGCCAGACCTCGTCGTCCGTCGCGTCCGGGCGGCCGTAGCGGATGTTCTCCCGCAGGGTGCGGTGGAACATCGACACGTCCTGTGGGACCACCGTGATCGCCTCCCTCAGCGAATCGAGGGTGATGCGGCCGATCTCCTGTCCGTTGATGCGGATCCCCCCCGATTGCGCGTCGTAGAAGCGCTGGATCAGCGAGAACAGGGTCGACTTGCCCCCGCCCGACTTGCCCACCAGCCCCACCCGCTGGCCGGGCTCGATGGTGAGGTCGAAGTCGGCGAAGACCGGGCGGCCATCCGGGTAGCTGAAGGCGACGTGCTCGAACTCGATCTTGGCGCCCTGGCCGGCGAGGGGCTTGGCCTCGGGGTGGTCCACGAGGTCGTGCGGCTGGAGCAGCGTGTGCAGGGCCTCGGCGAGGCGGGCGGTGTGCTGGGTGGCGTCCACCAGGGCCACCGCGAGGTCGCGGGTCGCCGAGAGGATACGGATGCCGAGCGTGCAGACCAGCACCACCTCACCGTTGGTGGCCTGTCCGGCCTCCCACAGGCGGATCGACCAGTAGAGCAGCCCCAGGATGGCCATGACGGTGAGGATCGCGTGCACGATCCGCAACTTCTCCAAGTAGAGGAGCGAGGAACGCCGGGCCCGCATCTCGGTGCCGATCGTGCCCTCGAACCGCACGCCTTCACGCTTCACGGCCGAGAAGGCGCGGACGAGCGACATGTTGCCGACGAGATCGACCATCTCGCCGTCCACGCTGGCCGCCTTGGCGGCGAAATCGTGGTGCAGCGGCTTGCCGGCCGAGGCCATCTTGAACATCAGCACGACCACCGCCGCGAAGATGACGGCCAGGATCCCGGCCATGGCAAGACTCACCGTCGCGATGTAGGCGATGGAGAGGAAGGCCGCGACGGTGGGCGGCATCACGTTGAACACGAACATGTTCTCGACCGTGAAGATCGCGTTCGAGGTCGCGGTGATGCGGCTCGCGAGCGTCCCCGGCTGACGGTCGGAGAAGAAGGTCGGCGAGTGGCCGGTCATGTGCCGGAACAGGTCCCGGCGGATGTCCCCCGTCACGCCGACGAAGGTAAAGGCCCCGGTCAGCGCCGCGACGCGCCAGAGCATATTGTCGGTGGCGATGAAGGCGATCAGGACCGCGAGCGCACTCCAGATCACCGTGTTGGCCGGGCCCGGTCCCTTCGTCAGCGCATCCACCACGCCCTTCAGGGCATAGTCGGTCGAGACCGAGAACCCGACCGCCCCCAGCACCGAGACGAGGATGACGAGGTGCGGGACCCAACGGCGCCGGAGGTACCGTCCGACGAAGGCGAAGGGCCGTTCGGCGTATCGGTGGAGTTCTTCCATCGTGGTGACCATCCCGTTCCCGCGTGACCGGCCGGTGGCAGCCGTGCGAGCGTGCGGTAAAAAAGGCAAGTCCATCCCGTAGCGCCAACGCATGAGCGTTGCCAGACGTTGCAACGCTCAGGTCGTGCGGTCGCGCTTTTACCCGCAGAAGCTGAACAGTGCTTGATCGGCCAAGCGAATCCGATGCCGTCAGGCCGCCCTCGCCCTGCGGGTTTCGGGCATGATGAGCGCCACCAGCATGAAGGCCGCGAATCCCACCAGGGCGAGGCCGAGGAAGGCGCTGTGGCTGCCGAGCCGGTCGGCCATGATGCCGGCGAGGGAAGTGGACAGGGCGGCGCCGATGCCCATCGCCGTCCCCACCGCCCCCAACGCCAGGTTGAAGCGTCCGGTGCCCCGGGTGAGGTCGGACACGATCAGCGGCACCATCACCCCCAGCACCGAGGCCGACACCCCGTCGAGCACCTGGATGGCCACGAGGCCATAGGGGTTCGTGGTGGAGGCGAGCAGCAGGCCGCGCAGGGGCAGGGCGGCGAAGCCCACGAGGAGGACCGGGTAGCGCCCGAACCGCTCCGTGGCGCGGCCGACCGCAGGTGCACAGAGCGCGAGCACCGCCTGCGGAAGCATGATGCAGGCCGCGACCAGGGCGGTCGCCGTCTCGCTCGCCCGCAGGGTGAGGACGCTGCCGACGAGGGGCATCATCGCGGCGTTGGCGAGGAAGAACAGCATCATGCAGGCGGCGAAGGCCAGGAGGCTGCGGTTCGTGAGGAAGGCGCGCAGGCTCTCCCGGGGCATGGCGGGATCCGAAGCCTCGGCGGCAACCGCCACGGGGGCGTGCTCGCCCCCCCGGATCGCCGTGAGGGCCATAATGGCCGGCACGCCGAGCGCGGCGGTGAGGTAGAAGACGGCGCCGTTCGAGAGGTAGTAGCCGCAGGCCCCCATCCCCGCCGCCGCGATGGCGTTGCCGAGCGCCTGGAAGCTCGCGTTGCGGCCGAGGCGTTCCCCCGCCCGGGCATGGCCGACGAGGCCGATGCTGATGGCGGCGATGGCTGGGGTGAGCACGCAGCTCGCGGCGGAATGGAGGGCCATGGCCAGGAGGACCACGAGGAAGCTCGGCCAGACGGCCAGCGCCAGGGCGCTGCCGGCGATGCCCGCCACCGCGACGCCGGCGGCCAGGCGCTTCGAGCGCGCCGCGTCGACGAAGGCGCCCCCGGGCACCTGCCCCAGAAGGCCGACGAGGCTGCCCACGGTGAGGGCGAAGCCGATATCCGACTGAGTCCACTTCGCCTGGGAGAAGTAGACCGCCAGGAACGGGCCGAACCCCGTCTGAAGGTTGGCCACGAAGAACGCGAAGGCATCGAGCCCCCGGCGGCTACCCGTCGAGAGGCCCGTCCCGGCGGCCGCGTCGGCGGCGGGACGGGACCCGGCGCGGAGCCCGGCGGGGGGCTCCTGCGCGATCGGGGCCATCTCAGCCGGGGCTGGGTCCACCGCCGCCACATGGAGGCGGGTCTCCGGGCGACCGTCCCGACGGACGCCCCCGTCCCTCGCCGGGGCGCCAGCGACCGGCGGCACCGACGCCGGGCCATCCCGCAGGGACTCGTCCCCCACGGGGATCTTGGACCGCACCTTCAAATGCGCCACCGTCATTTATCGGGAGCCTGTTGGGGCGCCGACGCCGCGGGTGGAGAGGCGGGCGTGGCGGCCGGCGCAGCCGTCGGCGGTGCCGGAGCGGGCGCGACCGTGGGGGCCGGCGCGGGGGTCGAGGCCGGCGCGGGGGGCTGCGCCGGGGCGGTCTGGTCCCCCTCGGCGGGGGCGGTGGCGCTCGCCGGGCCGAGCACCACGATCGGCTCGCCCGACTTGTACTCCGGAGACACGCGGACTTGGTTGCGCGTCAGGGCGACGGACAGGCGGCGCTCCTTGGCGTCCGAGGTGAAGCGCAGGGCCCGCCAATCGACGGCGATCTTGCGCGTCCCGACGCCGAGGAAGCCGCCGAAATCGATGATCGCCGCCCGGGGGTGCCCCTCCTTGTCGATGAGCACGTCGATGACCCGGCCGAGTTCGTCCCCCTGCGCGCTGCGGACGCTGCGGCCCAGCCGGCTCTCGTAATCCTGGGTGTCGATCACCGTCGCCGGGGTACCCTGCTGGGAGGGGGCGCCTGCGGTGGGCGCCGCCGGAGCCGGGGCGGCCGGGGCGGTGGAGGGCGGGGCGACGGGCGGCGGGGCGGTGGGCGGGGCGACGGGCGGCGCCGCGGGCGCCGGCGCCGGGGGCGACGCGGCGGGCCCGGATCCGCCCTCGCCGCCGGGGGGCGGAGTCTGGGCTCCGGCCGCCGTCGTCGCGACGGCGAGGGCCAGGGCTGCGATCATCCGGCTGGTAGTACGCACGCGTCGTCCTCTGCAACTTCAAGGGGGCGGCCAGGCCAACGGACCATCCGCGACCGCATCCGCCCGAATCCGGCGCGGCCCGCTGGGGGTACGGGCCGACCTGGGCGAAGTTATGGATCAGGTCTGTGGACCTGGGGCAACAGGGCGCAAGTTCCGCACCGCGCAGCCCTGTCCCGCGCCGCGCGCGCCGCCCCCGTGCCCGGCCCGCGTCTGTATTTCGCCGCAAGCGGAGCGTAGAGCCGTTTCCTTAACGGTGGGTCGCGTTCGATCCGGCCCGCGTGAGGAACCGTCTATGTCCAGGATCCCGTCCGCGGCAGGTCTCCCTGCCCTGGTTCTCGCCGCTTCGCTCGTGGCCGGCGCGCTCGCCGGCTGTCAGGCCCTCAGCGGAACCTCCGGGGTCATGCCCGAGACGGATGTCGGCCTTCCCCCCTCCATGCGGGGCGCCCTCCCCGGCCGGGAGGCCCGGGCGTCGAGCGTCGATGAGGACGGCCGCCCTCTCCAGACCAACCCAACCCGGCAGATCGCGATCCCGAAGACGGCCGGCGCCGCCAGCCGTTCCGCCGACACGGGCGATCGCCGCATCAACCGCGACGAACTCGCGGGGGGCGGCGGTTCCGGTGGCGGCGGCAGCTCCATGGCCCCGGCACTCACCGCCGGCGGCAACGTCGGCCTCGGCGGCAAGTTCTAAGGAACGCTCAGGCCAGCGCCGGGCCCCGCCCGTAGTAATCGTCCAGGCGCTTGCCGTAGGCCGGATCGGCGAAGCCGTCCTCCCCGGAGCCGTGGCTCGGCGCCCCCGACAGCTCGCCGGGGTCGAGATCGACCACGTATCCGCCGAGGCGGGTATCGTAGGTCAGGGCCCGCCACGGCAGGGGATGGTGGTTCTCGCCAAGGCCGAGGAAGCCGCCGAAGGCCAGCACCGCGTAGGCGACCTGCCCCGATACCTTGTCGACCATGAAGTTGTGCACGGTCCCGAGGTGGTGGCCCTCCCGGTCGTAGACCGCCGTGCCCTCCACCTTGTCGGAGGCAATCAGGCGCGGCGTCTCGTCGAGGGCGAGGCCTTCGGCCGCCGGATCGAGCTCCATCGTCCCCGGCTTCCTGACGGCACGTTCGGTCGGCAGATCGGTCGGCATGGTCCCTCCTTCACGGCCCCTCCCCGGCTCGTTCGGAGGGCGCGACTCACCGGACTAAGCGCGGGACCCGCATCGGGTTCCGGGGCTTACGGGTCGGCGGGCACGCCGGCGCGGCTGCGCCTCTCGGCGATCCGGTCGCGGACGGTCCGGCTCGCCAGCAGCATCTCGAACCCGAACACCACCAGGGCGCAGAGGGTGCAGAGGATGGCCGCGCCGAACAATCCGAAGAGCACGTTGGCGATGGTGGCGTCGCGCAGGGCGCCGACGAAGAGGGTGAGGACCGCGCCGCAGGTGGCCACGCCCCCGAGCGCCGCGAGCACCACCGCCGCGTCGAGGGCCAGCGACCGCCGGTGCAACTGGTCGAGCCGGAGCCCGAGCATCTGCCGCTCCTCGTCGCTGGCCGCCGGCAACAGGCCAGAGACCTTGTCCGCCTGATCCGCCACCCGGGCGAGGCGGGCGCCGAACACGTTCAGCAGCGTGGCCACCCCCGAGAGCAGGAAGACCGGGGTCAGGGCGATCTGGACGACATGGGCCGTGCCTTCGAGGCTGCCGGCGACGGTGGGATCGATCATGGTCGGGCGGAGATGCGCCGGGGCGTCCGGCGATGCAATGCCGAAGTCTTCGCCGGAGCCTTCACGAACGGGCCATCGCGCCCGCGCGGATCGGCCCCGCCGCTCAGAGCAGGCCGCGGGTGACGGCGGCGCCGGTGGCGTGGTCGGGGCGCGTCCCGGCGGCGAGGCCGAACACCAGGGCCACCGACAGGGCAAGGGAGAGGGAGAGGATCGGTGCGAACATGTCACCGAATCTTACAAATCGAAGTTGCGGAAACCTTTCACTCGGCAACCTTCGCGGTAGAATTGACCGTGGCTGCGGGGTGACGCGGGCCGAAAACCCGGCCCGCCCTGTGGATTGAGGCGTTTAGCACCCAATTTTGTCTTGGAACGGGTTCGGCACCGTTCCGTTGAAGCTGCTATGCTAATGCGGCTACGGGGCACGGTACGCCCCGGTCAGATCCGAGCATCGGAGGAATTTGATGGCGACGAAGACGGAGAAGGCTGCACCCAAGGCGGCCAAGACCACGAAGGCTGCTACGGAGGCCGCTCCGGCCAAGGCCGCCAAGGCCCCTGCGGCCAAGACCGCCGCCGCGAAGCCGAATGCCCTGCAGCAGCCGCTCAAGCCGTCGGCCGAGCTCGGCGCCATCGTCGGCACCAGCCCGCTCCCGCGTGGCGAGGTCGTGAGCAAGGTGTGGGAATACATCAAGAAGCACAACCTCCAGAACCCCGAGAACAAGCGCGAGATCGTCGCCGACGACAAGCTGAAGAAGGTTTTCGGCAAGGACAAGTGCTCCATGTTCGAGATGAACAAGCACCTGGCGGCTCACCTCAAGTCCTGAGCTTCATCCTGCCGGACCGGCCAAGGGGGCCGGTCCGTGGGGTTCGTCGATCCGGGCCCGGTCAAGGGACGCGGGCTCAGGCCAAGGATTGCAGGACGCCCCCGTCGACGCGCATGGCCGCCCCCGTCGTCGCGCTCGCCGCGGGGCTGCACAGGTAAGCCACGAGGTTCGCGACCTCCTGCACGGTGGCGAGGCGCCGGATCAGCGACGTCGGCCGGTGCTCGGCCACGAACTGACGGCCCACGGCCTCGATGTCCGCCCCGGCCGAATCCCCGGCCATCTGCTTCAGGAAGGTCTCCACGCCCTCCGAGAGCGTCGGGCCTGGCAGAACGCTGTTCACGGTCACGCCGCTGCCGGCCACCGTCTGGGCGAGGCCCCGGGCGATGCTGAGCTGCGCCGTCTTCGTCATGCCGTAGTGGACCATCTCGGTGGGCACGTTGAGGGCGGATTCGCTCGAGATGAAGATCACCCGCCCCCAGCCACGCTCGGCCATGCCGGGGGTGTAGGCGCGGGACAGGCGCACGCCGCTCATCACGTTCACGTCGAAGAAGCGCTGCCAGTCCGCGTCCGGGATCTCGAAGAACGGCTTCGGCTCGAAGATGCCGGTGTTGTTCACGAGGATGTCTACCTCGGGCAGCGTGGCCAGGAGCGCCTGCGTGCCCGCCGCGTCGGATACGTCGCCCACGGCGGCGAAGGCTTTGCCGCCGGAGGTCTCGCCGGCGAGCTTGGCCAGGGCCGCATCCACCCGCCCGGCGGTACGGCCGTTGATGCCGACCTCCGCCCCGAGGTCGCACAGCGCCTTCGCGATGGCGTAACCGATGCCGCCGGTCGAGCCCGTGACTAGGGCCTTCCGGCCGCTCAGATCGAGATCCATATCCGCTCCCTCCTCGCCCGGTGCGATGGTGGAAAACGCCACGCCGCGGCGGACGTTTCGCGGCATTCAGCCCCCCCGCTGCCGGCGCAGCACGCTGGCGCAGCCTCCGGCGACGGAGAGCGCCACCGCGACGCACAGGGACAGGGTGACGGGCTTGCCCGGGCCGAGGCCGTGCGTCAACCCGAATAGCACCGCCACCAGGGCGGCCCCCAGGGACTGGCCGGTGAGCCGCGCGGTCGATTGCATGCCGCTCGCGCCGCCGCTGCGCTCCCTCGGGGCGGAGGTCACGATCACCCGGTTGTTGGGCGACTGGAACAGGCCGAAGCCGAGGCCGCACAGGGTCAGGCGCCACGCGATGTCAAGGGTGGTGGGGTTCGCGGGCAGGGCGGCCACGAGGGCGATGCCCAGGGCCAGCACCGCGAGCCCCGCCCCGCCGAGCAGGCCCGGCGGATACCGGTCGGCCAGCCGTCCCGAGACCGGCGCCATCAGGGCGATGGCGATGGGCCAGGGGGTCATGAGGAACCCGGTCTGCGTGCTGGAGAGGTGCAGCACGTCCTGGAAGTAGAAGGGCAGCGCCACGTAGGAGGCCATCTGGGCCGAGAAGGCGCAGACGGAGGTCGCCATGGAGAGGGCGAAGGCCGGGATCCGCAGCAGATCGACGGGCAGGAGCGGGGCCGGCAGCCGGATCTGGCGGCGGACGAAGACGACGGCGAAGGCGAGGGAGGCGGCGATCTCGGCGGCGCCGATGGCCTGGCCGTCCGCATCGCCCAGCCGGTCGATGCCGATGATGAGTAGCCCGAAGGTCAGGGCGTTGAGGACGGCGCTCGGCCCATCGAACCGGCGCCGGCTCTCGGGGGTGGCCGGCAGGGTCTTGGAGGCGACGGCGAGGGCCAGGAGGCCCACCGGCAGGTTCACGAGGAACAGCCAGGGCCAGTCGGCCACCGAGAGGATCGCGGCGGCGACAGTGGGGCCCGCCGCCGAGGCCACCGCCACGACGAGGGCGACGTTGGCCACGCCCTGCCCGATGATCCGGTGGGGATAGATGAAGCGCACGAAACCGATGTTGACGCTCATGACCGCCGCCGCGCCAAAACCCTGGACGATCCGCGCGGCGATGAGGAACCCGAGGTTCGGCGCCAGGGCACAGGCCAGGGAGGCCGCCACGAACACCCCCAGCCCCGGCAGGTAGACCCGGCGGAAGCCGAAGATGTCGCCGAGCGAGGCGAAGGGCAGGAGGCTCGCCGTCACCGCCACCTGGTAGGCGTTGACCACGAAGATCGCGTCCGCCGGCTTCACGGCGAGGTCCTTGGCCAGCACCGGCAGGGCCACGTTGACGATCGCCCCGTCGAGCACCGCCATGGTCATGGCGAGGCCGATCGCGATCATCGCCAGCACCCGCTCCCGGGGCGGGATGCCGTCATGCGGCGGGGCCAGCGCGGCGGCCATGGGGCACGCTCCTCGGGATGGGGGGACGAAACGCGGAGGACACCGCCCCTCCCTGTCGCGCAGGCGCGCGGAACCGTCGAGGGCGCCGACGTGTCCTAAGTCACGGGCCGATACGGGGATCCCGAAGGGCGAGCCCTTCGGTGGGGTCTAGGGGCCACGCCCCTGGGGTTACGCGGGGCTCCGCCCCGCGCCCGCCAAAGGACCTCTCCTTCGGAAAATCCCTCATCCGCCCGTGCGGCGGGCGCAGCGGGTGTAGGTGACGGTGCCCCGGTTGCTGCTCCAGGTGAGGTGGTCGCCCTCGACGAGGAGGCGAACCTGGGACGACCAGCGACGGCCCCGGTCGCTGCAATCGGCCGCCATCACCCAGGCGTTCCCGGCGCGGTGCCCATCCCGGAAGGCGCAGAGGGTGCGCCCCGCCTTCGCCCTGTCGGCGGTGATCGTCGCGGGCAGGTAGCCCCGGCGGCGGGAGGGGCGCCCGCAGGCGGCGGGCGTCGGCCCCCAGGTTCCCACATAGGCGGGCTCCCCCGGGGACGGCACCGGATGAGGCAGGCCCACGGGGGTGGACGCTTGCGCGACGGTGGCGGGGGCAGCGGATACGGCGGCTGTCGGTTGTGGCGCCCCCGGCACGTCGGGCAGGACGAAGGTCCGCTGGGGCGGATCCTCGGCGCCGACGCTCCCTTCGGACGGCGTGACCGGACGGAAGGGCAGGTCCTCCCGCAGATACGTGGCGCAATAGGCGAACAGACCGCCCCAGCCCACCACCAGCAGGACCGGGATGACGGCCCGGCCGCGCCGGGGCGGCGCCGGATCGAGGCCCACCAGGGCGGTCGAGCGGACATCGACCGACGGCAAAGGGGCGGACCGCGCCGGCATCGGCAGGCCGGTCCTCACCGCGTCGGCTGTGATGCGCAGGCCCATGCGGTCAGCCCCCGTGCAAGGCCGTCGCCGGGCGAATCGCCGGGACGTCGGGAATCGAGAGAGCCGGCATCGGCGTGTTCCCTGGATGGCGCTCGAACGCTGCCCGGTGCGGAGTCGTCCTGCTCCGGGCCTGATCCGAACGGGAAACGGGCGCCGCCCCCTGCGGCAAGCGGATCGTATTCACGATTTCTTAAGGGCGGGGTGCCCTCGCGCGATTCTTTATCGCCCGGAATGCGGCGGTCAGACGGCGAAAGCAGTGGGGTGGCGCATTCCGGTAACAGTCGCGGGGCGCGGGCTTGTGCAGGATATGTTTCTCCGCGCCCGTCGCGGCCCGTGCGTATTCTGGATCCGGTACCATTTGCGATGAGGCCCCTGGCCCTCGTTCTGTTCTGCGTCGCGTCCACCGCCCTCGCGGCTTGGTCGCCCGTCTTCGCGCAAGCGCGCCTGCCCCGGGCGGCGGCGGCGACGCGGATGACCTGTGCCGAGGCCATGGATCTGGTCAAACGGGAGGGCGACGTGGTGATCGCCGTCGGCCCGGCCCCCGAGCGGTTCGTGCGCGGCCGGAACCAGTGCGACTTCTCCGAGATCGCGGAGCTTCGCTTCGTCCCCACCAAGGACAATCCGCAATGCCCCATCGGCTACCGATGCCGCGAGCCGGGCTTCGAGGAATGGAACTGGTAGGCCGAGCGAGGTGACGGGCCGGGACGGAACGATCCACCGGCCGCCCCCGTCAGCACTTCGTCAGACTTTCCCGGCCGCGTTGCCCGGCGACCCGGTGCCGCCGTCAGTGAACAATGGTACGGCCGCGTCATGCCGGCCCCTTGAGCCTGCGGGAGGGCAGTCTATCCTTTCGCGCGAACCGCCCGTTCGACGGGGCGGATCGGGAGAAAACGTTTCGATGCGCATGCTGATCCTCGCCGCGCTCCTTGCCGGTGTCGCCGCGCCGGCCCTGGGCCAGGGCGCCCCCGCCGCCGATACCAAGGCCAAGACCGACGACCTCGAGAAGCTCCAGGGCTTCCAGAGCACCAACACCCAGGCCGCGCCGGAAATCCCGCAGACCGGCCGCCGGGCGGACGCCATCGCCAAGAACCTCGCGAAGGTGAAGCTGCCGGACGGCTTCAAGATCGCGCTCTACGCCGTCGTCCCCGATGCCCGCGCCATGGCGGTGGGACCCAATGCCGGGGTGGTCTTCGTCGGCACGCGCAAGTCGAAGGTCTACACCGTGACCGACCGGGACAAGGACCGGGTGGCCGACGAGGTGAAGGTCTTCGCCCCCGGCATCGACTTCAAGATCCCCAACGGCGTCTGCTTCTCCCGGGACGGCGTGCTGACCGTGGTGGAACAGAACCGAGTGCTCGCCTTCCCGGCCGCCGAGTTCTTCTACGAGAACCCGGATGTCGCCGCCGGCGTGCTGGTGAAGCAGGGCGAACTCATCCCCGCCTCCGAGGAGAGCTTCAACCACACCGCCCGCGTCTGCCGGGTCGGCGCCGACGGCAAGACCTACATCGCGCTCGGCCAGCCCTACAACGTGCCGCCCGCCGCGAAGATGGACCTGTACAGGAAGCAGGGCATCGGCGGCATCATCCGCATGGACGCCGACGGCAAGAACCGTGAGGTCTACGCCACCGGCATCCGCAACTCGGTCGGCATGGACTTCTCCACCGACAAGTCCCTCTGGTTCACCGACAACCAGGTCGACGGCATGGGCGACGACAAGCCGCCGGGCGAACTGAACCACATCACCAAGCCCGGCCAGAACTTCGGCTTCCCGTGGTTCGGCGGCGGCGCCGTGCGCACCGTCGAGTACAAGGACGAGACCCCGCCCGCCGACGCGGTGCCGCCGATGGCCGAACTGCCGCCCCACGCGGCCGATCTCGGCATGACCTTCTACAACGGCAAGATGTTTCCCGACGCCTACAAGGGCGGCATCTTCATCGCCGAGCACGGCTCGTGGAACCGCACCCAGCCGATCGGCGCCCGGGTGATGTTCGCCAAGCTCGGAGCCGACGGCAAGATCGAGTCGGTGAAGCCCTTCGCGGAGGGCTGGCTGACCGGCGACGGCGAGTATCTCGGCCGCCCGGTGGATGTGGCGGTGCTCCTCGACGGATCGCTGCTGGTCTCGGACGATTCCGCCGGGGCGATCTACCGGATCTCCTACGAGAAGTAGTTTTCCCCTCTCATTCCTCTCCCCTTGAGGGGACCGTCGCGAAATCGGGCCAGCGTCTCACTCCCATCTGCCACCTCATCCCGAGGTGCTGCGGAGCAGCCTCGAAGGAGGCCGCCAGGGATCACTGAGACGTCTGGAGCCCTCCTTCGAGGCTCGCCGGCGCGGGCACCTCAGGATGAGGTCGAGGGACGGACGAATTCGCAACGTTCTCCTCAAGGGGAAACGTGTCGTGCATCCCGAGCCCTCAACGATGACCCGCATCCCCCTCGTCCTCGCCGCCCTTCTCGTGCCCGTCGCCGCCCAGGCGGGGGACGCCGCGCTGGGCAAGAAGCGGGCGACCGCCTGCCAGACCTGCCACGGCATGGACGGCCTCTCGAAGATGCCGGAGGCGCCGAACCTCGCCGGTCAGGTCGAGCCCTACCTGGTCAAGCAACTCACGGAATACCGCGAGGGGAAGCGCTCCAACGAGATCATGAACGTCGTGGCCAAGGAGCTGTCGGACGCCGACATCGCCAACCTCGCGGCCTATTACTCCGGCATCTCGATCGACGTGCTGCCGCCGGGCTGACGGCGACGCCTTGCGCCCGCCGCCGTTCCGGGGCAATCGCCCCGGCGGAATAGGGCGAGAGACCATGACGATCAGCGCGGCGCCGCCCCGGCGGGCGGCCGGGGCCCAGGCCTCCACCGACCCCGCCGAAATCGTCGCCCGCCTCGACCGGCTCCCGGCGACGCGGAGCGTCTGGCGCATCGTGGCGCTGCTCGGTCTCGGCTTCTTCTTCGAACTCTATGACCTGCTGTTCACCGGCTACGTGGCCCCGGGCCTCGTGAAGGCCGGGATCCTCACCCCGACGACGCCGGGCCTGTTCGGCGCCACCGGGGTGGCGGGCTTCGTGGCCGCCCTGTTCACGGGGCTGTTCATCGGCACCGTGGCGTGCGGCTGGCTCGCGGACCGCTTCGGGCGGCGGGCGATCTTCACGTGGTCGCTCCTGTCCTACACGGCGGCCAACGTCGTCATGGCCTTCCAGACCGAGGCGTTCGGGCTGAACCTGTGGCGGCTCATCGCCGGCATCGGGCTCGGGCTGGAGATGGTCACCATCGGCAGCTACCTCTCCGAACTGGTGCCGAAGGCGATCCGGGGCCGCGCCTTCGCCCTGTGCCAGGGCATCGGCTTCTGCGCCGTGCCGGTGGTGGCCTATCTCTCCTACCTGCTGATCCCCCTCGCGCCGTTCGGCCTCGACGGGTGGCGCTGGGTCGCCCTGATCGGCGCCTCGGCGGCCCTGCTGGTGTGGTGGATGCGCTCCGGCCTGCCCGAGAGCCCCCGCTGGCTCGTGGAGCGCGGGCGCGTCGCCGAGGCGGAGGCGGTGATGGCCCGGCTCGAGGCGAAGGTCGCGATGGAATACGGCCGCCCCCTCCCCCCGCCCGGCCCCGCCCAGCCGGCCCAGCCCAAGGGCGCCTTCCGTGACATGTGGGTGCCCCCCTACCGCCGCCGCACCCTGATGATGGCCGGCTTCAACATCTTCCAGACCGTGGGCTTCTACGGCTTCGCCAATTGGGTGCCGACCCTGCTGATCGCGCAAGGGATCACCGTCACGTCGAGCCTCGCCTACACGGCTCTGATCGCCCTCGCCGCCCCGGTCGGCCCGCTGATCGGGCTCGCCATCGCCGACCGGTTCGAGCGCAAGCACGTCATCGTCGCGGCGGCCCTCGTCTACATCGCCTGCGGGCTGGCCTTCGCGCAGGTGCGCGACGTGACCGCCATCGTGGCGCTGGGCATCGGGCTGACGCTGGCCTCGAACGTGATGTCGTACAGCTTCCACGCCTACCAAGCGGAGCTGTTCCCCACCGGCATCCGGGCGCGGGCGGTGGGCTTCGTCTACTCGTGGAGCCGCTTCTCGGCGATCTTCACGGGCTTCATCATCGCCTTCGTCCTGCGGGAGGCGGGCACGCCGGGCGTGTTCCTGTTCATCTCGGCCGCGATGCTGATCGCCGGCAGCCTCGTCGGGCTGCTCGGGCCGCGGACCCGGGACGTGGCGCTGGAAGAGATCGCGGGCTGAGAATCGCGCGCATCCGTGCTAGGAGTTCACGCGTTCACGGATGACAGTATGAGCGCGGACCCAGTCCCGAAGCAGCCGATGACGACGGACGAGTTCCTGGCCTGGGCCGAAGGGCGACCGGGCCGCTACGAGCTGATCGCGGGACAGATCATCGCGATGTCGCCCGAGCGCGTGCGACATGCCGAGGTGAAGGCCTCAGCCTTCCTGACCTTGAGGACCGCCATCCGCGACGGGGGGCTTCCCTGCCGCGCGATGCCAAACGGCATGACGGTCCGGATCGACGACCAGACTGCCTTCGAGCCCGACGCCCTCGTCTATTGCGGCGAGCGCGCCGCCCCTGGTGCCGTGGAGATCACGAACCCCGTCATCGTGGTCGAGGTGATCTCGCCGGGCACCCGCTCGGTCGATCAGGGGGCGAAGCTCCGGGGCTACTTCCGGGTGCCGAGCGTCGCCCACTACCTCATTCTCTACCCCGACAACGGCCTCGTGGTGCACCATGCCCGGGGCACGGGCGACGCGGTCGCCACGCGGATGATCAGCGAGGGCACGCTGGCCCTCGACCCGCCCGGCCTGACGCTTCCGGTCGCCGACCTCTTCGCCGAGGACTGATCGTCCCGGCTTGATCCGGCCGCCGCCCGGTGCCACAGCCGCCGGAATCCCCCGCGACCGGATCACCGCATGACCGCTTCCCTCGATCTCCTCGTCCTCGGCAACGCCATCGTCGACGTCATCGCGCGCACCGACGACGCCTTTCTCGAGAAGGAGGGGATCGCCCGGGGGGCGATGACGCTGATCGACGAACCCCGCGCGCAGGCGCTGTTCCAGGCCATGGGGCCGGCGACGATCGTCTCGGGCGGTTCGGGGGCCAACACGGCGGTGGGCGCGGCCATGCTCGGCGCCAAGACCGGCTTCGTCGGCCGGGTGCGGGACGACGAGCTCGGCCAGCTCTTCCGCCACGATCTGAAGGCGACCGGCGTCGCCTACGACGTGCCCGCCGCCACCGAGGGACCGGCCACCGCCCGCTGCTTCGTGCTGGTGACGCCGGACGGCGAGCGCACCATGAGCACCTATCTCGGCGCCTGCCAGGGCCTCGGGCCGGATGAGATCCACAAGGAGACCGTGGCCTCGGCCCGGGTCGTCTACCTGGAGGGCTACCTCTGGGATCCGCCCGCCGCCAAGGAGGCGTTCCGCAAGGCGGTGGAGATCGCCCACCGGGCGGGCAACGCGGTGGCGCTCACCCTGTCGGATGCGTTCTGCGTCGGCCGCTACCGGGACGAGTTCCTGGGGCTGATCCGCGACGGCAGCATCGACATCCTGTTCGCCAACCTCGGCGAGTTGAAGAGCCTCTACCAGACGGAGGACGGGGAGGCCGCCGTGGCGGCGCTCCGCGATGAGCGCAACGGCCGGGGGATGCCCATGCTCGGCCTCGTCACCCGCTCCGAGAAGGGCGCCCTCGTCGTCCATGGCGGCCATGTCCGGGAGGTGGCGGCGAGCCCCGTGGCGCAGGTGGTGGACACGACCGGCGCGGGCGACCTCTTCGCCGCCGGCTTCCTCGCCGGCCATGCCAGGGGCCTCGACCACCTCGCCAGCGCCCGCCTCGGAGCCCTGGCGGCGGCGGAGGTCATCCAGCACATCGGCGCCCGGCCGCAGGAGGATCTGGTGACGCTCGCGCGGAAGCAGGGGCTGCTCTGAAGGGCTGAATACGATCTCCCCCATGCGGGAGTTGTCGCGAAAAATCATCATGGGGTCCCGATCCCCCTCATCCTAAGGCGCGGCGAGAGCCGCCCGGAAGGAGCCCTCCAGGGATCACGGAGGGTTCTGGAGGTCTCCTTCGAGGCCCGGGAAGCCGGGCACCTCAGGATGAGGAAGAGGGTGGGACACGGTTCACCCAGGCGCTGTCCGTGGGGAGGGAAACGCGGTCCCCCTACACCCGGAGCAGCACCTTCCCCACGGCCTCCCGGCGGACGAGCACCCCGAAGGCCTCGCGGAACTCGTCCAGCGGGTAGACGCCATGAACCTTGGCGCCGAGGCGCCCCTCCGCCACCCAGGCGAGCAACTGCTCCTGGTCGGCCCGGTGGGCCTGCGGATCGCGCTCGGTGAAGGCACCCCAGTGGACGCCCTGCACGTCGAGCTCCTTCAGCAGGATCAGGTTGAGGGGCAGCCGGGGAATCTGCCCCGCCGCGAAGCCGATCACGAGGTAGCGCCCGCGCCAAGCGAGGGCCCGCAGGGCCGGCTCGGCGAAGGCGTCGCCCACCGCGTCGTACACCACGTCGACCCCGGCGCCGCCGGTGATCCGGCGCAGGTCGTCCTTCAGGGTCTCCGGGGCGTAGACCAGCCCCTCGGTGGCCCCGTGGGCGCGGGCGGCGGCGACCTTCTCCTCGGAGGAGGCACAGGCGATGACCTTCGCTCCCATGAGCGCCCCGAGTTCCACCGCCGCGAGCCCGACCCCGCCCGAGGCGCCCAGCACCGCGAGCCATTCGCCCCGCCGCAGCTTCGCCCGGTTGGCCAGGGCGTGGAGCGTGGTGCCGTAGGTGATGGTGAGACCCGCCGCCTGCTCGTCCGGGACGCCTGCGGGGACGGGGGTGAGCTTGCGCGCATCGATGGCGATGCGTTCGGCGCAGCAGCCGTAGCCCGCATGGATCACCACCCTCTGTCCCACCGAGACCCCGGTGACTCCCTCGCCCAGGGCCTCGACGATGCCGACCCCCTCGCCCCCCGGCGCGAAGGGCAGCGGCGGTTTCACCTGGTATCGCCCGGCGACGATCAGCGTGTCGAAGAAGTTGAGGGCGGCCAGGGTGACGCGGACGAGGGCCTGCCCCTGTCCCGCCTCGGGCGCCGGCCGCTCGGAGAGGGTCAGCGCGTCCGGTCCGTCGAGGCTCCGGCAGAGGAGGGCCCGCATCGTTTCGCTCCCTGATGGTCCGTTTCACGTCGTCATCGCGACGTGCCGATCAGGCGCTTCCCTAGATGGCTTCGCCCCCTTCGCAAAGGCGGCCCGGTCTCGCGCCGTCACAAGGCGTTACGCGGCGGAGACACGATCGCCATCCCGCCGACGCCGCCGGAATGCTCCCTGGCCCTTCGGCCCTTCCGACCGGCCGACAGGAGCCCCCCGCATGAGACCCAGCCTTTCCGCCTCCCTCGTCCTCGCGGCCTGGCTCGGCGCCGCCCCCGCCGCCTTCGCCCAGACCCCCCCGGTCCCGGCTCCCTCCTCCCCCGCCCTCTCCCCCTCCCTCTCCCCCGCCCTCGGCGCCTCCGCCCACGCCCAGTGCCGGGCGCAGATCGACAGCCGCAGCCTCACCGGCCCGGAGCGGAAGGCGGCCATGCGCGATTGCATGCGTCCGCAGCGCGACGCCTGCCGGGAGCAGGCGATCGCCCGGGGTCTGGCGAAGGGACCCGACCGCAAGAGCTTCATGCACCAATGCCTGCACGGCACCCTCGCCCAGGGGCAATGACGCGGCACCCCGCGACCGTCGCGGAAATTTTTACATTCCGTCCCGGACAAGATCTGGCATAAGGAACGACAGCAACGGCGGCGCGAATACAACCTAATTCGCGCCTATACAACTAAGAGGTTGATGTTATGGCCAGCCATCACCACGCGGTGTTTGTCGCCATCGACGACAATCACCGCGCTTGGTACGAGATGCTGGTTCCCTTCATCCTGTCGCTGCGGAGCACGGGCTATGACGGCCACGTCGTGGCCATCGATGGCGGGTTGTCGGAGCGGAAACGGGCCCTCCTCCGGGAGGCGGGGGTCCATCTCGCCCCGGCCTCGCCGGACCACGACCTGTCCTATGGCCGCTACCTGGAGGTCGCCCGGATCTGCGCCGGCAATCCCTCCCTCGAGAAGGTCGCACTCTACGACGCCGACATCTGGTTCTGCTCGAACGTGTTCGATCTGTTCGAGCACGTGCGGGAGGACAAGCTCTACGTCTGCCGCGATCCGGTCTTCTGCAGCTTCATCTACGAACCGCTGATCGGCCCCCGCCGCGAGGAGAACACCCGGCGGGTCTTCGACGATGTCGTGGCACGCTACGGCGGCGCGCTCCAGGCCGGCCTCGTCGCCGGGCCGCCCTCGGCCTGGGCGGCCTTCGCGGCCTCCCTCGAAGCCCATGCGGGGCGCATCGGCACGGATTTCCGGCGGCAGTTCGGGATCGACTCGACCTTCCTGCACCTCTGGGCCGCCGAGCACGAGGTCGGGCTGCTGCCGGAGACGCAGAACCTCATCAGCAAGCGCGGCATCACCGAGAGCTACCCCCCCGGCCAGCTCGAGCCGATCTGGATGGCGTCGGGGGACGCCGTCCGGGCCCTGCACCTGTGCGGCGACGTGCGCTACTACGACCGCTGGCGCTACTACACGAACCACCGCGACCATGCCCTGCGGGAAGGCGCGCGCTTCGCCCTCTCCTCGCCGGACCAGGGCCCCCTGCCGCCTACGCACCCGATCCATTCGGACGGCGCGACGGACCTCCTCGCCGCGGCGGGGCTGAGGATCGCCGACCTGACCGCCGAGATCCGCGACGAGGCGGCCTTCGGCGTCTTCCGGGCGGCGGCGGGCCTGTTCATCCACGCGAGCGGCAACCACCGGATCGTCCTGGAGGCCACCCGCGATCTGCCCGCGCTCCAAATCCACATGAGTTCCCCGACGGGCTTCCCCTCGCCGATCCACCGGTCCGTGACCGTCGCCGGCCAAGTCTTCGACAACGCCAGCACGCTGGCGACGAGGCTCAACGTCACCCTGGCCCGGGCGAGCGCGATCGATCTCTGGGCGGAGAGCCTCGGCGGGCAGTTGTGCGAGACGACCTGGATCGTGGCCGACGACCCCCGCCTCAAGCTGTGACGGTCCGGCCCCCGGACACATCCCGGCCGCCCGACCCCGCGACTTCACCCCCTGCACGGATCGAGATGATGTCCGACGCCAGTTGCGCGATCTTCGTAGCCGTCAACGACAACCACCGGGCGTGGTACGAGATGCTGATCCCCTTCGTCCTGTCGCTGCGCGCGACGGATTTCGGGGGCCGCCTCGTCGTCCTCGGCTACGGGCTGTCCGACGAGAAGGTGGCGATCCTCCACCGGCATGGCATCGAGGTCGCCGTCGCGGCGGCGGAGACTTCCCTGCCGCTGGGCCGGTACATCGAGGTGGCACGATACTGCGCGGCCCACCCTGAGATCAGCAAGGCCGCCCTCTACGATGCCGACATCTGGTTCTGCTCGCCCCGGCACGACCTGTTCGCGCTGATCGACCGCGACACCCTGTATGCCAGCCCGGACCCCCTGTTCTGCCAGTTCGTCATCAACCCGCTGACGGGGCCCCGGCAACCCGAACTGTGGCAGATGGTGGTCCGCGACGTGCTGGACCGGTACGGCTACGCCCTGCAGGCGGGGCTGGTGGCGGGCACGACGGGGGCCTGGGCCGAGTTCGCCCGACACGTCGCCACCTGCCGCGCGGCGATCGGCACAGATTTCCACGATTGCTTCGGCCTCGACACCACGCTGCTCCACCTCTGGGCCGCCCGGAACGACCTCGGCCTGCTGCCGAACACCCAGAACTTCATCACCCGGTGGGGGGTCGCCGAGGTGATGGAGAACGACGCCATGCATTTCGCCGCCGGGCCGGGGGGCGGGCCGATCCGGGCGCTTCATATGTCGGGGAACGTCCGGTTCTTCGACCGCTGGCGGTACTACGCCAACCATCCCGCCGCCGCCCTGGAGGGGGGCGCGGCCTTCGCCCTGTCGGGCGGGGGCGTCGTCCCGGCGGTGGAGGCCGGTACCGGGTGGGACGACATCCAAGCCCTCAGCGCGGGCTATGGGCTGCGCGTCCACTCCCTGCGCAAGGAAGATGATCCCGGAGCGTCCCTCAGCGTCCTGTCCTCCTCGCTCGGCCTCAACATCCTTTGCGAAGGGAATATCGAGATCACCTTCGAGGCCACGCGGGATATACTATCCCTCAACATCTACATGAGTCACCCGTCCGGCTTTCCCTCCCCGATCCGCTGCAGCGTATCGTGTCGGGGCCAGGAGACGCCGAGCCATAGTGACCTCATGACCCACTATTGCTACTCGCTCAACCAGGGGACGCAATTCACCCTGTCCTCCACCAGCTTGCCGGGCCAACTCTGCAAGGGGTTCTGGTACTTGTCGGACCGGCGCGACATCCAGCAATAGGCGTGGCGGCGACGGCTCCCGGCGCGGGGATGGGACGCCAGCCCGGCGCATGCGGCGAACGGCGATTAACCCATGTCATTGCGGGTCTTTCCCCAGCGGCTAGCCTCCGCGCGTCGGATCCGTTCCGACAGGCCCCGCCGGCTTTGGCATCCCCCCGTTCACGGTCGGTGGGGCCGTTCGTCCCCCGATCATCGCCCCCCTGCGGCCCCGGATGCGACGGTGGCCTCCCCCGGCATCAGGGAGAGCCCGCTCCCCGGCCGTATGATCGTGTATTCTACCGCTAGTTGTATTTTCCTGCCTTCGTAGAATTCGTTTCCGAAGGCACGCAAAACCACTCAATTCAAATCTGTAGAGATTGATTAGGAATCTCGGCGCACAGTCCACGTGCTGCGTTTCGCATGCCCAAATGAAATCCAGGGTCGCGATGATCGAGGTTTAGGGGGCGGTGGCGGCATCGGGCAGGGATCGTCTGCCCGGGAATGTGCCGCCACGAGGTGGCCGGACCGAAGCGTGGGGGCACGCGGGTCGCGGAGAAGCCGGCGTCCCTTTCATCCCGAGATCGTTGCGCGACCCGGCCTCGCGACGTCACGATTGAGCCCATGCGATGAAGATCCTGATCGCGGATGCCGACGAGGAGACGCGCCTCGCCCTCGTCGAGGCGATCGCGGCCGCCGACCCGGCCGCGGAGGTGACCGAGGCGAGCCAGGGGGCGGAACTGCGCGCCGCGCTGGCCGAGCCGGCCCCCGACATCCTGTTCATCGACACGATCCTGCCCGACACCGACGGGCGGATGGTGAGCGCGTGGCGCGAGGGCGCGGGCGCGCGGTGCGTGGTGGTGCTGGTGGCGGATCTGCTGGCCTCGCGCTGGTCCGCCGTCGCCCGCCTCCTCGACGCCTACGACGTCCTCCTCAAGCCCTTGAGCCCCGGCAACGTCCGGCACGTGCTCCAGGCGGCCCCGGTTTTGAGACGGGACCTCAGCCTGCTCCTCGTGGAGCCGGGGCAGCGGACCCGGGACATCATCCGGCAGATGCTCGGGGCGACCGCCTTCCGTTTCCATGTCACCGACGCCGCCGACGGGCGGGCCGCCGTGAAGGCGGCGAAGGCACGGGCCTTCGACCTCGCCATCGTCGGCCCCGCGATCCCCGACATGCCCCCGAGCGAGGCGGCCTGCCGCCTGGACGCCCTGGGCACGCAGACGCGCATCGTGATGGCCGGCGCCGCCGCCGAGGAGCCGAGCGCGGCGCGGCTCGCCCTGTTCGGCGCCCGGGCCTACCTGCGGATGCCCTTCGACGCCAACGATCTCGACCGGACGATCTACGGGGTCTTCGGCCTGTGGCGGCCTTACCTGATCGAGGCGGTGCGGTCGGAATCCCTGCGGCGCGAGGCGGAGCGGATCGCGGCGGCGCAGCCCCGGCAGATCGTCTACGTATGAGCGCCATCCTCGGGCACGCGCCTCCCCCCCGCCTCGACCGCCTCGTCCGCGACATCGAGACCGCGATCCTCAGCGGCGACCGGCAGCGCCAGTCGGACCTGCTGACCCGCTCGGCCGACCTGCTGACCCGGCGCTGGTCGCGGCTCGCGCCGCCGGACAAGCCGGGCTTCGACACGCTCCTGGCCGGCCTGCTCGATCAGGTCGACGAGAGGGCACGGGCGACCTTCGCCCGGCATCTCACACCCCTGCGCCGCGCCCCGCGTCAAGCGGCGACGCGGCTCGCGCGGGATCCCTCGGCGGCGGTCGCCCTGTCCCTTCTGGAGAACTGCCCGAGCTTCGACGAGGCATGGCTCCTCGACCTGCTCGAGTCCCTCGGCGAGGGGCATCGGCGGGCCATCGCCCGGCGCCGGGCGGTGGGGGCCGCCCTGTGCGAGGCCCTGGTCGGGCGGGGCGAAGCCGAGGTGGAAGCGACGCTCCTCGGCAATCCCGGCGCGGACCTCCCCGCCGCCCTGGTCTCGGCCCTCGTGCCGAAGGCGGAACGCTGCGCGCCGATCGCCCTGGCGCTCGCCGGGCGACGCGACCTGACGGAGGCCGACCGGGCCACCCTGATGCGGTTCGCCCACGCGGCGGCGCTGGCGGGGCTCCGGGCCGACCATGGCGACGACGGGGACGGGGCGGAGGCCCTGCTGGAGGGAGTCGCCCGGACCTTCGCCGCCCTCGTCCCACCGGACCGAGCCGCCTGCCATGCCGGGGCGGCGGTGATCGCCGGTCGGGCGGGGGGATTCGGCGCCGCCCCGGCGACGACGGCCCGCCTCGCCCAATGGGTCGCCCTGCGGCGGCTGGAGGATGTCGTGGCGGTGCTCGCCCGGGATGCCGGCCTGCCGGTGGGGGTGCTGATCGCCTGCACGGAGGGCGAGGATGCCCGGGCGCTGGCCCTCATCCTGCGCGGCCTCGGCCATCCCTGGTCCCTGCTGAAGGCCTTGCTCCGCCATCCCCGGCGCCCCGAGCCCTCCCCCGACACGATGGCCGCGCTTCACAGCCTCCACGCCGAGACGACGGGGACGACCGCCCGCCGCATCGCCCGTTACGCCGCCGTGCGGATCGGCCTTCCGGCCTTTGTCGCCCCGCACGAGGGGGACGGAGGCCACGGGGCCGCTGCGGGCGCGCTGGTGCCGCCCACCGCCCACCGGGGCAGCCGCGACGGGGGCCCGCCCCATGCATGACCTCATGCTGATCACCGACGACCTTCGCCATGCTGAGCGCCTGGCGAAGGCGATGGGCCGGGCCGAGACCTGCGGCATCCACGACCTCTACGAGGAGCGGGTCCCCCCCGAGCATCCGGCGCTGATCGTCAGCGACATCAAGGAGTTGACCTCGGACGCCCTGGTGCGCCTGCGCCGGTGTCTGGAGGCGATGCGCGGGCAGGGCGTGCCGCACCTGCTCCTGGTCCACGGCAACGCCGCCCGGGCCGAGGTCCAGGCCCGGCTCCTCGGCGCGGAGGCCATTCCCGCGGCGACGGCGGCCCGGGTGCTGTCCGACCGGCTGAGGCAGGCGGCCCGGTCCACCACCACCCCGGCGGGGGTCGGGATCCGGGCGGCCAGGCAGGCGCAGGAGGCCCGGGACTTCCTGACGCAGGCCTTCTTCTCCGGCGCGGCCATGACCCCGGACATCGCCGAGGCCGGCACCGAGCTCGTCGCCCAGGCGGTCCACGAGGCCGGTATCCGCGACTGGGTCCGGGCGGTGCAGCGCTTCGACGACACGACGCACCAGCACATCCTGCTGGTCGCCGGCCTCTCCAGTGCCTTCGGCCTCGCCCTCGGCCTCAACCCCCGCGACCGGCACCACCTCGCCAAGGCGGCCCTGTTGCACGACGTAGGCAAGACGAAGATCCCGCCGGCGATCCTCAACAAGCCCGGTCGGCTCAACCCGGTGGAGTTGCAGATCATGCGCACCCATCCGGCGCTCGGCCACGCGATGCTCGCCGGGGCGAAGTTCGACGGGGCGACGCTCGCCGTGGTCCGCTGGCACCACGAGATGCTCGACGGGTCGGGCTACCCGGACGGGCTGCGGGGCGAGCAGATCCCCGATCTCGTGCGGCTCGTGACGGTGACGGACATCTACGGAGCCCTGATCGAGCGGCGCCCCTACAAGAAGGCGTTGAGCGAGACCGCGGCGCTCGCGATCATCGGGGAGATGGTCGGACGGCTCGACGGCGACCTCGTGCGGGCATTCCGGCCCGTGGCCGGGGCCTTCGATGCGGCGGCGACGGGGGGCACGCCTGCGGGGACGGCGGGGGGCACGGCATGACGGACGGCGGAGGGCACGGCGGAGGGGACAACCACACGTTCGCGGCGGCGGGGGCCTGGACGGAGCGCCGCGAGGAACGCAAGGAAACCAACTGGATCGCCAAGATCCGGCTGTTCGACGGCCGGGAGATTCCCACGACCGTCAAGGATGTCTCCACCTCCGGGGCGCGCTTGGTGGTGCCGGAGGAGATGGAGCTTCCCGAGCGCTTCATGTTCCGGGTGATCGGGCGGGATTTCGTGTGCGCGGTCAAGCTGATGTGGCGCCGGGGCTCCGCAGTCGGCGTCAGGATCGAGCGCGTCGGCAAGATCGAGGCGAAGCCGGCGGTCCCGGTCGCCGCCCCCGAGACCCCGGCAGCCCCGGCCGAGCCGTCCGGCCACACCGGCGTGCATAAGCGCGGCAGCCGCGTCTCGCCGAACTGACCCTACGCCGGAACCGCCCCCCGTCGTCCGAACGCCAGCAGGCTCAGCGTCGCCGCGCTGAGGGCGCAGAGGGCCCCGTAGAGCATGACCCCGTCAAATCCCTCGGCGAGGGCCTTCCGCGCGAGGTCGGCCCCGAGGCCCATCGCCGCCGCCGCCGCGAGGTCGCCGGCGGCGATCACCTCCGCGAGGGTCTCGCGCAGGCCGCCATCGCGGATCGGGGCAACGCGCGCGAGGCTGGCGCGGATACCCCGGAGGAGGAGGGCGCCCATCACCGCGATGTTGAGGGCGAGGGCGATCATCCGCGCACTCACATCCATCCCCGAGGCCATCCCGGCGCGCTCCGCCGGCAGGGCGGCCGTGGCGGTGTTGCTGACGGGGGTGTTGGTCAAGCCGAGCCCCGCGCCTGCCAGGAGGCAACCCGGCAGGAGGGCCCACCACGATCCCCCCGACGCCGCGCCGGCCCGCATCGCGACGAAGCCGAGCCCGATCGTGAACAGGCCCAGGGGGATGACCACGCCCGGCCCCCGCCGCCGGAGCAGCCCCTCGGCGAAGGACGGCACCACCAGCGTCGGCAGCGTATACGCCAGGAGGGCGAGCCCGGCCGTCACGCCGTTCAGGCCGTAGCCCGCCTGGAACTGGATCGGCAGGTAGATCACGAAGGGCCAGAAGCTGAAGTTCATGCCCGCCGCCCCCACGATCGCCCCGGAAAAGGCCCGGGTGCGGAAGGCGCGAAAATCGAACATCGGCCGCGCGGCCCGTGTCTCCACCGCGACGAAAACCAGGGCGCTCGCGGCCCCCAGGAGCGCCAGGGCGGAGCCGAACGGATCGTCCACCCCCAGGCCCTGCCCCCGCGTAATGAGGAAGACGAGGCAGAAGACCGCGAGCGACAGTGTGGCCATGCCGGGCAGATCGATCCGCACCGCGTGAGGATCGGAGGATTCCACCACCCCGTAATGGGCGAGCCACAGGGTCGCCACGGCCAGGATTCCGTGGACGAGGAACACCCATTCCCACCCCGCGAAGGTCACCGTCAGGCCGCCGACCAGGGGACCGAAGCCGAGGCCGACACCGAAGACGATGCCCCACCACGCGAAGGCCCGTCCGCGCCCCGGCCCGTCCCGGAACTGGTGCGACAGGACCGCGATCTGGCAGGCGAGCATCGCCGCCCCGCTCACCCCCTGGAGGGCGCGGGCGGCGATCAGCGCCGGGGCGGACCCCGCCAGCCCGCAGGCGAGGGAGGCGACCCCGAACAGGCCGATGCCGCCCATCAAGAGCCGCTTGCGGCCGAAGCGGTCGGCCATGGCACCCGCCGCCATCAGGCTCGCCGTCATGGCGATGGTGTAGGCGTTCATGATCCACTGAAGCTGCCGGAAATCGGCGGGCAGGACATGCTCCAACGTCGGCAGGCTGCTTGGCACGCTGGAGATTTCGAGCCCCAGCATCAAGGCCGAAAGGCAAATCGCAGCCAAGGCCGCGCGTGCTTGCGACAATTGATGATCGATCATGTTTCACCAATATTTGCAAGTCCGCGTCATCTGCATCACCGACCGGGCACGGCACCGGAACTGACGCGATCAATGATTCACGCTCGGACTTAGATATTTGGACAGATCTTATCCGGCCTTGCCCATTCGGCAACGGGATGGCAGAGGATATCAGTGATAACGAATCAGGATGGCGGCACGGATGACGCTGGAGGTCGACGCCGTCCGCACCTTCCTCATGGTCGCCGACCATAAGAGCTTCACCCGCGCGGCGGAGGTACTCGGCACCACGCAGGGCGCCGTCAGCGTCAAGCTGAAGCGTCTGGAGGATCGGCTTGGGACCCGGCTCATCGAGCGCACGCCACGGAACGTCCGGCTTTCGGCGCGGGGGGAGGTCTTCCTACCGGCGGCGCGGGAATTCCTGGCGGCGCACGAGCGGGCGCTGGCCGGGCTGAACGCCCCCCGCCGCCGCTTCCGCCTCGGGATCGCCGGGCACGTCATGGGCCCCGAGGTCCCTGTCCTCCTGGCCAAGCTGAAGGCCCTCGATCCGGCCCTCACGGTGGAGGTGCTCCTCGACAACTCCCGGGCGCTCCTCGAGGGGTACGAGGGCGGGACCCTCGATGCCGTCATCATCCGCAGCGACGATGACAGGCGCGACGGGGAGGTCCTCGGACCCGAGCATTTCGGTTGGTTCGCCTCACCTGATTTCGAGCACCGGGCCGGTCAACCGCTCCGGCTCGCGGCGACGTCGCCCTGCTGCGCCGTCCGCGATGTCGCGACACGCCTTCTCGATCGAGCCTCGATCCCGTGGGAGGAGGTGTTCGTCGGCGGCACGACGGCGATCGCCGCCGCCCTGTCGGCCGGGCTCGCCGTGTCCGCCTTCCCGCGCCGGCTGGCGCCGTCGGACGTCATCGACGTGGGGGCCAGCCTCGGCCTGCCGCCCCTGCCCTCCCTCGCGATCGTGCTGCACTCCTCACTGTCCGACCCGAAGAGCCGCGAGACGCTGCGCGCCATCACGACAGCCTTCCGGGAGCCCCGCAGGGCCAGCGCGCGGACGGCCAGTCTCGGCTGAAGCCCCGGCGGCCCTC
>JAKONI010000126.1 GCA_022702015.1 Beijerinckiaceae bacterium | reverse complement strand
AGACGACCTATGCCGAGCGCGTGGCGCTGGACCTCGACTACGCCAGCCGGTGGAGCCTGGGGCGCGACATCGCCATCCTCGCCCGCACCGTCCCCGCCGTCTTCGCCCAGCGCGGAAGCTGCTGAGCCGGCCAGGCCCGGACCGTCCCGACGAGATCGTTCCCAATTGGGAACGCTTTTCAGGGGACGGCCGTTTCAGGGTTGATAACGGGGGGCGCGCGGGTCTGCCGCCGGCTTGACGAGGCACGCAAGTCGGCGATCGCACGGGCGCTGGATGAGCCCGGACGTGAGTGCCTTCCCCCAGGATGGCCGCGTTCGATCCGCGCCGGCCTCAGGTCGCGTCTACGGCCTCGTCCTGCGCGGCGGGAGCCTCTTCACACATGCGCCAGAATTCCAGGAAACCGGCGGCGTAAGCAGCTAGGACGACTGCGGTCCAGTGCATGGTCGAACCCTTCGATGCGTCTCGCGGCACCCTACGCGGGAAAGCTTGATGCTTCCTCCCCGTCACACCAGAGACGAATTCCGGCAACATAACGTTAATTAAGAAACTTTGCACAGGGGTTCCCTGGAAAATTGTGCAGTGTCGCCCGCTTGCCCCCTGCGGAGGCGGTCGCGACCTTTCCAGGGCCCGATCCGGCGGCCCGTCGCCCGGCCGGTCTCCCCGCGAGGACGAAGGGGCGAATGCTGCATCCCGCGCGATGAAGACAGGCCCCGTGCCCGTATGCGGATCCTCCGCGCGGACCATTTTCCGATCGGCCAATGAACTTTAAATCATTCGTAAGCGCGATCGTGCGATTTTACTGAAATCGCCCCGAGGCGGCCGTCAACGGCCAGGTGTCGCCATGCCCAGCAGCGTCAGGCCACGGATTGCGCCGGTCGAAAGACGCCGCGCGGAGCGAAGGGTGACCTCCCTCCTGGCCTTCGCCGAGCAGGAGAACGGCACACGATTTCCCTGCCGTGTCGAGAACATCTCCGATGACGGCGCGATGCTTGAGTTCCTGGGGGGCCACATCGTCCTCCTCAGCCCGATCTTTCATCTGACTTTGGAGGAGGCGGGCCTTCGCTACACCGTGAAATTGATCTGGCGGCGGGGCCGGACGGCCGGAATCCTGTTCTGCGCCTGATTGTCCCGCCCCCCGGAACGGGGACCGCGCGAGACCCGAGGGCCCGTTGCCGGCGAATCAGACCGGGGCGGACGCCATGGCGCCAGGGGGTTGTCGCCTCAGTGGCCCGTCAAGGCGAGCACCATCGCGACCAGGGTCCCCCCGGCGACGGGGGCCATCAGCCCCAGGAGCGAGATCAGTAGGATCAGCGTGATGGCGGCATTCTCCGCCCGCTTCGATTCGGCGGATTTCCGCCGGGGCGGGTCCCACCGGGGTGGGATGCCTCTCTGTTCGTGATCGAGGAACACGTTCGATCCTGATCGGTTCGGACATCAGCGGTCGAGGCGACCCGGACGGACCAGCCTCGCCTTGAGGAGCGAACATGCCGAAAGCCCTGAGGTTCCTTCGGAACTGGCTTGCCCTGTCGGTGCCACTGGGCATCGCCGTCGGCAAGCTGCTGAAATGGCGCACCCGGCCGGTGGGCGGACCCGGGCCGCGCTGACCGGCCTGCGGCAGCCCCGATGCGGCGCTCCCGGCGGCATGGTGAACGATTTGCCTGTCGACAACCCGGTTCGGGGGCAACCTTCCGCCCCCGAGCCCGGTAATTCTCCCAGGGACACGGGAGGCCGGTCATGATGGTGCTGGGCGTCTATTGCATTGTCACGGGGGCTTGCGTCGCCGTCGCGGCGCGCCGGTCGATCCGCCACCGCGCGGTTTTCGAGACGATGGGCGGGGGGCTCTTCCTGACGGGCCTCGGGCTCGCCGGAGCCGGCTTCGCCCTCGTGGCCTGATCGCCGCCCGCACCCCTCTTCCCCAGCGACAGACGCCGGCGGCCACAGGTCGCCGGGGCTTCGCGACATTGGCAAGTACTACTAAAAGTAGTTATCGAGATTTCGTTTAAAAATTAAGGTTGATGTGGCGTAATTGTTACGTAATCGCCAATAAACGGGACTCGTTCCGGGTGCGTCTTGCCCCACTCCGTACCTGTGCTAGCAAAATCGTGACTTGCTCCACTGGGTGCGCCGATGTCCTTCAAGAGCACCGTGACCTTGGTCGATTCGGCCGGCCATAGTTACGACTCGGCCTTGCTGGCCGACACTTCCGCCGCCGTGGCCAAGTGGTCGCAGAACCTTTACGGCCTGGGCACGATCGACATTCAGGTCACCGTCTCCAACGGCACCTCGATCGGCACGGCCAACGGCGGCCCGGCCACCTCGATCTTCATCGGGCAGGACGGGGGCACGAGCATTTATCGCGGCGGGGCCGAGCACGAGTTGCTGACGGGCGTGGACGTGAACGGCGCCTCGCCGGACATTCTGATCACGATCGACCCGGCCTACATCGACAAGTTCCTCTTCATCGATCCCGATCCGGCCCATCCCTCGGCCCTGCCCTCGAACAAGATCAGCGCGATCCAGATCCTGGAGCATGAGATCGGCCACGGGCTCGGCGTGGCGGGGTTCCGGGACAACGACACGGGGGCGCTGGCCGGCCACGCCTCCCCCTGGGACCAACTGGTGCGCATCCACGCGGACGGCGGCGCGGATTTCGCCGGCGCCGCCGCCCAGGCCGTCTATGGCGGGGGCATCTCCATCACCACGGAGAAGAACGGCGAGCAATATTATCACCTCGGCGCCAGCGCCGGCGACCCCGTCGCGATGGACCTGTTGGCGGGCTACGCCAACCCCCTCGGGACCCGCCTGGACGTCTCGAACCTCGATCTCGCGCTCCTGCACGACATCGGCCTGAAGACCTTCGGCAGCGCCGGCGGCAGCGTGCTGATCGATTCCCTGTTCTACGCCCAGGCCAATCCCGACGTCGCCCAAGCGCACGGCGATCCGGTGGCCCATTACAGCCAGTACGGCTGGAAGGAGGGGCGGAACCCGGATGCCCTCTTCACGACCAGCGGCTACCTCGCGGCCAATGCCGATGTGGCCAATGCCGACTTGGCCAAGAGCGGCGCCAACCCCCTCACCCACTATGACCAGTTCGGCTGGAAGGAGGGGCGCGACCCCTCGGCCGGATTCGACACCAAGCTGTATCTCAAGAACAACCCCGATGTGGCGGCGGCGGGTGTGGACCCCCTGGCCCACTACCTGTCCGCGGGGCAGTTCGAAGGGCGTCAAGCCTATGCCGCCATCGGCGACGCCTCCTCCTTCACCCACGGTTCCTTCGATTCCGAGTACTACCTCCTCGCCAACCCGGACGTGGCCCGGGCGGGGCTGGCGGCCGGCGGGGACACCTTCGCCTTCGCCTACCAGCACTACAGCAGCGTCGGCTGGAAGGAGGCCCGCCCGGCCGACGCCTACTTCGACCCGGCCTACTACCTCCGTCACAACCCCGACGTGGCCGCCGCCCGGATCGATCCCCTCGCCCATTACGACCAGTTCGGGTGGAAGGAGGCGCGCGATCCCTCGGCGGCGTTCCACACCAGCGCCTATCTCGCCGCCAACCCCGACGTGGCCGCCGCGCATATCGACCCGCTGACGCACTATCTGCAGTACGGGGCCTACGAGGGGCGCCACCTCGTCTGAGCGGGGTCGCCGGGCGGCACCGTACCTTTCCCGCGAAGCGAGGGGGCGTCGCGGTCACCTCCGCCACGATCGGAGGCGGTCCCCCTCCCCTGTCGGATGCGATCAGTCGTCGGCGAGTGCATCGATCCAGCCGACGCTGGGAAAGTCGATGAGCAGCCAACGATCTCATGCTCATTCGCGTGAACGACTTGAGTGCGTCAGGGCACTAGCGCCGACGGGAGGTCCCAAGGGCCAGGCCGAGCAGCACGGCCGCCCCGACACCCGCGGCCACGAGGCCGCCGCTGATCGCCCCCGCCGAGGGGACCCCCTTGCGCGCCCGCCAGCCGCCATCGGCCGTCCGCCCCTCGGGGATCGGCCGGCGCAGCGCCCCGTGGGTCCGTGGCCCCGGATCGGCCCGGTCGAGGGCGAAGCGGAACGCGGTGCCCATCATCCGCTCGGTGAGGGACGGCGCCACGGCGTAGCCGGCCTGCGCCAGCCGGGCGGGCCAGCCCACCGCCACCTCGTGGCGCGGGTGCCGGACGAGGCGCACGAACGCCTCGGCGACATCCTCCGGCGCGTAGTACAGATGGCCGGGGTTCAGCGTCTTGCCGGAGACGTTCGCCCCGTGCTCCAGGCCGGGCGTGTCGACGATGGCGGGAAAGACCCCGCAGACATGGATATGCCGGTGGCGGCCGAGCTCCTGCCGCAGGCTGGCGGAGAACCCCCGCAGGCCGAACTTGCTTGCCGTGTAGGCGGGGGCGAAGGGCGTGGGCGCCCATCCCCCCATGGAGATCGTGTTGATGAGGGTCCCGTGGCCCTGCTTCAGGAAATACGGCAGCACCGCGTAGGCCCCGTGGACGGCGCCGAGCAGGTTGATCGCGATGGTCTCGCGATGGAGATCGAGGGGGGCCTCGAGCAGGGGCCCGAAGACCCCCGCCCCGGCATTGTTGATCCACACGTCGATACCGCCGAAGTGCCGGGCCGCCTCCTTGGCCAGCCGGTCCACCGCCCCGGGGTCGGTGACGTCGGTGGCCACGGCGAGGGCTTGGCCGCCGTCCGCGCGGATCTCGTCCGCCAGATCCTCCAGCACGTCGCCCCGCCGCGCGGCCAGGACGACTCGGGAGCCCCGGGCGGCGAAGGCCAGCGCCGCCGCCCGGCCGATGCCGCTCGACGCCCCGGTGATGACGACCGTCGCACCCGCCAAAGTCGCCATGTCCACACTCCCGTCCGCGAAACTGCGGGGCGAACGGCCGGGGGGTGACACCGTTCCTGCGACCATGGGCATCGCCCCGGAGGCCGTCCCCGGGCGGTGGGGGCCTGGCCGGGATGCGGCCGGCGCGGTAGCGTAAAGCCCCTCGGGGGATGTGACGGATACAGGCGCGGGTCACAACGGAATTCACGGCGGTTCCCGCTCCGGCGGTCCGTGCGGTGCCGAGGGCACGGGCCGTGCTGACCGGCGCGACGGTCCTTGCCGTGGCGGCGGGTTGCACCGTCCTCGCGGCGGGGGGCGGGGCGACGCACGATCCCGACCTCCTGCGGCTGATGCGCTTCATGGCCGCGATCAAGGGCGGGTTCGCCCTCGCCGCCCTGGCCGCGTCCCTGTGGCGCCTCGCCCGTCCGACCGGTCCCTGGCGGCGCATCGCCTACGTGGCCGGGCCGCCGCTCATGATCGTCGGGGCGTGCGGGCTGTGGGCGATGCGGGACCCCGGTCTGGCGGCGCTCGCCCTGCACGGGGGCCTGTTCGCCGTGCTCGCGGCGGCGCTGACCGATCCCGATTTCGTGCCGGACCGCCTGCCGCGGCCACGGCGCACCGGGAATTCCGCCTCCGGCCTGCGCCGAATCTGATTGCTGCCATGCTCCGACCCGGCTAAACGCGCCGGCTCGGATCAGGCGGATGGGAGTGGGGATGAGCGATGATTTGGTTGCTCTCCTGCTTGCCTTCGCCACCGAGAACGCGGAGCTGCGCGACCAGCTCGCCACCGCCCAGGACATGCTGGTGGAGACCGCCATCGATGCCGGCAACCTGCACGCCCTCATCGAGGCGACGCAGGTCGAGCGGGATGCCTGGAAGGCCGAAGCCGAGCGGCTGGGCCGCCGCGACGTGAGGCGCGACCGCCCCGGACCCCGGCACGAGGCCGCGCCCGAACCCCGGCGCGGCGGGGCTTTCTAAATTAGATAAGAATGAACCCAAAACAATATTCGGGATTTGCCTGTCATGGAGGTTACCATGACAGCACGTATTCGATGGATCGCTGCGCTGGGTCTCTGCTGCGTCGCGGTCGGCGCGGCGAAGGCGCAGGATCGACTTCCCGATGCCGGCGCGGATGTGTTGACGACCGACCGGGCGCCCAACACCACCGCCGTCGGCCGGACGAAGCCACCGAGCCGTGATGCCAGCCCCACCTCGGTGCGGGACATCGATCGCCCGACGGCGCGACAGGTGGCGGACGACGCCATCTCGTCCTCGGTGTGCGTCGGCTGCAAGCCGGATCCCTCCGCCACGGGGAGCCTGCCCACCGAGGCCGCATCGCACAAGCCCGACGTCAGGCTCGATGAACTCCGGGCGCTGGCGCCCCCCGCCCAGCAGGGCGACCTGAACACCGGGGAACTCGCCTCGGCCCACCGCGAGCGGGCGAAGTCGATGGAGCAGAAGACCGACGGCCTCTGGCAATCCTGGCTGGTCTCCGTCTGCGACGGATGCGGCGATCAGAAGCCGGCGCGGGCCCAGCGCTACGAGGATTGGCCGGACCGGACCACCCCCCTGCCCACCAATGTCCCGGGGGCGGGCCGCGCCGGGAGGGAGTCCGGGACGATGACGGTGGCGGCGCGGCCGTCCGGACGCCTTGAGGCGGACCTCTCCCCAGCCAACGTCGATACGATCCGGCGCCCGCCTCAGCGGTGATCCTCCAGTCCTCGTTCGGCGGGGCGATGGTCCCCGCCGGGCAGCCCTTTTTCGACGTGGGTTGCGTTGGGCCTCGTCTGCCTACTTACCCCCATAATCCGGCGGTAGGCGGTCGCAACCGTCGCGGGAATCATCCGCGATCCCCGCGCCTTCCGGCTGCACCCCGTCGAATGTGGACAAGGCGGACATGAACCTCGTCGCCGATTTTCTCGCCCGCGTCGCGCGCACGGTGACCGCCTATGCGGGTGACGAAACGCTGATGCAGGCGGCGATTTCGGCCGCCGCCAACGTGATCGTGGCGGACGGCGAGGTGGCCGGCGGGGAGTTCGATACGGCCCTGAACGGGGTGCTGGCGAGCCCGATCCTGGAAAAGGGTTACGACGCCCTGATGCTGGAGGAGAAGCTCTACGAGGCGATCGGCCGTGCGCGCACCCGCGCGGGCCGGGCGGACAACCTCCGCCGGGTGGGGGCCATCGCCGGCCGGCCGGACGATCAGCGGGAGGGCGTGTTCCTCGTCGCGGCGGATGTGGCCGACCAGGACGGCATCGCCGCGATCGAGGACGCCGCGCTCACCGAGATCGCGGCGGCCCTGGCGGTGGACAAGGCCCGCCTCATGCGCAAAGCCCCGGTCCAGGCGCCGCGGTAGGAGCCTTCGCCGCCCTACTGGACGTGGATGGTGAGCTTCATCTTCGGGTGGATGCCGCACTGAATGATGAAGTGGCCGGCTTCCTTTAGGACCAGGGTGGCCTGCCGGCCGGGTTCCTGGTCGCCCGCGTCGAAGGCGAACTGGTCCGCCTCGATGAAGGCGTGATGGATCGTGGTCTCGTCTCCGTTGACCAAGGTGATCGTGTCGCCCCGGCGCAGGAAGAGGTCGGAGGGCTCGAAGTGCTTCCCCTTCTGAAGCACGACCCTGACGGCGGTGCTGAGGGTGGCATGGGCGGACCCGGCCGCGGCGAGCGCAATGCCGAGGGCCATCCCTGTCACGGTGAGTTTGGAAGCGCGCATGGCCTACCTTGTGATGCGCGGCCGTCTTGCCCCGCAAGCCCGTAACGGTGTGGCTGGGAAATTCATAAAATTTGACTGAGTCCCTCGCCTGGATCGCGTGGCCCCCTGCCCCGATTTCGCGCATGACGGCCCCGCCGCCGGCCGCGACGGGGGAAGCCGCCGCCGCGATCGCCCAGGCACGGCGGGCCAACTCAGGCGAGGGGGATGTTCACGACCCGCGGCTTGCCCGGCGCAGAATGGGGCGGGGGCGTCGCGCGCGCCCGAACCATAGGCCCGATTGGAGCCATTGATCGCGGTCGGCGTTCTTGCCTCGAATTAGAGGACGGAGGGTGACGATGGCAAATGGCGTGCGCAACGGGTTTCGGATCGGCATTCGACCGGACCCGCAGAACGGCAAGCGGTATCTGTGGACTCTGAACGGCACGCAAACGCTGTTTCGCGAGGAGTCTTCGTCGTCCTACGACTCGATTGAGCAAGCGATCGCCGATGCCGAGGCCCGCGCCGACGAACTCGCCCGGTAATTCAGACGTCCGTCTGTCGTGAAGCCCGCCCGGCGCCCACCGAGGCGGGCCTGAGCGTTTCCAAACTCTTTTGCGCCGGGGCTACGCTGGCTCGGTCTCCGGTGCATTCCGCCCTCAGGCGGTGCGGTGTCGGCCCGGTCATAGGCGCGGCGCGGGTCGCAGCGGTGGCATGGCAAGGCATCGCCGTGCCCTAGTGCTCAGACGCACTCACTTCGTTCATGCACACGTGCACTAGGTTCTTGTTTTTGCATCAATTTTTCCAGCCCCGGCTGACTCCTCCGTCTGGATCGATGCACTAGATGTGTAATCCCCGCTCATCCGCTCATCGCGGCGATGATCCGCTTCCCGTTGTAGGCGGGGACGTCGGAGTGCATCTCCGTCCCGATGTTCGGAAGCCTCCGCCCCTCGGAGTGGCTGCGTCCCATCCAGTCTTCGATCCGGCCGACCACATGCTCGACGGTTCGACGACGGATGCGCTTGGCCTCCAAGACAGGCTCGTGCTCCCACGGCGTCATGGATCGCCGCGCGGCCGGCGGGCCGCGCGCCTCGATTGCGCACCTCCCACAAGCCGTCATCCGATAGTGCTCGAGGCTTAGCCCTTGTTCGACGTCGTGTTCCGCCCCGGAAGGTGCGATGACAACCGATATTCGATCGAACGAAGGCCGGGCGGCCCTTTCCTCTGCAGGTCGCCCGGCCCGATCTTTCGAAGTACCCTGGGGTCGCGTCTTACCGGACGGTGCCGTTCAGGCCGTTGGGGAAGAAGCCGGTCGGCTGACCATTGGGGTTCAGGTACACGATGTTGAGCACCTGCTGCGGCGTCCGCGCATAGACCAAGCCACGCTGATCGACCGGGGTCAGGTTCGAGGTCGTCGCGTCGCCGATGCCCTGATCGTCGTCGCTGACGCCATCCAGCGAGTCCCGGGCGTTGGAGATCGCCTGCGCCTGGCTGAACAAGCCACGGCTGTAGAGGATCGTGCGGATGATGCCCGCATGGTAGGCCTCGACGGCCAGGATGCTCGCGGCGCCCGCGAGGTTGGCGGGGTCCTTGATGAGCGGCGCGGCGCCGTTATACGCGGTCACGCCGACATCCTCGAAGATGAAGGCGGCCAGGAGGAAGTTGGTCTCGTTCGCGAAGGCGTCGAAGTTGTCGTTCGGGCCGGCGAGGCCAGCGGCGCGGGCCGCGAACGTGAAGGCGAGGTTGAGGTCGATCGCCGGGCGGGCGACGGCGTTGCTGCCCAGGGCCGCCCGAAGGGTGTTGACGTGAGCGCGCTCGTTGCGGGCGATCTCGTTGGCGTAGTTCGCGATGGCCTGCGTCGCGAACGGGACGGCCCGGCCACCCGATACGGGCCCGAGGGTCCCGGTGCCCGTCACCTCGGCATTGGCCAGGCCCTGGCCAACGGAGGCGCGGAGATAGAATTCGGCTTCGAGATATTCGAGGTTGAGCGCGAAGTTGAAAATGTCGACGTCAGTGACGGACTGGGCGAAGGCTGATTTGACGCTGCCCGGATTGAACAGGGCGGCACCGACGACTCCGAGGCCGACGGCACCAAGAAATGCACGGCGTCCGGCTTCCAGGTTGATGGAGCGCGGACGCATCGCCGAACCGTCTTGCACCGTTCCGAGGCGGGTTTCCTCACGCATTTTTTCTGTCCTCTCGTTCCAGCGCCATACCGACGCTGCGAGCGATACGGTCCAGCCTTTCGGAAAGTTTCATCAAGGTTAATCTTTCGTAAGCGACCTTGGGCCGCATCCCGCGCGACCCGCTAATCCGTCCTCACGAGCTGGACGACGTGACGGAATTTTCCGTCGTCACGACCCGGGGTCAACAGGCCGACGAACTCGGCCAGCACCGCGCCGAGGTTCGAGGGCTCCGTCAGGAAGAACTTGGCCACGCGGCGGGACAGGTTCGTGGCGGTCGCCGCGCCGGGGAAGGCGGTACAATCGGCCACGGAGAGGTAGAGGATCCGCCGGCGGGCCGCCGTCATCGGGCGGGTGCCGGCGTAGCAGAATGGGGTGGCCCGCTCCCTCGCCGGACTGTTGAGGGGGCCGCCGGTGGGCATCGTCGCCGTCGCCGCGTATCCCCGTGTGTCGACGGGGACCGCCTCGCGGGATGGGTCCAACCCCAGTTCGGTCAGGTACAGGTCCCAGCGCGTCCCGGAATCCCGAAGGCGGGCCTGCACGTCGGTGCCTTTGTCGGCATGGTTCCAGAAGAGGTATTCGTCGAGGGCTGTCCGCGCGCCGAGGCCGGTGAGGGCGGGGGCGATGCGCCAGTCACCCGTGCCCTTGTCCCATGGGCCGGTGGGGGACAGCCCGTAGAAGGCCGAGTCCCGGGGAAGGGCGAAGGGCGGCGTCGTGTTGTAGAGGTTCAGCGGCGAGGCGCAGCTCTCGTAGGCCCTGCCCTTGATGACGTTCGGCGCCGGGGGAAACACCGCGAGATCGGGGGATACCGGCCCCGTGCGGCCCTGATAGCGATCGAACCGCACGTTCACCGCGTCGTCGAACTCCGAGGGGGCGATTGTCGTGCGCAACCGGACCCCTTCGGCGTAGCAGAAGGCGGGCTGATCTCCCGCCAGGTCGCGCAGGCTCTGCCTGTCGCTGGTTGCGCCCGGCCGATCGAGGAGGGCGATAGAGCCCGCCATACGGTTGCCGTCCATGGTCAGGCGGTATTGCCGCCCGGGCCGCGCCGTCGCGGCGAAGGCGGCGGGATCGGGATGGCACAGGACCGCCGGCGTCACGTCGCAGGCGTAGTACTGCGATTCCGCCACCGCCCGACGCCGCACCGGGACAATCCGCACCCCGACGAGGGTGAGGAGGCTCCCGGTGAGCGAGGTCTCGGCCGTCGTCGCCTCGACATAGACGGCCTCGGCCCCGGCCCGGTCGGGCAGGCTGTAGGACGGGTTCGCGAGGTCGGACAACCGCGCCGCGAACCGGAAGGACAGGCGGTTGCCGCCGGTCTCGGCGAAGGTCGGCCTGTTCCGAAGCGCGAGGGCGGCGGCGCGGGCCGTGGGAATCGCCTCGGGGGACCGGTCGAGCCGCGCGGCGGCGGCCAGCGCCGCCGCGTCCGCGAAGGACGCGGTCTGCGCGTCGAGCCCCATCAGCCGGCCACCGTCGATCACGAGGCCGACGAGGCCGAGGAGCACCGGGATGCAGATGGCGTAGAAGACGAGGACGAAGCCGCCCTCGTCCCGGGCCATCCGCCGCAGGGATCGGATCGGTCGCGGCACGCTCACTGGCTCAAGAGCCCCTCGCTCGGCAGGGTCGCGGCAGCCCGTAGCGGCATCCGGCCTCCGAACAGGCCCCCGAGGAACAGGGGGGTGTAGTCGTAGCCGACGAGGCGCAGGGTGACGTCCACCGGCACCGGCGCGGGGCGGCCGACATAGCCGAGGCCGTTGGTGGTGTAGGTGATCTCGACGTTTCCGGGTCCGATCCCGGGCAGGACCGCCCGCATCGCCGCCAGGATCGGCGCCCCGTGCGCCGGGGCCGGGGTGAAGCGGCACGCATCCCCACGGCACGCGCAGGGGCCGGCGAGGCCGCACGTCACGGTGAAGCGGGGACATGGGGTCCCCTCCCCCGGGGCACAGCGCAGGCCGGGGGTCAGCCCGTCCCAGTAGCCGGCGCTCTCCCCCGGATCGAGGCCGGGCCCCCAGGCCACGGCGTCGGTCACGATCGCCCGGCGCAGGCCGAGCTGCACTGCCTTCGCCGCCAGCTCGGCGTTCCAGAGGTAGAGGCTAATCTCCACCACGGCGAAGACGAGGAGCAGGAGCACCGGCAGGATCAGGGCGGCCTCGATCAGGGCCGCCCCGGCCTCGTCGCGCAGGGCCGTCAACGCCCGCGCCGGCCACCCCGGGCGCTCACTCACCGACGTGACTTTCCCGATGGGTCGCGGACAGGCGGATCGTCGGCGAGAGGCCGGCCCAGCCCAGCAGGTCCACGGAGACGTCCGCTTCCGCCTTAAGCCCGACATGGCCCGGCCCGGCATCCGCCAGGGGCTCGATCCGCAGGCGCGCGGGGGCGAGGCGGGTATTCTCGAGGATCCTGTCCCGGGCCAGGCTCATCGCATGGGCGGCCCCCGGCGAGCATCCCGGGTTGCAGGACGGATCCGCGACGCGGGCGAGGTAGCGCGCTCCGCCCCGCACCCCCGCTTCGAGGGCGGCGTCGACGAGGAGGATGCGGCCGAGCTCGAAGGCCCCTCCGACGAGGGCGAGCAGGATGGGCAGCACGAGGACGAATTCGAGGATCGCCGCGCCATCCTCGCACGCCCCCAGGGACGACGGGTTCACCCCGTCCCATGCCCTGCGTCGTCCCCTCATGTCGCGCCTCCCTCAACGCCCGATGACGTGGGTGATGCGCATCAGGGCAGGCGCCAGGACGACGATCAGGACCACCGGGAAGATCAGCAGTCCGAGGGGGAGGGTCAGCTTCGGCGGCAGCGCGGCGGCACGCTCCTCCGCCGACGACATCCGCCGGTCGCGCATCTCGTCGGAGAACACGGTCAGCGCCTGGGTCAGGTCGGTGCCGAGTTCGATGGTCTGCTGCAACAGCCCCGCGAAGGCCCCGGCCTCGCGGATCGACAGGCGGTCGGCCAGGGCCTTGAGCGCCTCGCCGGTGCTCTTGCCCGCCCGCATCTCGTTGCCCATCAGGTCGAGATTGGCGCGGAACTCCCTGTCGCCGCGCATCTCGACCGCCGCCCGGGCGAGGGCCGCCTCAAGGCTCAAGCCCGCATTGATGCAAACGACGAGCATGTCGATGAAGTCCGGGAACGTCAGGCGGTAGCGGACCTCCAGGGTCCGGCGTCGGCGGCTCAGCCAGGACTGGGGCAGGACGTAGGCGACGGCCAGCAGCACGGCGGCCAGGGCCGCCTTCTCCGTCGCCCCGAAGACCGGCAGCACGACCGCCCCGAGGCCGAGGCCGAGGAGCGGCAGGGCGACGAGCAACGCGAGCCGCGCCAGGGTGTAGGTCGCCACGGCGGAGGCATCGAAGTAGCCGGCATGCACCAGCGCGATGCGCAGGCTGCGCTGCGCCTCGCCGTCGAGGCCTAACCGGTTCACGTCGAGGAGCGGCCGCCGCCCCGCCGGCGCGACGGGCGCCCCCCTCAGGGTCAGGGCGCCGAAGCGCCGCCGCACCCGGTCGCGCTGCGCCACGAGCCGCTGGGCCCCGAGCGCCAGGAACGTGCCGGCGGCGAAGACCAGGATCGTGACGAGGAGTTCGGCCACCGCCCTCAGACCTTCAGGTTCACGAGGCGGAGGATCACCACGTTCCCGGCGACCATCAGGGCGAGCGACACGGCGAGGATCTTGCCGGCCGCCGGGCTCGTCCAGAACTCCGCGTAGTAGGCGGGGCTCACGAGGTTGATGAGGAGGAACAGGGCCACCGGCAGGATGCTCAGGGCCACGCCGCTGAACCGCCCCTCCGCCGAGAGGGCCCGCACCTTGCGCACGAGCCGCTGCCGCTCCCTGAGGGTCCGGGACAGGCGTCCCAGGATCTCCCCCAGGTTGCCCCCGGTCTGCTGCCCGATGGAGACGGCGGCGACGACGAAGCGAAGCTCCGGGTACCCCACCCGCTGATAGAGGCGTTCCAGGGCCTCGGGGACGCTGCGGCCATAGCTGATCTCATCGACCAGCAGGGTGAATTCCGGACCGGCGGGCGCCGGGGTCTCCCGGGCGACGAGGGCGAGGGACACCGGGAGGGGATGCCCGGCCCGGAGGCTCCGGGTGATGATGTCGAGGATCTCGGGCAGGGAATCGCCGAAGCGGGCGATCCTTCGGCGGCGCAGGATCCGTAGCCATGCCACGACGCCGAGGCCGCCGAGGATCAGGGCGAGGAGGGCGCGGAGCGAGGCATGGGCCGCGCCCGGCAGCACGAGGTACAGGAGGAGGGCGAGGCCGGCCGCCATCGCGCACAGGGTCGTGGGCGAGCGCGGGGTGCCCGACTGCACGACGAGCCGGGCGAGCCACCGGGACACGGGGGACCGTCCGCCCCTCAAGCTGCGCCGCAGCTCGATCGCGGGCGCGCCGGCCTCCTCCCCGGTCAGGGCCCTGATCCGGTCGGCCGACCGGCGCCTCTGCCCGAGGAGCGTCGTGACGCCGGCTTGCCCCAGATACGCCGCCACCGTCGCGAGGACGAAGACGGCGAGGGAGATGAGCCACGGATCGCTCATCGGCCCCGCTCCGGTCCCGCCGTGGTGGGGCGCCGTCCTCCCATCCCGGCCGCCCGGGGGCTCACAGGATCGTCCGGGGGTCGAAGGCGTGGGCGGGCATGTCCACCCCCTGGGAGCGCAGTTCGGCCAGGAGCCTCGGCCGGACGCCCGTCGCCTTGAACCGTCCGAGGATGGCGCCGCTCTCGTCGACCCCCTCCCGGGCGAACTGATACAGCTCCTGCATCTGGATGATGTCGCCCTCCATGCCGGTGATCTCGGCGATGGAGGTCACCCGGCGCTTCCCGTCGGCCATGCGCTGCAATTGCAGGACGAGCTGGATCCCGGAGGCGATCTGCCCCCGGATCGACGGCAGCGACATGTTGGCGGCGGCCATGCCCACCATCTGCTCGATCCGCGACAGGGCGTCCCGTGGGGCGTTGGCGTGGATCGTGGTCATCGAGCCCTCGTGGCCCGTGTTCATGGCCTGGAGCATGTCGAAGGCTTCCTCGCCCCGGCACTCGCCCAGGATGATCCGGTCCGGCCGCATCCGCAGGGCGTTCTTCAGGAGCTCGCGCTGGCGGATCTCCCCCCGTCCCTCCACGGAGGGCGGGCGGGTCTCCAGGCGGGCGACGTGGGGCTGCTGCAACTGAAGCTCGGCGGCATCCTCGATGGTGATGAGCCGCTCGTTCGGCGTGATGAAGGACGACAGGGCGTTCAGCATCGTCGTCTTGCCCGAGCCCGTGCCGCCGGAGACGAGGAGCGAGACCCGGCCGCGCACGGCGGCCTTGAGCAGGTCGGCCATCAGGGGGCGCAGGGCCCCGAGTTCCACGAGCCGGTCCATGGAGATCGGCTTCTTGGCGAACTTGCGGATGGAGACCAGGGGACCATCGACCGCCACCGGGCGGATGGCGACGTTGACGCGGGAGCCGTCGGGCAGGCGGGCATCGACCATCGGCGAGGATTCATCGACCCGACGGCCGACGGCGGCGACCATCTTGTTGATGATGCGCAGCAGATGCGCCTCGTCCTTGAACCGGACCGGGCTCTGCTGAAGCTGGCCCGCGCGTTCCACGAAGAC
>JAKONI010000117.1 GCA_022702015.1 Beijerinckiaceae bacterium | reverse complement strand
CGGGTCCGCGTCATCGATTCCGGCCCGGGCATCCCCGAGGCGGAGCGGGAGGCGATGCTCCAGCCCTTCGTCCGGGGCGACCGCTCCCGCAACCTCAACGCCGCCAGCGGTTTCGGCCTCGGCCTGTCGATCGTGCAGGCCATCGTGGAGGCCCACGACGGGCGCCTGACCCTGGAGAACCGCCCCGAGGGCGGCCTCTGCGCGGCGGTGGAGTTACCGCTGGCGGCCCGGGACTTCGCGGCTCCGGTAGAGCGAGAGCCGGCCGAGGCGGCGTGACGGTCCCTCGCCCCACGGGAGGAAAGGCCTCTTCCGTGTCGCCAGGGCCGGGCGGATGACGAGCCGCGACGCGAGCGTTTTCCGCCGAAGTGGAGACCGGTTCGGCGTCAGAAAATCGGGATGAACCAATGGATTAGAGCGCTTTCTGTGGTCCAGGAATCACAGAAAGCGCCCCCGCCCCCCGACGGGAGGTGAGGGGCGTGACGGTTTTTTGGGCAACTCCTCCGGCGCGGAGGACTGCTAAGACGGGGATGCCCAACGGCAAGCCCTTGGGCGAGTCCTGGGGGGGGGCCGGGGCGAGGCCCCTGGATAGACAGGGCGCCGCCCTGCACCCGCCAAAGGACCCGGTCCTTTGGGATCCTGTCGTGTTCGAGGGGCCGATGCGCGATTTCCACGAGGCCCGGCAACGGATCGCCCTGATCGGGGCGCCGATCGAGGTTGGCACCAGCGAGCCCGGCGCCCTGATGGGTCCCGCCGCCCTGCGCACCGCCGGCCTCGTGCGCACGCTGGCCGACCTCGGCCATGGAATCGAGGACCGGGGCGACATCGCCCCCGCCGGCCTCCCGCCGGGGGCCACCGGCCTGCCGGCGGTGGCGGCCTGGGCACAGGCCCTCTCGGAGGCGGTGGAGGCGGCCCTCACGCAGGGGTGCGTGCCGCTGGCGGCCGGGGGCGACCACAGCCTGTCCCTCGGCTCCGTGGACGGGGCGATGCGCCACTGCGCCCGCACGGGCAAGCCGCTGATGGTGCTGTGGCTCGACGCCCATGCCGACTTCAACACGCCTGAGACCTCCCCCTCCGGCAACGTCCATGGGATGCCGCTGGCGGCCCTCTGCGGCGAGCCGGGCTTCTCCGGCCTGTTCCGCCAACCGGCCCCGCCGCCCCTCGACCCGAATCAGGTCCACCTCTTCGGCCTGCGCTCGGTGGATGCCGGGGAGCGCGCCCTGGTCCATGCCCGGCAGGTCGGCGTCACCGATATGCGCGCCATCGACGAATTCGGGGTGGTCGCGCCCCTGCGCCGGGTGCTGGAGCGGGCGGCGGAGGAGGAGGCCCACCTCCATGTCAGCCTCGACATCGACTTCCTCGACCCCTCCGTCGCCCCCGCCGTGGGCACGGCGGTGCCCGGGGGGGCCACCTTCCGCGAAGCCCATCTCATCATGGAGATGCTGCACGATTCCGGGCTGGTCCGGTCCCTCGACGTGGTGGAGTTGAACCCGTTCCTCGACGAGCGCGGCCGCTCGGCCCGGGTGCTGGTGGAACTGGTGGCGAGCCTGTTCGGCCGGCGAATCCTCGACCGCGCCGCCTCGCCCCTGGAAACACTGCCCACGGAACAGGTGAAACGCGGCTGAGATCGGATGCCCGTGACGCAATCAATGGAGGGCGACCTCGCGGCGCCGACCGTGGCGCGCCAGCGCTCGGTGGGGGCGATCCGCCTCGTCGTCGGGCCGGCCGGCGAGGGCGGCGGAACGGGCCTCCGGGATCTGGCGGAATCCGGCCCGTCGCGCCTGCGCTTCCCCCGTGTCGGGGGCGCCCCCGAGGCGGTGCTCGTCAACACCGCCGGGGGCATCGCCTGCGGCGACGCCTTCACGGTGGATCTCCACCTCGCGCCGGGGAGCGATCTCGTCTTCACCACCACGGCGGCGGAGAAGGTCTACCGCTCGGACGGGGCGGAGAGCCTGATCGACAACCGGGCGACCCTGGGGGAGGGGGCGCGCCTCGCTTGGCTTCCGCAGGAGACGATCCTGTTCGACCGGGCCCGCCTGCGGCGGCTTTTCGCGGTCGATCTCGCGCCGGGGGCGGGCCTGCTCGCCGTGGAGATCGTCGCCTTCGGCCGGGGGACCCGGCGGGAGCGGATCACGGGGGGCCTGTTCGCCGATGCATGGCGGGTGCGCCGGGCGGGTCGCCTCGTCTACGCCGACACGGCCCTCCTGGAAGGCCCGGTCTCTGACCTCCTGGACCGTCGCGCCGTCGGCGGCGGCGCCGGGGCCACGGGCCTCGTGCTGGATCTCTCCCCGGGGGCGGAAGGGCGCCTGGAGGAAGCCCGTCATCTCCTGGCGCGGGACATGGGGGAGGGCTGCGAGGCCGCGCTCAGCGCCTGGAACGGGCACCTCGTCCTACGCGCCCTCGGTCCGGCGGTCGGCCCCCTGCGCGAGGGGCTCGCCCGCTTCCTTGCGGCCTACCGGGGATTGCCCATGCCGAGGGTGTGGCAGACCTGACCTCTGGCGCGGCGGGAGGGGATCACGGGGATAAGCGAGGGTCTTCATCACCGGAGCCGTCACAACCGTTGCCTCGGAGGGGGGACCTCTGCTAGAGACCCGGCCCTCGGGGTCGTCCGCCAGACCCCGCGCGGTGCCACGCGCCGCGAACGCGATGGCCTCGTGGCGGAGTGGTGACGCAGAGGACTGCAAATCCTTGTACGGGGGTTCGATTCCCTCCGAGGCCTCCATCTTCCTTCGACCCTCCCCTTGCCTCAATCTCCAGCGGGTTCCCCGGGACACACGCCTCGGGCGATGGCGCGGGGCGTCGCCCGATGGGCTGCGGGCAAGGATCGCTTAACCCTCCTCAGGCTTATATCCTCCGGTCGCCACGGTCCGAACGCTCGGACCGCACGATGGCGGACCGAACCACGTCGTCACGGGCTCCGGTCCGCCCTTTTCCCCCCGCCGGCCGAGCCGGCAAAGATTATCCTGCGAAACGGGTCTTGCGCAGTCCGGCTCGCATGTGTAGAGACACCCCCGCGATCCCCGATAGCTCAGTTGGTAGAGCAGGCGACTGTTAATCGCCTTGTCGCAGGTTCGAGTCCTGCTCGGGGAGCCATCGGCTTCACATCCCCTTCAGATCGCATCATCTTCCGCTCTGCCTTCCACACGGACCGTGCGGGGGCGTGAATAGCGTGCGGCGTGTCAGGCCCGGCGGCTCACCGGCGTCAGGCCCATGGGGACACACCCTCGTTCCCACGAAAAAGGCCCCGCCCGGTCTCGCCCGGCGGGGCCTTTTTCGTGGTGGGTCGGAGGAGGCGGCTACTCGCGGGAGGCCATCATGTCGTGCGTCAGCACGGTCAGCTTGCCGATCAGGCTGGTGAGGTCGCCCTTGCGGCAGGACCATTGCGTCCCGATCGCCTCGCCGTCGGCGGAGACCGAGACCACCGCCACCGAGCGGAGCTTGCCTTCCCGCGCCAGGGCGAGCTGATCCTGCAGCACCTCGATCACCGAGGCGACGCCCTCGTCGGCCACCGCCTGGGCAATGCGGGCCGGAAAGGCCACGACCTTGGCATCCTCCGCCTGGCTGCGCTTGTTCATGGGCTCCGCCGCTCCTGTCTGCATGTCGGGATCCGTCATGAAGGCGGCGTTCGGGCAGAGTGTGGCAGCTTATCCTTGGCGGAACGATCGGATGCCGCCTGTGGCTTCCCGGCCACATCGATCCCGGGCCTCCGTTGTTTTCCGCGGAAAGATTTTGCGGCCGCGAACGTTAGTTCCGCATGCAGATCGAAAGCGACCGCACCCACACCGTCGAAATCGTCCCCTGCGCGGGGCTCTCGCCGAGCTTCCGGTGGGTGATCCGCGGGCCTGACGGCACGGCGCTGCGCCACTCCCCCTACGCCTTCTCCACGGAGAAGGGCGCGCGGATCTCCGCCTCGTGCTGGACCCGCGAGCTCGTGGAGACGTCGGGCGGCTGATACCCCGCTCGTCGCGGGTGCGGTGCAAACAAAAAAGCAAGGCCTGAGAGGCCTTGCTTTTGAAGCGTCACGTTTTCGGCCTTGGTTTACCCGACGCATTGACTGCGTGGTGGCCGGTTTTTCCTCCCGAGACTCGGACCCTGCGCCGGCCCTTCCGGGCGTCGCAAACATCGCGGCACGCTTATAGGAACAAGAATGCGTGCTGTCACCGGGTCGGACGAAAGTTTCTGCGCTTTTTCGCCAACCCGGGGGAACGGCCGTCTCGGACGCAACCCCGCGGCACGGGCGGGGCGTTTACCCGGTAGCGTTGTAGGCGGGCGCTTGTATTTTGCCACAGTGATGTGTTGTGTGCCCCCCTGCCGGGCGCCTGAGCCCGCGAGGCTCCGTCCAGAACGATCATGCGTCTCTCCCGTTATTTCCTGCCGACCTTGCGCGAGACGCCCAAGGAAGCCGACATCGTCTCCCACCGTCTGATGCTGCGCGCCGGGCTGGTGAGGCAGGAGGCGGCCGGCATCTATGCGTGGCTGCCGCTCGGCCTGCGGGTGCTGAACAAGGTCTGCGACGTGATCCGCCGGGAGCAGGACCGGGCCGGGGCTATCGAGATCCTGATGCCCACCGTGCAGTCGGCGGAGCTGTGGCGGGAATCGGGCCGCTACGACGCCTACGGCAAGGAGATGCTGCGCCTGAAGGACCGGCACGAGCGCGAGATGCTCTACGGCCCCACCGCCGAGGAGATGGTGACGGAGATCTTCCGGGCGAGCGTGCGCTCCTACAAGGACCTGCCCAAGAACCTCTACCAGATCTCCTGGAAGTTCCGGGACGAGGTGCGCCCGCGCTTCGGCACCATGCGCTCGCGCGAGTTTCTGATGAAGGACGCCGACTCGTTCGACATCGACCAGGCGGCGGCGCGCCACGCCTACAACCGCATGTTCGTGGCCTATCTGCGCACCTTCGCGGGCCTCGGCCTGAAGGCCATCCCCATGCGCGCCGATACCGGCCCCATCGGCGGCGATCTCAGCCACGAGTTCATCATCCTGGCGCAGACCGGCGAGAGCGAGGTGTACTGCGACCGGCAGTATCTCGATTTCGAGACCCCGCCGGTCACCACCGATTTCGAGGATGTCGCCGGCCTCCAGGGCACCGTCGATCGCTGGACCTCGCACTACGCCGCGACCTCCGAGATGCACGAGCCGGCGGCCTTCGCCGAGGTGCCGCAGGACAACCAGATGGCCGCGCGCGGCATCGAGGTCGGGCACATCTTCTATTTCGGCACCAAGTATTCCGAGCCCATGGGTGCCAGGGTGACCGGTCCGGACGGCGTCGATCGGCCAGTCCATATGGGCTCCTACGGCATCGGCCCGAGCCGGCTCGTGGCGGCGATCATCGAGGCTTCGCACGACGAGGCCGGGATCATCTGGCCGGATTCCGTCGCGCCCTTCGACGTGGCGCTCATCAACCTCAAGACCGGGGATGCGGGGACCGACGCCGCCTGCACCGAGATCCAGGGCACCCTGGAGGCCGCCGGACTCACGGTGCTGTACGACGACCGCGACGAGCGCCCGGGTGCCAAGTTCGCCACCGCCGACCTCATCGGCCTGCCCTGGCAGGTTATCGTCGGCCCGCGCGGGTTGGCCGAGGGCAAGGTCGAGATCAAGCGCCGGGCCGGTGGCGAGCGCGAGACCATCGCGCCCATCGACCTCCTCGCCCGCCTGAAGCGGACCTGAGCCCGCCATGGCGGCGGCGGTGATGGATCGGCTGAAGGGCGTGCGGGGCCTGTTCAAGGGCGGCGGCACGCCGCCTTTCGCCGGCTTCGAATGGATTCTGGCCGGGCGCTACCTGCGCGCCCGACGGCGCGGCGGCGGCGTTTCGGTGGTGGCGTTCTTCTCCGTCCTCGGCATCGCGCTCGGCGTCGCCACCCTCATCATCGTCCTGTCCGTGATGAACGGGTTTCGCACGGAGCTGCTGTCGAAGATCGTCGGCATCAACGGCCACGTCTTCGTCACGCCCATCGATCGCCTGTTCACCGATTTCGAGGACCTGTCCGACCGTCTCGCGAAGGTCGCCGGGGTCCGGGCCGCGATTCCCCTGGTCGAGGGCCAGGCCTTCGCCTCCTCGCCCTATGGCGGCAGCGGCGTGCTCGTGCGCGGCATCCGGGCCGGCGACCTCGACAAGATCGGCAGCATTGCCAAGAACATTCGCGGCGGCACCCTGGAAGGCTTCGAGGACGGGACCGGCGTCGCCATCGGCCGGCGCCTGGCGGAAGCGCTGGGCCTCCAGGCCGGCGACAACATCACCCTCTCCACGCCGAAGGGCGCCACCACGCCGTTCGGTACGGCACCGCGCACGAAGTCCTACACGGTCAAGGCGGTGTTCGAGATCGGCATGACCGAGTTCGACGCCACCTTCGTGTTCATGCCCCTGGCCGAATCCCAGGCCTTCTTCAACCGCGACGCCGACGTCAGCCTCATCGAGGTCTACCTCGACAATGCCGACGGCGTGGCGGCCATGCGGCCCGACCTCGAGATGGCGGCCGAGCGCCCGGTGCTGCTCACCGACTGGCGCCAGCGCAACCGCACCTTCTTCGGCGCCCTGGAGGTGGAGCGGAACGTGATGTTCCTCATCCTCAGCCTCATCGTGGTGGTGGCGACCCTCAACATCGTCTCGGGCCTCATCCTGCTCGTGCGCGACAAGTCGAGCGACATCGCCATCCTGCGCACCATGGGGGCGACCCCCGGCACGATCATGCGGGTGTTCCTCATCAACGGCGCCCTCATCGGCATTGTCGGAACCCTGAGCGGCCTCGGCCTCGGCATCCTCATCACCCTCAATATCAAGCCGATCCAGCGGGTGCTGTTTCCCTCCGCCTGGGACCCGACCGTGCGGTTCCTGGCCGAGATTCCCGCCGAGATGAACACCCGGGAAATCACCGTGGTGGTCGTCACCTCCATCGCCCTGTCGCTCATCGCGACCCTGTATCCCTCGTGGCGCGCCGCCCGACTCGATCCGGTGCAGGCCC
>JAKONI010000087.1 GCA_022702015.1 Beijerinckiaceae bacterium | reverse complement strand
TCGAGGTATTGGCTCCACGCCCCCTGGGCCACCAGCACCGCCTTGAGGGCCATCGCCTCCGGCGAGCCGGGCTTGAGCTTGCGCAGGTCGTTGCCCACGAGACGCTCTACCTCCGCGCGGATGGCGGCGGCGGCCATGAGATCCCCCCGCGCCCGCTCCTCGATCACCCGCTCCAGCATCGACGTGGCGAAGGTGACCCCCGCCGCCTTGATCGCCTGAAGGTCCACCGACGCCAGCAGCCAGGGGCGGGACGGGTCGCGCCCGTCCGGGGGCGTGTTCGCGAGGATCGGAGCCAGCGGCCCGAGATCCTCTCCGTCCGCGGCGCGCAGGGACCCGGCGGGGTTCCCCTCCTCGCACAGCTCGCTGACGGTGGAGTGGGCGGCGGTGATGTCGATCACCCGCGCCGCGCCATCCGGGCCCGGACGCAGGGCGACGACGCTCGGCCCCCCGGCATCGGGTCTCCAGACCCGGCCGACGAGGGCGCCCCGGCAGCCATCGACGGGGAGGATGTGGTCAACGGAGAGCGTCAGCGGATCCATCGGCCCGGAATGTCCTGTCTCGTGGTCTGCGGCCTCACGCCGTCATCGTGGGCGCCGCGACGCCATCGTGGCGAGGCGGACACCGGGTCCCGTCCTCAATGCCGGTGGGCCAGGGGCAGGCTGCCCCTGGCCTCCAGCCCCTCGCGGATCGCCCGCTTGGTGATCTTGCCGTAGCCCGATTTCGGCAACTCGTCCCAGAAGAAGATTCGCTTCGGCAGCTTGTAGCGCGCCACCTCGGCGGAGAGCCATGCGATCAGCGCAGCCTCGTCCACCGTTTCACCCAGCCGCGCGACGCAGACGGCGACGCCGACCTCACCCCAGGTCGCGTCCGGTACGCCGAGGATCGCCACCTCGGCGATGGACGGGTGCTTGAGGAGCTTCTCCTCGGTCTCCCGGGGATACACGTTCGAGCCGCCGGAGATGTACATGTCCGAAGCGCGGCCGGTGATGAACAGGAACCCTTGCGGGTCGAGGTGGCCGAGGTCGCCGGTGCGGAACCAGCCGTCACGGAAGGCGGCCTCGTTGGCCTTCGGGTTGTCGTAGTATCCCGCGAAGACCGCTGGACCGCAGACGCAGATCTCACCGGTCTCGCCGGGGGCGAGGGAGCGGCCCTCCGGGTCCTGGATATCGACCTGCATCCCCGTCCGCTCCAGGCCGCAGGTGCCGACCTTCACGCCGGGCCCGTCCTCGGCCGCATGGAGCCGGGGGGGCAACACGGTGATGTTGCCCGTCACCTCGCCGAGGCCGAAATACTGCACCAGCACCGGCCCGAGCGCCTTCAGGGCGCGCTTCTGGTCCTCCCGGTACATGGGCGCGCCGGCATAGATGACGTGGCGCAGGCTCGAATGGTCGTGGCGGTCCACCGCCGGGTGCTCGGTGAGGATCTTCACGATGGTGGGCACCGTGAACATGTTGGAGACCCGCCACCGGGCGACGAGGGACCAGACCTCCTCCGGGTCGAGGCGTTCGCCCCCGGTGAGCACGGTGGTGGCCCCGGCGGCGACCTGCGCGAGCTGATGGATGCCGGCCCCGTGGGACAGGGGCGCCACGACGAGGGAGGCATCCGCCTCGGTCGTGCCCGGCATCAGGTCGCAGAGGTGGTTGGTGATGACGAAGGCCATCTGCCCGTGGGTCAGCACCGCCGCCTTGGGCCGGCCCGTCGTCCCCGAGGTGAAGAAGAACCAGCACGGGTCGTCGTGCTCCACCGCCGCCACCGGCGCGGCCTGCCCCCGGTGGGCGGCGACGAGGCCGTCATAATCCTCGCCGAAGGTCGAGCCGTCGATCTCCACCACCACGTCGAGGTCCGGGCTCGCGGCCCGGATCGCCGCCGCGTGGTCGGGGAAGAGGCCGCCGCAGATCAGGGCGCGGGCGCCGCTCGCCCCGGCGAGGTAGGCGACCTCGGCGGGCGTCTGCCGGTAGTTGGTGGGCACCCAGACGGCGCCGAGGCGGAAGCAGACGAACATCGACTCGAAGAGCTGATGGCAGTTCCGCGACTGCACCAGCACCCGATCGCCCTTCACCACGCCCCGGGCCGCCAGTGCCGCGACCATGGCGTCGACCCGGGTGTCGAGCTCGGCCCATGTCCAGCGCCGCTCGCCCTGGACGAGGCCGGGGGCATCGCCCTGGCGCCGGGCGTTCTTGCGCAGGACATGGGCGAGGTTCATCACACGCCGCGTGCAGGGGGCGACCCCTCCGCGCGGCGCCGCCCCCGCCATCAGGCGAGCTTCCCGGTATACTTCTCGAGGATGGACCAGCCCTCCTCGCCGTAGCGACCCTTCCACTCGGAGTAGAACCCTGCCTTGCGCAGCTTGTCACGGAAGGGATCGGGATCCGGCTTGTTGAAGACCATGCCGTTCTTGGTCAGTTCGGTCTGGAGGCTGGCGTTGAGCTTGGCGACGTCGTCGCGCTCCTTTATGCCGGCGGCGTTGATGTGCTTGGCCACCATTTCCCGCAGGTCCGGGGGCAGCCGCTCGAAGGCCCGGCGGTTCGCGAGGAACCAGTAGCCGTCCCACATGTGGTTGGTGAGGGAGCAGTACTTCTGCACCTCCCAGAACTTCGTCGTGGAGATGACCGCCAGGGGATTCTCCTGTCCTTCGACGATCTTCGTCTGGAGGGCCGAGTAGCACTCGTTGAGATTGATCGTCGTCGGCGCCGCGTCGAAGGCCTTGAACATCGAGGTCCAGAGGGGCGACGGGGGGACGCGGATCTTGAAGTTCTTCAGGTCGTCCGGGCCGGTGATCGGCCGGGTCGAGGAGGTCGTCTGGCGGTAGCCGTTGTCCCAGATCTTATCCATGGCGATGAGGTTCGCCTTGGCGATGTGCCCGCGCACCCAGGCGCCGAGTTCCCCGTCCATCGCCGCCCAGACCTTGTCGTAATCCGAGAAGGCGTAGCCGATGCCGTTGATGGAGGCGTTCGGCACCAGGGTCGACAGGATGAGCGGCGAGAGGGTGAAGAACTCGACGCCGCCGTTCCGCAGTTGCGACAGCGTATCCGTGTCCGAGCCGAGCTGGCTCGTCGGGAAGATCTTCAGGTCGAACCGCCCGCCGCTCTCGGTGCGCAGGGCGTCAGCCATCTCCCGGGCGCGCACGTTCATCGGGTGCGTGTCGGGGAGGTTGTTGGCGTACTTGTAGGTGAAATCGGCCTTCTGGGCGCGGGCGACGTGGGGCGCGGCCACTCCAGCGATGAGCGCGGTGGAACCGGCCGACAACAGACGGCGGCGGGTGAGACGCATGGCGTAAGCCTTCCCGGTCGGGGCCTTGGGGCCCGGCATTTCCTCACGGTCCGTGGGTGAACCCCGCGGATTTTGTATGCGACGTCATCGATAGACGCGGCCAAGGTGGTGTCAACGGAGAACCCGCGATGGCGCGGCGGACGGGGCCCGCCTGTCAGCCGCGAGGGCGTTGTCAGCCGGGGCGGAATTGGCAAAGGTCGCGCGCGACGGCCGCCGGCGGAATCGCGGCCGACCGGGAGACGGGGGCATGGCGGGGTCATTCAGCCATTTCATGGGCGGGCGGGACACGCTCGTGACGGAGGCCATCGACGGGTTGCTGGCGGCGAGCGGCGGGCGGCTGGCCCGCCTCGACGGCTACCCCGACATCCGCGTGGTGCTTCGGGCGGAACGGGACGCGGCGCGGGTGGCGGTGGTGTCGGGTGGGGGATCGGGGCACGAGCCGGCCCATGCGGGCTTCGTGGGATCCGGGCTCCTCGACGCGGCGGTCTGCGGCGATGTCTTCGCCTCGCCCTCCGTCGATGCGGTGCTCGCCGGCATCCTCGCGGTGACGGGACCGGCCGGCTGCCTCCTCGTCGTGAAGAACTATGCCGGCGACCGTTTGAATTTCGGCCTCGCGGCGGAGCGCGCGAGGGGGCTCGGCCTGTCCGTCGAGACGGTGATCGTCTCCGACGACGTGGCGCTGCCCGGCGTCCCGCAGCCCCGGGGCATCGCCGGGACCCTGTTCGTGCACAAGGTCGCGGGTCATGCCGCCACCGCCGGGGGGAGCCTCGCGGAGGTCGCCGGGATCGCCCGGCGGGCTGCCGGCGCCGCGAAGTCCCTGGGAATCGCGGTCTCGACCGCGACGATCCCCGGCTCCCGCCGGGCGGAGCGCATGGCGGAGGGCGCCGCCGAACTCGGCCTCGGCATCCACGGTGAGCCCGGCGCCGAGCGTCTCGCCCTGCCGGAGGCCTCCGAACTCGCCCGCATCATGGCCGGACGGCTGAGCGGTTCGCTGCCGGAGGCGGGGGACCTCGCGCTCCTCGTCAACAACCTCGGCGCGACGACGGCTTTGGAAATGCACGTCCTGACCCGGGCGGTGCTGGCCACCGATCTCGGCCGCCGGGTCCGCCTGCTCCTCGGGCCGTCCCCCGCGATGACCGCCCTCGACATGCACGGGGCGTCGCTCTCCGTCTTGCCCCTCGACGACACGCTGGAGAAGGCGCTCCTCGCCCCCACCGGGGTGCCCGCCTGGCCCCAGGCCGTACGGCTCGCCCCGCCCGTGGTGCGCCCCCTGGCCGAGGGTCTGCGCGGGGAGACCTTCACGCCATCGCGGGACGAGCGGGTCGCCCGGCGGATCAGCGCGGTGGCGAGCGCGCTGGCCGAGGGTGAAGCCGACCTCAACGCCCTCGATGCCCGCGTTGGGGACGGGGATACCGGCACGACCTTCGCGGGGGCGGCCCGCAGCGTCCTGGCGGAACTCGACCGCCTGCCCCAGGCCGACCCGCCGGCGCTCGCCAGGGCCCTGGCGGAACGGATCGGCCGGGCGGCCGGCGGATCGAGCGGGGTGCTGGCCTCGATCTTCTTCGCGGCGGCGGCGGGCGCCCTCGCGACGGGGCGGGACTGGGCGGATGCCCTGTCCGAGGGGGTGGCGCGGGTGCGGACCCATGGCGGCGCGGGCCCCGGCGACCGGACGTTGCTCGATGCCCTGATCCCCGCCGTGGAAGCCTTGAGGACAGGCGATATCGGGCGGGCGGCCGAGGCGGCGCGACGGGGCGCCGAGGCCACCGCCGGGATGAGCCGGGCGGCCACGGGGCGTTCGAGCTACCTCGGCGCCGGCGACCTCGCGGGGGTGCAGGATCCGGGGGCCGCCGCGGTGGCCCTGGCCTTCGCGGCCCTCGCGAGGGGCGAACCCTAAGGCGGCCTTCGGCATTCTCACCTTCGATAACCTTTCGGAGGGATGGCATCTCGCGTGCCGGGAGCCCCCCTCGCCCGGCGTGCGGCTATCGTTGCACCTTTCGGTCATCGTGCTTCATCCCACGCCCCACGCCCCACGTCGTCCCGGAGGCGCGGGGGAGCCGCCTCGAAGGAAGCTGCCAGGGATCGCGACGCCATCCGAAGCCCTCCTTCGAGGCCCGGCAAGCCGGACATCTCGAGATGAGGGTGAGGGTGGGATGCCTTCTCCAAAGATTCCGGCAAGCGGGGCGCGGACGTACCTGCGGATGCCTCAGCCCACGCCACGAAGGACACACCCATGACGACCTGCCTGATTCTCGACGATTATCAGGACGCGGCCCTCGGCTTCGCCGATTGGGGAAGGCTGTCAGACCGCGTCGCGGTCTCGTCCATCACGGACTACATCCCGGCCCGGGAGGACCTCGTGGCGCGGATCGCCGGGGCGGAGATCCTGGTGATCATGCGGGAGCGGACGCCCTTCCCGGCGGACCTCCTTGCCCGGTTGCCCAACCTGAAGCTCCTGGTGACGAGCGGCCCGCGCAACGCCGCCATCGACGTCGCGGCCGCGCGGGCACGGGGCGTGACGGTCTGCGGCACCGAGTCGAGCCCGACACCGCCCGTGGAGTTGACCTGGGCGCTGATCCTCGGCCTCGCGCGCCACCTCCCCACCGAGACGGCGAACCTGCGGGGCGGCCTCTGGCAGACCACCATCGGTACCGACCTCGCCGGGGCGACGCTGGGGGTGATGGGCCTCGGCAAGATCGGAGCGCGGGTGGCGCGGGTCGGGCGGGCCTTCGGCATGGAGGTCCAGGCCTGGAGCCAGAACCTCACGGCCGAGCGCGCCGCCGAGGAGGGCGCGAGCCTCGCCCCCTCCAAGGAGGCCCTGTGCGAGGCGGCTGATTTCCTCACCCTGCACCTCGTGCTCGGGGACCGCACGCGGGGCATCGTCGGGCAGGCCGAGCTTTCGCGGATGAAGCCCGGGGCGTTCCTCATCAACACCTCCCGGGCGGGCCTCGTGGATCAGGCGGCGCTTCTGTCGGCGCTGTCCGAGGGCCGGATCGCCGGGGCCGGCCTTGACGTATTCGAGACGGAGCCCCTGCCCGCCGACAGCCCGTTCCGCCGCCTGCCGAACGTGCTGGCGATGCCGCATCTCGGCTACGTCTCCCAGGCGAATTACCGCCGGTTCTTCACCCAGGCCGTCGAGGACATTCAGGCGTGGCTCGACGGGGCGCCGATCCGTCAGCTCTGAGGCCGATCAATCGGAGCGGGGATCGAGGGCATCCGCCATCGCGTCGCCGAACAAGTTGAGGGCCACCAGGGTGGCGACGAGGAACACGGCCGGCGCCGCGAGCATGTGCGGCGCCGTCTCGATGGCGCGGGCGCCCTCGGCGATCAGCACGCCCCAGCTCGTCTGCGGCTCCTGCACCCCGAGGCCAAGGAACGAGAGGAAGCTCTCCAACAGGATCACCTGCGGCACGAGGAGCGTCGCCGCCACGGCGATGGGCCCGAGGGCGTTCGGCACGATGTGGCGGGCGAGGATGGCCGGGGTGGTGAGCCCGAGGGCCCGGGCGGCGCGGACGAAATCCCGCTCCCGGAGGCTCAGGGTCTGCGCCCGGACGATCCGCGCCATGTCGAGCCATTCCACGGCGGCGATGGCGAGCAGCATCAGCCCGAGGCTCGCCCGGAAGAACACCAGGAGCAGGATGACGAAGAACACGAAGGGCAGCGCGTAGAGGGCATCGACCACCCGCATCATCGCGGCGTCGATGGCCCCGCCGAGGAAGCCGGCGGTGGCCCCGTAGGCGACGCCGATGACGAGGGCGACGAAGGTCGCGGTGAGCCCCACGGCGAGGGAGATCCGCCCGGCGACGAGGCTTCTCGCCAAAAGATCGCGCCCGTGGATGTCCGTACCGAGGGGGAAGCGCAGGCGCCGGACCGGTACGTCGAGGACGAGGCGGCGCCCGCCCTCCTCCGTGGCGACGACCGTCGCGGGGCCGAACAGGTCGGACCGGGGGAGATAGACGAGGCCCCGCGGCTCGATCGGCCGGTCCGAGGCCAGCACGAGGCGCAGGCTGTCACCCGTCCGGTCCGTCTGCGCGACCCTGGCGCGGATGCGGAAGGCGATCCGCTCCAGGGCCGGGCCCAGATGGTCGGCATCGGGCTGGGCCGTCAGGCCTGCGGGAAGCTGCCGGAGATCGGGGAAGAACCGGTCCGGCTCCTGGGCGATCAGCAGGGGGCCCACGAGGCAGGCGAGTGCCACCAGCCCGAGCACGGCCAGGGCCGCCATCGCCCCCCGCTGTCGCAGAAGGCGGGCGAGCGCGCGCCGGGTCGGCCCCGCCCCATCCCTCAAGGCGCCACCCGCAGGCGCGGGTCGAGCCACGCGCAGGCAAGGTCGGCGGCGAGGTTGAGGACGATCACGAAGGCGGCCACCACCAGCACGACACCCATCACGAGGGTATAGTCGCGGTTCAGTGCCCCCTCGACGAAGTAGCGGCCGATGCCGGGGAGCCCGAAGATCGTCTCGACCACCACCGAGCCGGTCAGCAACGCGGCGGCCAGCGGCCCGAGATAGGCGACCACCGGCAGCAGCGCCCCGCGCAGCGCGTGGCGCGTCACACGGAAGGGGGGCAGGCCGAAGCTGCGCATGGTCCGCACCGGCTGGGTGCGCAAGGCCTCCCCGAGCGACGCACGGGTCAGGCGTGCCAGCGCCCCCACCTGGGGCAGCGCGAGGGTGGCCACGGGCAGGATCAGGTGCCCCGGCGATCCGCCGTCCCAGCCGCTCAGGGGAAGCCAGCGGAGGGTCAGCCCGAAGGCGATCTGGAAGAGCGGCGCCACGACGAAGCTCGGAAGCGAGAGGGACAGCGCAGCCCCGAGGCCGATCACGCGGTCGGCGGGGCCGCCCCGTCGCAGGGCGGCCAGGGTTCCGAGACCGACGCCGAGAACCGTCGCGAGGAGCAGAGCCAGGCCCCCCAACGTCGCCGAGACAGGCAACCCCTGCCGGATCAGCCCGGCGACGGTCATGTCCTGGAACGAGAAAGAGGGGCCGAGATCCCCCCGCGCCAGGGCGCCGAGGTAGCCCCCGAACTGGACGATCAGGGGTTGGTTCAGACCGTAGACCCGCCGCAGGTTCTCCATGGCAGCCGGCGAGAGGGGCCGCTCCAGATCGAAGGGGCCGCCGGGGGCGAGGCGCATCATGAAGAAGCTCACCGCGACGACCGCCAGGAGCGTCGGGACGCCCTGGGCGAGGCGGCGCAGGACGAGGCCGATCATGCTCCGAGCCTGAGATACCGGGTCGGGGCCGCGTTGCGCAGGTTCGGATGGAAGCCCCGCAGGCGCGGCGCGATCAACGCCTTGTTCCGGTAGTGCATCAGCGGGATCCAGGGCAGTTCCCGCAGGGCGATGGCCTCGGCCTGGTGAAGCAGGTCGGCCCGCCGGGCGAGGTCGTGCTCCCGCGCGCCCTCGTCGAGCAAAGCGTCGTAGCGCGAGTTCGACCAATGCCCGGCGTTGAAGCCGTCGTTGCCGGTCTTCAACAGGAACAGGAAGTTCTGCGGATCGGAATAATCCGCGATCCAGGACATCCGCGCGATGTCGAAATCGCCGCCGTCCCGAAGATAGGCGAAGTGCGTCTTGGCGTCGGTATAGACGAAGCGCGTCTCGATCCCGAGGTCGCGCCACATCTCCGCCAGCGCCACCGCCGTGTTGCGGTTGTTGTCGCTCATGTTGAAGCGATACTCGACGCGCAGGCGGTTCTGCGGCCCGAACCCCGCCGCCGCCAGCAGGCCGCGCGCCTCCTCCTCGTGGTCGATGGGCAGGCCCGCATGGCCCTCCGCCTCGGGCGGGTCGCGGTAGTTGTCGAGCCCGGCGGGGCAGAGGGAATAGGCCGGGCTCATGGTGTCGCCGTAGAGGGCCTGGGCGAGGTACTCCCGGTCGATCACCAGGGAGAGAGCCCGGCGCACCCGCACGTCCGAGAAGGGCGCCTTGCGGGTGTTCACGGCCAGCGCCGCGAGGCCGAGGCCGGGGCCGAGCACGATCTGCGCCCCGAACCGCGCCCGCAGGGCCGCCATCTGGTCGCCGGGCAGGTCCGACAGGGAGTCGATTTCCCCGGCGGCATAACGGCGGACGGCCCCCGACAGGTCCGGGGTCGGCAGGAAGGCGACCTGGCGGATCGCGAAGGATCCGGCCTCCGGGTGATGCGGGTTCGCCTCCAGGAGGATGCGGTCGCCCGGAACCCGGTCGGCGAGGCGGTAGGGACCGTTGGTGACGAGGTAGCCCGGCCGGGTGAAGGCCTCGCCGTAGCGTTCCAGCGACGGGCGGTGCACCGGCGCGGCGGTCTGATGGGTGAGGAGTTCGAGGAAATAGGGTGTCGATTCCGCCAGCCGGATCTCCACCGTGGCCGGGTCAGGGGCGGACACCCCCAGCGTCTCCACCGGCGCCTTGCCCTCGTTGACGGCCCGCGCGTTGGCGATCGGAAACAGGATCTCGGCGTATTTCGCCCCCGTGGCGGGATCCATGATCCGCCGCAGGGAGAACACGAAATCCGCCGCCGTGACGTCCTCCCCGTTGGACCAGCGGCCGGCGGGATGCAGGGCGAAGCGGTAGGTCAGGCCATCCGGCGACAGCGTCCAGCTCTGCGCGGCGCCGGGGACGATGGACCCGTGGTTGTCGTAGGTCAGCAGGCCGTCGCACAGGTCGCGGAGCAGATGCGCCTCCGCGACGGTGGAGGATTTGTGCGGATCGAGGGTTTCCGGGTCGGCATCGTTGCCGCGCCGGTAGAGCGGCGCCTCGCCGGCCCGAACCGGAGCGGCCAGGGCGAAGGCCCCGGCCCCGGCGAGCCAGTCGCGGCGCCGGATCGGGCTCACGCGCCGGTCTCGGCCACCAGCTTGGCCGCCTCGATGCCGGCGACGGCGCAGATCTCGTCGTTGTCCGACGTGTCGCCGGAGATGCCCACCGCCCCAAGGAGCCGGCCCTCCTGCGAGCGGATCAGGACTCCGCCCGCCACCGGCACGAGGGCAGCCGGCCCGGCCACATGGGCCACGGCGGACACGAAGTAGGGCTGCGCCTCCGCGCGGGTCTGGATCGCCCGCGAGCCGAGGCCCAGTGCCAGGGCTCCGTTCGCCTTGCCGGAGGCGATCTCGGCCCGGCGCAGGGACGTCCCGTCCTCCACCTCGACGCATTTCAGCGCGCCCCGGGCATCGTAGACCACCACGGCCATGGGCTTAAGCCCGCGCTCGCGGGCGGTGCGCAGGGCGGCGCCCACGAGGGTGCGGGCAGCTTCGAGGGACAGGTCGATCATCCGGCGGTGCCTTGGGGAACGGCGGTGGCGAGCCCCGGAGCCGGTCCCGCTCGCGGGGCGGGCGAAACCTCGTCCGAGGGGTGGGGCGACGGCGTACCGTCTCTTGGCACCCCTACGCGCATCGGCCTCCCGCCGTCCAGCGCATGTCGGGCGCTCCGGCGACAGACTTCAATCGACGGTTGCCGATGCCGTCGTGTGGGCGGCCACCCGGGCGAAGGCCGTGGTGGCGATCCGCGCCAGGTCTTCGAGCAGGCCGATGGTGGCGTCGTCGGGCTCGACGAAGGCGCACCAATAGGCCCCGAGGGCGGCCACCGGCTCGGGCGTGCCCATGGGAACGATGGCGAGGGTGCGCATCGAGGTGCGGGCGTAGGATTCCAACGGCACGCGCGGGTCGCTCTCCAGATCCGGGATGACGACCGAGCGGTTGTTCAGCATCGCCCAGCCGGAGACGCAGGCACTCATGGGGAACCGCTGCCCGCGCCAGAGAGGTTCGATGGCATCCTCGGCGACGTAGTGGCAAATCTGTCCGTCCCGGAGGATCACGGCGATCCCGTCCGACCCGATGATCGCCCGGGCGTGGTTGCGCAGGCACGCCACGATGTCCGCCACGGTCTGCGCGCCCGCCAGCAGGCGGGTCGCCCGGCAGAACGCGGGGTTGGGCGGATTCTCGTGATCGGTGCTTAGCAACATCCCTCAACCTGCGATGGACCATCGCTCGGCCGCCTGTGGAACGGCCCTGGCCGCGTTCACCCCATCGCAGGGGCGATGCGGTCATCAACGCTTCCTCACGTCCAACGGCAGAATACGGTTTGCCATCCTCGCCGGCGATGGGCCATCCCGTCCGGCGCCGAACTTAACGGGTGGGCATCATTACCGAGTCCAGTCGGCGCGATCCACCCCCTCGCACCTCTCGTGTTCCGCGCCATGGGCCGCGTCGCATCGGGGCGGGCAGCCCGGCGGATCATGTGGGGCGGCGACCGCGTTGTGCAAGTTTCACCCCGCCCGGGAGTCCGTCATGGGTCTGGCTGCCTTCGCCTTCTTCATCGTCCCCTACATGCTGCTCGCGGCGTGGCTGTTCCGCCTGCCGAGCGCCCTCCGGATGGGTGTCGCCCCGACGCCGTGGCGGCCCCTGACGGAGTACCCCGACCCGCCGCGCGACCAGCGCACCGAGGTGAACCCGTACAATTCGGGGGCGAACGATGGATCGAACGTCACCGGCGGCCACAAGCATGAGCCGATAGTGGTCGCGTAGATCCCATCCGACCAGGGTCGGAGCCGCGTCGGCGGGCGACGGCTTCAGGTCCCTACGCCGACACCTCGGCGAGGATGCAGGGGATCTGATCCGGGATCTCCCGGGCGAGGAAACCGATCCCACCATAGCGCCGGGCGAGGCGACGGCCGGATTCGCCGTGGGCGTAGACGCTCCACAACGCGGCCTCGTCGGGCCTTCCGCCCCGCGCCAGCAGCCCGACGATCAGCCCCGCCAGGGTATCGCCGGACCCCGAGGTCGCCAGCCCGACATGGCCCCCGTCGTAGCACCACGCCTCCCCGCCGGGGGCGACGACATGGGTCTGGCCCCCCTTCATCACGGTCACCGTGCCGAACCGGTCCGTGGCATCGCGGGCGGCGGCGAGGGGATCGGCCTCGATCGCCTCCCGCGATCGGCCGAGGAGTTGCGCCATCTCCCCGGCATGGGGGGTGATGACGAGGGGCTTGGCCCGGTCGCGCGCGAGGTCCGGCTCGGCCTTCAGCGCGCCGAGGGCGCCCGCGTCCAGGATCACCGCCGCCTCGGCCGCGCCCCGGACCAGGGCCGCCGTGACCCGCTCGCCCTCCCCGTCCTCGACCATGCCGGGGCCGATGAGGATTGCGTCGCTCCGCTGGGCGCGCGAGGTGAGGTCCTCGGCGCAGGCGAAGCTGATTCCGCCATCGGGGGTTTGCGGTAGGCCGACCACCAGCGCTTCGGGAACCGCGATGCCGATGGGAATCGCGAGGTCGCGGCAGACGGCGATCTGAAGCTTGCCGGCGCCGACACGCATCGCGGCGGTGGCCGCCAGCAGCACCGCGCCGGGGAGTTGGGTGCAGCCGGCGACGACGAGGACCCGCCCCCGCCCGTCCTTGCTGTCGCCCTCGGGCTTCGGCAACCCGATGCCGCGTAGCAGATGTTCGGTCACGGGAACCACGGCAGCCCTCGTCTTCTCACCCCGGCAGCCGCTGGCGCTGGATTTCAGGACGTCGCGTCGTTGACGTCCTGTTCGGAAGTAACGGGGGTGCCCCGGGACTCAAGTGGTGCGACGAAGTTGTAGCGAACGAGGGACAGCCCGCCCCCCGGCCGGATATCGGGCGAGAAGGTGTATTCGGTGACGCCGCAATTGGCGACGTCGGCCTCTGCATCGATCCGCAGGATCTCCTCCTCGGTCATGTCCTCCAGCAAATAGCGGAGGCACAGCACCACGACCTGATGGGCCACGATCATGATGCGCTTGCCGCCGTGATGCAGACCGATCGTGTCGAAGGCGCTGCGCAGGCGCAGGATCACGTCGCACCAGCTCTCGCCGCCTGGGGGACGATGGTAGAACTTACCAAGATCACGGCGCAGCTCCGCCTGCTCGGGGTGCATCTGTTCGATGCCGGTGCGGGTCAGCCGGTCGAGGATGCCGAACTCCTTCTCACGCAGCCGTTCGTCTATGAGCAGCGGCGGCGTGTGCCGCGCGAGGCCGGAGGCCGAGCGGATCGCCCCGGCGGTGCCCACCGCCCGCCGGTAGGGCGAGGCGAGGACGAGGTTCGGGCGCTCCCCCTCGGGGAGGCCCGCGAACCAGAGCCCCAGGGCATGGGCCTGCCGCTCGCCGAGCGGGCTCAACGGTACGTCGACGTCGCGCTCCGCGATATCGATCCGCGCCGCCCCCGCCGCATGGGCGGCGTCGCGGGCGACGTTGCCGGCGCTCTCGCCGTGGCGCACGATCCAGAGGGTGGACGGATGCCTCTGCCGCGGATGATCCACCAAAGCCGTTCTCCCCACCCTGCCGGGGCCGCAACGCCCCGTCCGGCCCGCTGTTCCCGGGGGGTCGCGGCGCGGGGGGAGGATCCCGTCACGGCGAGGCAAGACCCACGCCGCCCAGCACCGCGAGCACGACGACGATCCACGGCGGCGCCCGTCCCACCGTGAGCAGCACGAAGGCCAGCACCGCCAGGGCGAAATCCCGGGAATTGCCCACCGCGCTCGTCCAGACCGGCTGATAAAGCGCCGCGCCGAGGAGACCGACGACCGCCGCGTTGGCCCCCCGCATCGCCGCCTGCGCGAGGGGGCGACGGCGGATGGCCTCCCAATGGGGCAGCGTGCCGTAGACGAGCAGCAATCCCGGCAGGAAGATCGCCACGAGGGCGATCGCGGCGCCGATCCATCCCCCCGGAGCGGGCCGGGCCAGGGCGCCGAGATAGGCCGCGACCGTGAAGAGCGGGCCCGGCACCGCCTGCGCCGCCCCGTAGCCGGCGAGGAAATCGCCGGGGCTTACCCAGCCGGGGGCGACCACCTCCGCTTGAAGCAGGGGCAGGACCACGTGCCCCCCGCCGAAGACCAGGGCCCCGGCGTGGGAGAAGGCCTCGAACAGGGCGAACGCGGGGGATGACAGGCCCGGCGCCAGCAGCGGCGGCAGCGCCAGGATCAGGACGAAGGCGACGAGGGCGATCGCCCCCGCCCGGCGGGAGACCGGAAAGGCGAGATGCCCGTCCGGCTCCCGCGACGCGGCGCGGCAGAGGGCGAGCCCGGCGAGCGCCCCGAGCCCGATGGCCCCCACCTGCCCGAACGCTCCCGCCACGAAGACGCTGAGCCAAAGGGCCGCCACCGCGATGCCGGCGCGGGGCCGGTCCGGTGTCAGGGTCCGGGCCATGCCCCAGACGGCCTGTGCCACCACCGCGACGGCCACGAGCTTGAGCCCGTGGATCACCCCCCCGGCCACGGGCCCGGACAGGCTACCCGCCCCCGCGGCGACGCCGAGCAGCAGCAGGGCCGAGGGCAGCGTGAATCCCACCCAGGCGGCAAGCCCCCCGAGGAGGCCGCCCCCTCGCAGCACCCCGAGGCAGAAGCCGACTTGGCTGGAGGCCGGCCCCGGCAGGAACTGGCAGAGCGCCACAAGGTCGGCATAGCCCCGCTCGGAGATCCACCGGCGGCGGGTGACGCACTCCTCGCGGAAGTAGCCGAGATGGGCGATCGGGCCGCCGAACGAGGTCAGGCCGAGCTTCAGGAAGGCGAGGAACACCTCCCCCGGGGAGCCCGCCGGGGCCGCGTCGGTCCGCGCGGCTTCGGGGATGGGTGGGGTATCGGTCATGGGCGTCGATGGGGTGTATCGGGAATGAGAGGCTCAGGGGTGGGCTTCCACCCTGGCCGAGAATTTGTCATCCTGCATCCCGTGACCCTCTGGCTCGCCCTCCGGCGCCTGTTGCCGCTCCTGGCGGTCTTCAGCCTCGCCCTCACGCCGGTGGCCGCCCCCGCGGCTGCCCTGGGCTTGCACGCGCCGATGGCGACCCAGCCTTCGGCCACGGCAATGGACCGGGACCACGGGGCCGGGACAATCCAGGCCGCCGGGGAAGGGATGGACGCGGACGGGATGGGCATGGACGACATGCCCTGCTGTCCCAAGGCCCCCAAACCCGATTGCACGGGCCATTGTCCGCTGATGGCGCTGTGCCTGGCCAGCATGGCGTCGCTGCCGCCGGCGGCGATCCCCGTCCCCGTTCCCGTGTCCACGCGGACGAGCCCGTCCTGGCCGGACTTTGCGACCTTCGCCAGCCTGTCCGGGGCCCCCTTACCCGAGCCCCCCCGAGCCTGAACCCGATGCCGCCGGCGCCCGCGCCGGCACGGTGACGCGCGCCCGCCCGGCACCCCCCATCGCGTTCAGGAGACATCCCCCGTGACCACGAATTCCTTCGCGCGCGCCCTGCCGGCCGCGCTGCTCGCCGCCCTCCTGGGTTCGGCGATGACGGGCCATGCCCGCGCGGACATCCGCGACTACAAGTTCAAGCTCGAACAGCAGGAGGCGAAGGTCGGCGAGGCCGTCATCGCCGTGCGGCTCGTCGATTCCCGCAGTGGCAAGGCCGTGCCCGATGCCGTGATCTTCGCCAAGCGCCTCGACATGGCCCCGGACAGCATGGAGGAGATGGTCACGCGGATCGAGCAGGTGCCGTCGACCGAGGCGGGGGTCTACCGATTCAAGGTCAAGCTCTCGATGGCCGGCGGCTGGCGTCTCTCCCTCGGGGCCAAGGTCCAGGGCGAGGCCGGCACGGTCGAGGACAAGCTCGTCTTCCAGGCCGTCAAATGAGCCGCACGGCGTGGTGCGCCGGGGCCCTCGCCGCATTCGCGGCGTACGCCCTCGGCTACGGGACGGGGACAGGGCTCGGACCGGCAACGGTGCTCGCCGCCCGGCTCCCCGTCGCGGGCGGCGCAGCCGCTCCGGCGGCGGGGCCTGTGGTCTACTACCAGGATCCGGACGGAAAGCCGGTCTACTCGGCCTCCCCGATGCTGACCGGGGACGGCCGGGCGTTCCGGGCGGTGCGGGCGAGCGAGGATGTGAGCTTCGCCACCGACGAAACCGATGCGCCGGGCAGCGGTACGGACACCGCGAGCGGCATGGCTATGGGGGGCCCGCCGCCCCGGGGCGGGAGCCGGCCGATCCTCTACTACCGCAACCCGATGGGGCTCGCCGACACCTCGCCGGTGCCGAAGAAGGACTCCATGGGGATGGATTACATCCCCGTTTATGCGGATGGGGACAGTGACGGCTCGGTCGTCACGGTCACACCCGGCCGGGTGCAGCGGATGGGCGTGCGCACGGCCCTCGCGGAGCGGCGGGCGGTGTCCCGCCCGGTCCGCGTGCCCGGCACCGTCGCCCTCGACGAGCGCCGGGTCACGGTCGTGGCGACCCGCTCGGACGCCTACATCGACCGCGTGGAAGACATCACCACCGGGGACCGCATCCGCCGGGGCCAGCCCCTGGTGCAGGTCTACTCGCCGGAGATCAACGCGGCGGCGGCCCAGCTCATCGCCAACCCCGGCTTCGACGGCGCCCGCCGTCGCCTCCAGAACCTCAACGTCTCGCCGGGGGTGATCGACGAGATGGAGCGCACCCGCCGGGTGCCCATGGCGATCACGTGGTCCTCCCCCCGGGACGGCATCGTCCTGCAGCGCAACGCGGTGGAGGGAATGAAGGCCCCGGCCGGCGAGACCCTGTTCCGGATCGCCGACATCTCGGTGGTCTGGGTCCTGGCGGACGTGCCCGAGCGCGACCTCGCGGCGGTGCGCCCGGGGCAGCGGGTGACGGTGCGGCTGCGCTCCGCGCCGGGCACGGTCCTGTCCGGCACGGTGGCGGTGGTCTACCCGCAGGTGAACCCGGAGACCCGGGCTACGCGGATCCGCATCGAGCTGGCCAACCCCGATGGGTTGCTCCTCCCCGACATGTACGCCGACGTCGGGATCGAGACCGGCGACGGGGCGCCGGTGGTCGCCGTCCCGGACGACGCGATCATCGAGACGGGGGAGAAATCCATCGTCCTCTTCGATCGGGGCGGGGGCCGCTTCGAGCCCGGGACCGTCACGACGGGTGTCCGCGCGGCCGGCTTTACGGAAATCCGCGCGGGCGTGGCGGAGGGTGAAAGGGTGGTCACAGCCGCGAACTTCCTGATCGACGCCGAGAGCAACCTCAAGGCCGCCCTCCAATCCCTGACGGCGCCCAAGGAGACGACATCGCAGGATGGGCGGCGGGCGACGAGTGCCGGGGGCAACCCGTGATCGCGCGGGTCATCGGCTGGTCCGCCCGGAACCTCATCCTGGTCCTCACCGGCGCCGCGCTGGCGGCGATGGCCGGGATCCTGGCCCTCAGGACCCTGCCCCTGGATGCGATCCCCGACCTCTCGGACGTGCAGGCCATCGTCTACACCGAGTATCCGGGCCAGGCGCCGCAGGTGGTGGAGGATCAAGTCACCTTCCCGCTGACCACGGCGATGCTGACGGTGCCGAGGGCGAAGGTGGTGCGGGGCTTCTCCTTCTTCGGGGTGTCCTTCGTCTACGTGATCTTCGAGGACGGCACCGACCCCTATTGGGGCCGCGCGCGGGTGCTCGAATATCTCAACGGCACGGCGAGCCGCCTCCCGGCGGGGGTGACGCCGACGCTGGGCCCGGATGCGACGGGGGTGGGCTGGGTCTACCAATACGTCGTGGTCGCCCGCGAGCGGACGCTCGCAGAACTCCGCTCCCTGCAGGATTGGGTGATCCGGTTCGCCGCCTCCCGGGCCGAAGGCGTGGCCGAGGTCGCGGGCGTCGGCGGCTTCGTGAAGCAGTACAACGTCGTCGTGGACCCCAACCGGCTGCGGGCCCAGGGCCTGACGCTCAACCGGGTCCGCGACGCGATCCGCGCGAGCAACGCCGATGTGGGCGGTCGCACGGTCGAACTCGCGGAAACCGAATTCATGGTGCGGGGCCGGGGCTACCTGAAAAGCCTCGCCGACATCGAGGACATCGTGCTCAAGGCATCGGGCGGGACGCCGCTGCGGCTGCGCGATGTCGCGCGGGTCGAACTCGGGCCGGACGAGCGGCGCGGCCTCACCGAGATGAACGGCGAGGGCGAGGTGGCCGGCGGGATCGTGCTCCAGCGTTTCGGCGCGAACGCGATGACCGTCATCGACGGGGTGAAGGGCAAGCTCGCCGAACTCGCCCGCACCCTCCCCGCCGGCACGGAGATCGTGCCGGTCTACGACCGCTCCCGGCTGATCGAGGCGGCGATCGCCACCCTGCGGCACACCCTTCTGGAGGAAAGCCTCGTCGTCTCCCTCGTCTGCGTCGTGTTCCTCCTTCACCTGCGCAGCGCCCTGGTGGCGATCGTGATGCTGCCGGTGGGGATCCTGATGGCGTTCGCCGGGATGAGGGCGGCGGGGCTCGGGGCCAACATCATGAGCCTCGGGGGCGTGGCCATCGCCGTCGGCGCGATGGTGGATGCCGCCATCGTCATGATCGAGAACGCGCACAAGCACCTGGAGCGGGCGCCCCCCGGCCGTGCGAGGGTCGCGGTCCTGATCGAGGCAGCGGCCGAGGTCGGGCCGTCGCTGTTCTTCTCGCTCCTCGTGGTGACGGTGAGCTTCCTGCCGATCTTCACCCTCGAATCCCAGGAGGGGCGGCTGTTCGCGCCGCTCGCCGCCACGAAAACCTTCGCGATGGCGGCGGGCGCGATCCTGTCGGTGACGCTGGTGCCGGCGATGATGGTGCTGTGCGTGCGCGGACGGATCGTCCCCGAGGCGCGCAACCCGCTCAACCGTCTCCTCGTGGGGGCCTATCGCCCGCTGATCGCGGGGGTACTCCGGGCACGGGGCCTCACCCTCCTCGTGGCGCTCGGGGTGCTGGCCGCCACCGCGTGGCCCGCCCGGCAACTCGGCTCGGAGTTCATGCCGGACCTCGACGAGGGCACCCTCCTCTACATGCCCACGACCCTGCCAGGCCTCTCGGTGACGAAGGCCGGCGAGTTGCTCGCCACCCAGGACCGCATCATCAAGAGCTTCCCGGAGGTGGCCTCGGTCTACGGCAAGGCCGGCCGGGCCAGCACCGCCACCGATCCGGCGCCCCTGGAGATGTTCGAGACGGTCATCACCCTCAAGCCCAGGGGCGAATGGCGGCCGGGGGTGACGCCGGCGAGCCTCAGGGCCGAGATGGACGCGGCGCTGCAATTCCCCGGCGTGGCGAACGCCTGGACGCAGCCGATCCGCGCCCGGATCGACATGCTCTCCACCGGCATCCGCACCCCCGTGGGGGTGAAGGTGCTGGGCACCGACCTGACGGCCCTGGAGGAGGTCGCCCGCCGGGTCGAGGCGGCCATCCGCACCGTGCCGGGCACGACGAGCGCCTATGCCGAGCGGGTCAACGGGGGCTCGTTCCTCGACATCACGCCGGATCGCGGGGCTATAGGCCGCTACGGTCTGACGGTGGGGGACGTACAGGACGTCATCGCCACGGCTCTGGGCGGGCAGGCGGTGACGACCACGGTGGAGGGGCGGGAGCGCTACAGCGTGAACTTGCGCTATCCCCGCGCCCTGCGCTCCGACCCGCAAACCATCGCCGACGGGGTGCAGGTGCCGCTGCCGGCGGGGGGCACCGTGCCCCTGCGCGAGGTCGCCGCCATCGGCCTCAGCCGGGGCGCGACCTCGATCCGCACGGAGAATGGCCAGCTCGCCGTATACGTCTTCGTCGACATCGCGGGGCGGGACCTCGGCGGCTACGTGGCCGAGGCGCGCCGGACCGTGGACGAGGCGGTGAAGCTTCCGCCGGGCACCGTCCTCCAGTGGAGCGGGCAGTACGAGGCCTGGGAGAGGGCGCGGGCCCGGCTCACCCTGGTGGTGCCGCTGACGCTGCTCGTGGTGTTCCTGCTGCTGTACCTGAACTTCCGGCGCCTCACCGAAACGCTGATCGTGATGCTGTCGCTGCCCTTCGCCCTCGTCGGCGGGGTGTGGCTGCTCTGGGCGATGGGCTTCAACCTGTCGGTGGCGGTGACGGTGGGTTTCATCGCCCTCTCCGGTGTCGCGGCGGAGACCGGGGTGATCATGCTCGTCTACCTCGATCACGCCCTCGACGGGGTCCGGGCCGAATGCGCCCGGGAGCACCGGCCGATGACCCGGGACGACCTGCGCCGGGCGATCATGGTCGGCGCGGTCGAGCGGGTGCGCCCCAAGATGATGACGGTGGTCGCCATCATGGCGGGGCTCCTGCCCATCCTGTGGAGCGAGGGCGCGGGCTCGGAGATCATGCAGCGCATCGCCGTGCCGATGATCGGCGGGATGGCCTCCTCGACGATGCTGACGCTCCTCGTCATCCCTGCCGTCTACGGCCTCGTGAAGGGCTGGACCCTGCCTCAGGCCGGATCCGGGGCCGGAGAGGGGGCCGCGCCGGCGATAACAGGCTCCCTCAGGCGGCCAGTTCGCGCAACGCCATGACGACTTCCTCCCGGCGGTACGGCTTTTCGAAGAAGCGCCCGCGCTCGGGCATTTCCCCAGGGCCGGGCCGGACCTTGCCGGA
>JAKONI010000082.1 GCA_022702015.1 Beijerinckiaceae bacterium | reverse complement strand
TGGCAGGTGGCGCAGGCGCAGGCGCCGCCGCATTCCGCGTCGATCCCGGGGACGTTGCTGCGGAGCGCCGTCTCCATCACGGTCGCGCCGACGCTGCCCTCGACGGTCCGCTCCGTCCCGGCGTGATCGACGTAGGTGATCTTCGGCATGCTCAAGGCTCCTCCCGCGCGCCGGGCTGCGGGGCATGGGGCGGCTCGGCGGGCGGCGGAGCCTGATTGGCGGCTCGGCGGGCGGAAAGCAAGCGCATCGGCGCCCCGCGCGTGAGACGTTTCGAAGCCGACCCCGCCCGATCAGGTGTCCCGGGCGATCTCGGCCAGGGCCGCCGCCACCGCCTCCGCGAGGGCGGCGACGGGCGGCCCGGCCCCCGCCCCGCCGGCGCGCAGGCCCGCCTCCGCCGCCCCCGCCAGGGCCTGGACCCGCAGGGCCCCGATGCCGGACGCCGCCCCCTTCAGGGTGTGGGCGGCGTCCGCCCGGTCGGTCGCCCCCGCCAAGGGGTCGGCGATCCGCCGCAGGAGGGCGTCGCACTCGCCGGCGAACAGGCCGAGCACCTCGCGGGCCAGGGCGGCGTCGCCCATGGTGTTGGTGTCCAAGGCGTCGCGGTCGATTTCCCCCATCAATGGCCCCGCAATCCACATGTGATCGCCCCTCCGGACCCCGGGGCCGCCTCGCGCTCGGCCGCCGTCCCTGGCACCATAGGGAGGCCGCTGGGATCGCTCACGGTAACCATTCCGTTAAGGTTTCCTGGGGTCGGCCGCTCGTGCGGGTATCGGGATCGGGTGCCGGTCACTAGGCTCGAGTGGTAAACGGGAAGTTGCGTCTTCGGCGTGCAAGCGCCGAACCCGTGCGTATGAGGCGTTGGATGGCGACCGACAAGAAGCTGAAGGATCCGGCCGAGGCCGCTCTCTCAGCCATCGAGCAGGCCCTGAGCCTCGACTCCCTGATGCGGGATGGCGGGGCCCGGGCGGAGCCGCGCCTGCCGGATGTCGGTGATGCCACCCCCGGCGCCGAGGACGGGCGCGACCCCTCCGGTCGCCTCGCCCCGCCCCGTCTCGAACTGGGGAGCCCGCTGGGCAATCCTTCGGGCGGCTCCGTCGGTGGCTCCCATGGCGGCTCCGTTGGCGGTGCCCTCGGCGTCCCGCAGGACCCGCCCCTCGCCTCGGACCTGCCCTCCCCCGATCTCGACCGGCCCCGGCGGGAGGGCGGCCTCCTGCCGCCCGACCGCTCCCTGGTGGCCAACGACGACCGGCGCAACATCGGCATCCTCCAGCAGACCCTGCGGGTCCGCCCCTCGCGCAAGCCCTACATCGCGGCCTCGGCCATCGGTCTCGCCTGGGTCGCGGGCCTCGGGGCCATCGTCTGGACGCAGTCCGGCGGCGACCTGCGGGCCTTCCTCGCGGAGCTGACCCCGCTCCAGGGCATGGCGGCGGCCTCGGCCGTGCTCGGCCCGGTGATCCTGTTCTTCGTCACCGCCATGCTCGCCGTGCGCGCCCAGGAGATGCGCCTCGTCGCCCGGGCGGTGGGAGAGGTGGCGGTGCGGCTCGCCGAGCCCGAGAGCTTCTCGACCGACGCCGTCCTCACCATGTCGCAGACCGTCCGCCGGGAGGTCGCCGCCGTCGGCGACGGCGTGGAGCGGGCGCTGGCCCGGGCGGGCGAGCTCGAAACCCTGGTGCGCGGCGAGATCGCGACCCTGGAACGGGCCTATTCCGACAACGAAATCCGCATCCGTTCCCTGGTGGACGAACTGGTCGCCCAGCGCGAGGCCATCGTCACCAACGCCGAGCGGGTGCGCGGCGCCATCGCCGGCTCGCACTCCAACCTCACCCAGGAACTCGACGGGGCGGCCCAGCGGATCGTGTCGGCCCTCGACGGGGCCGGCGAGCGCGTGACCGGCGCCCTCGACGCCCGCGGCGCGGCCATCACCGCCTCCCTGGGCGAGGTCGGCGACCGGGTCGTCGGCCAGATGGATGGACGGGGCGAGGCCCTGATCGAGCGCCTGAGCGCCACCGGCGCGGACGTGCGCGAGGGGCTGGAGGGCGTCGGGGCCGAGCTGGTCCGCTCCTTCACCGCCCGGACGAGCGAGCTGACGGGCTCCTTCGAGCAGACCGGCCGGGCGATGACCGGCAGCCTCGCGGAGAGCGCCGGCCGGGTGTCGGAGGCGCTTGCCGCGACGGGGGCCGAGGTCGGCGCCGCCATCGAGCACCACAGCGAGCGGGTCCGCGCGAGCTTCGAGCGCTCCGCCAGCGGCCTGGAGGGGGCGTTCCTCACCCGGGGCTCCGAGCTGACCGAGCGGTTCGCCTCGACGGGCGCCGAGATCACCGCCCGCTTCGCCCAGCTCGGCACCTCCTTCACCGAGGATCTGGCGGGCCGTGGCACCGAACTCCGCGCCGAGATCGAGGGCGCCGGGCGCGCCATCGCCGGCACGATCGCCGAGAGCGGCCGGTCGGCGCAGGAGGGCCTGACGCTGGCCGCCGACGGGGCGGCCGCCGCCCTGGTGAGCCGCACCGATGCCGTGCGCGACGAACTCGTCGCCGCCGCCGAGCGGATCGGCCAGACCATCGCCGGTCGCGGGGGCGAGATGGCCGAGCGGATCGAGGGAATCGCCGCGCGGCTGCACGAGACCGTCGCCGTGGACGGGGCCACCCTGGAATCCCGCCTCGACACGGCGGCGGAGCGGGCCGGCGGCCTGCTCGCCGGGCGCACCCGCGAGGCGGCCGAGGGGCTGGAGAACGCCTTCGCCGCCCTCGGCCGGGGCTTCGAGGCCGGCGCCGGCGATGCCATGCGCAGCCTGCGCGAGACGGTGGAGCACCTGTCGGGCGAGATCGACGGCAAGGCGACCGAGGCCGCCATGCGCCTCACCGGCAGCGTCGTCACCCTGCGCAGCGCCTCGGTCGAGACCGCCGGGGCGATCGAGGCGCAGGCGGCGGATCTGCTGCGCCGCTTCCAGGAGGCGTCCACCTCCCTGGGCCAGGGTTTCGAGGCCGGGGCGACCGACGCCGTGCGGACCCTGCGTGAGACCGTGGAGCACCTGTCCGGCGAGATCGACGGCCGGGCCACCGAGGCCGCCGCGCGCCTGACCGGCAGCGTCGCCACCCTGCACAGCGCCTCCGCCGAGACCACGGGGGCCATCGAGGCGCGGGCCGCCGACCTCCTCCAGCGCTTCCAGGAGGCCGCCGCCTCCCTGGGCCAGGGCTTCGAGGCCGGGGCGACCGACGCCGTGCGGACCCTGCGCGAGACCGTGGAACAGCTCTCCGGCGAGATCGACGGCCGCGCCTCGCAGGCCACCGCCCGCCTCACCGAGGGCCTCGCGACCCTGCGCGTCGCCTCCACGGAGACCACCGGTGCCATCGAGGCCGAGGCGGCGACGCTGCTCGGCCGCTTCCACGACGCCGCCGCCGAACTCGGCCGGGGCTTCGAGGCCGGGGCCGGCGACGCCGTGCGGACCCTGCGGGAGACCGTGGAGCACCTGTCCGGCGAGATCGGCGGACAGGCGGCCCAGGCCGCCGCGCGCCTCACCGAGAGCCTCGCCACCCTGCGCACCGCCTCCGCCGAGACCACCGGGGCGGTCGAGGCCGAGGCCGCGATCCTGCTCACACGCTTCCAGGATTCCGCCGAGCGGGCGAGCCGGGAGCTGGGCTCCCAGGGCGAGGCGGCCGCCGCCGAACTGCGCCGCGCCCTCGAAGGGCTCGGACGGGAACTCGCCGCCCGCACCGGCGAGACCACCGGGGCCCTGGAGCAGGCCGCCACCCAGGTCGCCGCCGACCTCTCGGCCCGCCTCGGCGAGATCGAGGCGAGCTTCGGCGCCCACGGGCGCGACGTGTCCGAACTCCTCTCCACCCATGCCGAGGAGACCCACGCCCGGATCGCCGGCACCGGCCGCGACATCGTGCTGGCCGTGGCGAGCCAGGGGGCACGGATCGCCGAGACCCTGGACCGGACCGGCGAGACCCTGGCGCAGACCGCCGACGGCCGCGTCCGGGCGATCGAGGACGTGATGGGCAACCGCCTCGCCGCCCTGCAGGACGTCATCGCCCGGGGCGACATCCTGGCCGACCGGATCGGCCGCGACACCGCCGCGCTCGGTGAGACCGTCGGCGCGCAACTCGACGAGGTGAACCGCCTCATCACCGACCGGAGCCAGGCCGTCGCCGAGACGATCATCGGCCGCGCGCAGGAGGCCGGCGCCCTGATCGAGGGGCATCTCGGCACCCTGGAGGAGCGCTCCGTGAAGCGGACCGGGGAGGTCGCGGAGACCTTCGCGACCCTGGTCGGCCACGTGGACGGCCAACTCGGCTCCCGGGCCTCCGCCCTGGACGAGACCCTGGCCGCCCGGACGGGCGAACTGGCCCGGATCATGGCCGAGGGCAGCCGCGAGCTGGTCGCCGCCGTGGAGGCGCGCCTCGCCCAGGCCATGCGCGACCTCGAGGCCCAGTCCTCCGGCTTCGGCGCGGAGGTCGAGCGCCGCACCGCCGCCCTCGCCGGCGCCCTCGATTCCGGCGCCGAGCGCTTCGACGGCAACGTCCTGCGCCGCCTGGAGGCGATCAGCGACCATCTCGACGAGCGCGCCCGCCTCGTGGACGAGAGCTTCGGCTCGCAGGCCTTCGAGGCGATCCGCCTCATCGAGGCCCGCACCCGCGCCGTGGACGCGGAGCTGACCCAGCGCACCCGCGACCTCGTGCAGGCGATCGAGGACCGCACGGGCGGCCTCGACGCGGCCATGGGCGAGCGCGTCGCCGCCCTCACCGGGGCGGTGGAGGAGCGCACCCGGACCCTGGATACCGCCCTCTCGGAGCGGGTCGCGGAGATCGGCCGCCTCGCGGAGGAGCGGGCCGCCGCCGCCGACGCCGCCCTGGCGGCCCGGACCGAGGAGGTCCGCCTCGCCTTCACTGAGCGCTCGGACCTGCTCGGCCGCCTGATCGACGAGCGGACCGCAGTGATGGCGCGGGAGCTCGACGAGAAGGGTCAGACGGTGTTCGGCGTCATCGGTGACCGGATCACCGAGTTGGCCCGCCTGTTCGACAGCGGCAGCACCTCGCTCGCGGAGCTGATCGGCAGCCGGGGCGAGAGCGTGCTGGCCAAGCTCCAGCAGACCATCGCCGACGCCGAGCGGATGCTCGGCGAGGGCGAGGGACGCCTGGGTCACACCCTGGCGAGCCGCACCGGCGACATCGGCGGCATGCTCGATGAGGGCGTGCGCACCGTCCACACCCTGCTCGACGACCGCACCGACCAGATCCGCATCATGCTAGACGGGCATGCCCGGACCCTGGTGGAGACCCTCGACGGCCGCACCGGCCCCCTCAGCGAGACCCTGGACGGGCGCGGCCGCGACCTCGTGGCGGCCCTGGAACGGTCCCTCGGCGCGGCGGCCGGCGCCCTGGAGACCCGCACCGAGGCCCTCGGCAGCCTGTTCGACGCCCGCCTCGGCCGGCTGGAGGATCTGGTGGAGGGGCGCGGCAGCCTGCTCGCCCAGACCCTCGACGCCCGCGCCGAAGGGCTGCGCACCCTGTTCGAGGAGGCCCAGGCCGCCCTCGACGCCGCCGTGGAGGGGGGCAGCGGCCGGTTCGCCGCCTCCGTCGACGCGCGGCTCCAGACCCTGCGCACCCTGCTGGAGGAGGCGCCCGCCGCCGTGGCCGCCCTCGTGGAGGGCCGCGAGCGCCAGCTCGCCGCCACCCTCGACACCCGCACCCAGCGCCTGCGCACCCTGTTCGAGGAGGCCCAGGACGGACTGCGCGATCTCGTGGAGGCCCGGGGCGGCGAACTCGCCCAGGCGATCAAGGACCAGACGGAGGCCATGCGCGGCGTCCTCGAGGGCGCCCCGGCCGACGTGGCTGGCCTCCTCGACACCCGCATCACCGCCCTGCAAACCACCTTCGAAGAGGCCAGGACGGCCATCGACGGCCTCCTCGACGCCCGCAGCCGCGGCCTGATCGAGGCCACCGAAGACCGCGCCGGGGCCATCGCCGAGGCCTTCGCCGAACGCCTGCGCGACCTCGACGGTGTGGTCGAGGGGCGCACCACCGCCCTCACCCGGGAGGTGGATGCCCGCGCCGACGCCTTCACCCAGCGCATCGACGGTCGGATGCGCCAGTTCGCTGCCCTGGTGGGCCAGCGGGCCGAGGCCCTGGCCAACGCCTTCGACGAGCGCCACGACGCCTTCGCCGGCCTCATCGAGGAGCGGACCGTGGGTCTCACCGCCGCGCTGGACGAGCGGGCGCGGATGCATGCCGAGCAGGTGGAGGCCCACACCGCCACCTTCGCCGCCACCCTCGCCTCGCGGGAGGCGGCGCTCGCCGCCGTCATCGACCAGCGCGCGGAGGCCATGGGCACCAGCTTCGAGCGCCGGGCGGCGGCGCTCGGCTCCCTGGTGGACGCCCGCGGCGAGGCCCTGGCCCGCCGCCTCGCGGAGAGCGCCGAGATCCTGGTCCGGGCGATCGAGGACCGGGGCGGGGCCCTGCTCGCGAGCTTCAACGACAGCGGACACGCGGTCGGCACGGAGCTGGAGGGACAGGTCGAGCGGTTCCGTGCCGCCGTCGATGGGCCGATGCGGACCCTGGCGGACGCCCTGTCCGAGCGGGCCGAGGCGATCGAGCACGCGCTGGCCGAGACCGGCCTGCCGCTGGCCGAGACCCTGCGGGTGAACACCGAGCGGCTGGCCGTCCAGGCCCGCGCCTCCGCCGACATCCTCCGCGCGGCGGTGGACGAGGGCGCCGGCCGGACGCTGGGCGACCTCGCCGCCACCAACGACCGGCTCGCCCGGGAACTCGGCGGCGTCCTCGCCCGGGTGGAGAGCGCAAACTCGGCCCTCACCGACCTCGTGGCCGGGGCCGACACCAACCTCGGGGCGATCGAGCACAGCCTCGCGGGCCGCGTGGAGTTCATCCAGTCCGCCCTGTCGCAGGTGGCCTCCGAGACCGGCCGTGCCGGCGCCGAGGTCTCCGCCCAGGTGGAGGCCCTGCGCGAGGTGTCACAGGGCACCCTGCGGGAGGCCACCGGCCTCGCCCGGACGCTCGACGAGCGCGGCCGGACGCTGGGCGAGGTCACGCAGCGCCACGTCGCACTCCTCGACGGGGCGGCGGGCTCCCTCGGGGCCATCGAGCAGCGGCTCACCGCGACGCTCACCGAGCGGGAGCGGGCGCTCGCGGCGTCGCTCGCCGACTTCGAGGCCCGCGCCGAGACCCTGGAGAGCCGGGGCACGACCTTCGCCGGCACCCTCGACCGGATCCTCCGGGAGGCGGAGATGCGGACGCGGACCCTCTCCGACTCCCTCGCCCGCTCGGCCGAAGGGGCCGGGGCGACGGTGGCCGGGGCCTTCGAGGGCCTGCAGGGCAGCGCCGACGCCGAGGCCGAGAAGGTGGCCTCCGGCGTGCGCGCGGCCCTCGACGCGGCCTCCCGGGAGATGCGGGACGGCCTGGAGGAGGCGCAGAGCCGGTTCGGCGAATCGGCGGCCAACCTGCGCGAGATGGCGGCCTCGATCCGCAGCGAGCTGGAGGCGACCCGGGCCGACCTCGCCCGGGGCGTCCTCGACCTCCCGCGCGAGACCCAGGACGCGGCCGGCGAGATGCGCCGGGTCGTGGCGGACCAGATCAAGGCCCTCAACGAGCTGTCGTCCCTCGTGGCCCGCAGCGGCCGCTCGGTGGACGTGGCGCAGCCGGTGAGCCAGCCCCAGCGGCGGGTCGCCGAGGGCGGCGGCCGGACGGTGGCCGCTCCGGCGCCGTCCCCGGCGCCCGCTCCGGCCACGGCCTCGGCCTCGGTCCAGTCCGCACCGGCGATCCCCGCCCCGATCCCGGCCCCCGCTCCGGCGGCGACGCCGGCCCGGGTCACCCCGGCCCCGGCCCGCACGGAGACCCGGGCCCCCACCCCGCGCCCGGCTTCCACCCCGGCGTCGGCGGCGGGCGGCAACGCCAACAAGCGCGGCTGGCTCTCGGACCTCCTGACCAAGGTCTCCCTCGACGACGACGACGAGGAGGGCGCCGCCCCGGCCACCCCCGCGCGGGAGACGCGGACACCGGCGGCCCGGACCTCAAGCCAGGGGGCGGCCTCCTCCCTCCCGCAGGGGGGCAAGCCCGCCGCCGAGACGGGGCGGATCGCCCTCGACACGATCTCCACGGACATCGCGCGGATGATCGAGCACCGGACGGCCGTGGACCTGTGGGACCGCTACCGTCGGGGCGAGCCGAACCTGTTCACCCCCCGGATCTACACGGCGCAGGGCCAGGCGACCTTCGCCGAAATCCAGCGCCGCTACCGGGCGGATCAGGAGTTCCGCCGCAGCGTCGACCGCTACGTCAGCGAGTTCGAGCGCCTGCTGGCGGACGTGGTCAAGAACGACCCCGACGCCAAGCGGACGGACGCCTATCTGACCTCCGAGACCGGCAAGGTCTACACCATGCTCGCCCATGCGAGCGGGCGCTTCGAGGGGGCCTGAGGCCCCCGCCCCCGCGCGGTCCCTCCCCGATGAAGGGGGGAGCCGCGCGGCGGGAGGGCGCCCGGCGGGGTGGGGGAGCGCGGCCTCGCGGCTCTCCCTGTCCCGTCGGCGCGCCGCTCCGGCGTTGAGCGGGGCGGCGATTCACGGCATCATGCCGCAGCGCACATCCCGGTCCCGACGTCGAGTGGAACGCCGTGAACAGTCTTAAATTCGGAACGAGCGGCCTTCGTGGCCTGGTGACTGAACTCGTCGGGTGGCCGAGCTATGCCTATGCCGGTGCCTTCTTCCGCTCGGTGGCGGAAGGCGGCGGACGGGAGATCGTGATCGGGCGCGACCTGCGCGACAGCAGCGCCGGCATCGCCGCGACGGTGGCCGCCGCCGCCGCCTCGGCGGGGTTCACGGCGATCGATTGCGGCGCCCTGCCGACCCCGGCGCTGGCCCTGGAGGCGATGCGCCGGGGGGCCTACGCCGTGATGGTCACAGGCAGCCATATCCCGGAGGACCGCAACGGCCTGAAGTTCTACCGGCCGGACGGCGAGATCACCAAGGCGGACGAGGCCGCCATCCTCGCCGCCCTGGGGGATGTGGCCGCCGGCGGGGAGATCCCCGCCACCCCGCCCGCGACGCCGGAGCCCGACGCCATCGCCCGCTACCGCCGCCGTTACGGCGACGCCTTCCCCGCCGACTGTCTCGCCGGCCTGCGTATCGCGGTCTACCAGCAGAGTTCCGTCGCCCGGGACCTCCTCGCCGACCTGCTCGCCGGCTTCGGCGCCCAGGCCGAGGCGATCGGCCGGGCGGACCGGTTCGTGCCCATCGACACCGAGGCGCACCGTCCCGAGGATGTCGCCTACATCCGCGAGGTCATGGCCTCGGGCGGGTACGACGCCCTGGTCACCACCGACGGCGATGCCGACCGGCCCCTCGTGGCGGATGGAACCGGCCGGATCGTGCGGGGGGACATCCTCGGCCTCGTCACCGCCCGCTTCCTCGGCGCCGACGCGGTGGTGGTGCCCGTCACCGCCGGCTCGGCGCTGGAGAGTTCCGGCGGCTTCGGCCGGGTGATCCGCACCCGCGTCGGCTCGCCCTTCGTCATCGCCGGCATGGACGAGGCGCGGCGCGACGGGGCCCGGCTCGTGGTCGGCTTCGAGGCCAATGGCGGTTTCCTGCTCGGCTCGGACGTGAACCCCGGCGGCGGCACCCTCCCCGCCCTGCCGACCCGCGACGCGATGCTGCCGATCGTGGCGAGCCTCGCCGCCGCCCGGGCCGCCGGGACGGGTCTCGCGGGCCTCGTCACCTCCCTCGATGCCGGGGAAATGGCCAGCAACCGCCTCCCCGAGACCCCCTCGGAGCGGAGCGGCGCCTTCCTCGCGCGGCTCACCGACGACGCCTACGCCCGGGACTTCCTGCGGCCGGTGGGCGAGCCCCGGGCGGTGGACCAGCGGGACGGCGTACGGATCGAACTCGGCGAGGGCCGCACCATCCACTTCCGCGCCTCGGGCAACGCCCCCGAACTGCGCTGCTACGCCGAGGCGAAGACCGCCCCCGAGGCGCAGGATCTCGTCCGCTGGGGCCTCCAGGCCGCCGCCACGGCGATGAAGGGCTGACGCCGGCGGGGGGCGACCTCACAGCAGGCCGAGGGCGGCGAGTTCCCGGCGCAGGGCCTCCGGCATCTCGGCGAGGTCGCCCTCCCCGCCCTCCCCCAGGTCGGCGGGGGCATCCTCCGCCGTGAGGTAGCGCCAACCCTGGAACGGGCGGCAGGTCCGGGGGACCACGGGCACGAGGTGTTCGTCCAGCACGATCCGGCAACGGGGGATGCCGTCCTCGCCGGTGAGGGCCTCCAGGGCGAGGATCGCCTGCCGGCAGCACAGGCTGCCCCGGATGATCCAGTAGATCGAGCCCTTCCCGGCGATGTCCCGGTGCCGCTTCGGCAGGGTCCGGGTCACGTGGACCGGCGGCGGGCGCAGGCCCCCCACGAGGGCCCGCTCCCGGTACGCGGTCTGGCGGGCCGCGAGGTCGGCGATCGAGGCCGGGCCGACGCTGAGCTTGATGAGGTGAAGCGCCACGGGAGACTGAGGCTGAGCGGACGGGCGCCCCCTATAGCGGGTCCCGCCGCCTCACGCGAACAGGGCGAGGCGCTCCTGCGGGGGCATCGCCTCCAGGGCATCGAGGCGGATCGCCGGCGGGTCGGCGAAGGTGAAGTCGAGGGACGGCCCGTCGAGCAGGGTGGGCGCCGCCTCCGGCTCCCCGGCCGGGGCAGGATCCTCCGGGGGGCCGGCGAAGCCGACCCCGAGGTCGGCGGCGGGGGCGGCCTCCGCCCCGGTCGAGACCGGCACGAACACGATGTCCTCGTGCAGGGCGAGGCTGCCGGGCCGGGCGCTGATGGCGGCTGCCGTCACGGCGGGGACGCCCATGGCGATGTAGCGGTCCACGTCGAGCTGGCACAGCTCCTCGGCGGTCGGCCGGGCGCTGCCGGGGATCTCCAGGGACGGGACCCGTTCCGCCTCGTTGCCCCAGATCGCGATCATCGCCGCGATCCGGTCCTCCAGGTAGCGGAGGGTGTAGATGATCCGCGCGATGCGCTGCGCCGTGAGGTCCTGGAAGGAGCAGGCCGTGTAGATCGCTGTCGCGTGGCGATCGAGGGCCTCGCAGAGCTGCGCCTCCCCGTGCCGCTCGCGCAGGGTCCAGGCGGCCTCCTGCACCGCCTCGGCGGCGCCGAGGATGTCGGAGGTCGCCTGCTCGGTGGCGCGCACGACGGCGTCCAGGGCCTGGGAGGCCAGGGCGAGGCGGGTCTCGCCGAGGTCGGGGGTGGTGATCGCGGTGATCTCGGCCTTGGTCCGGCGGATCGCCTCGGCCATCTCCACGAGGTCGCCGCGCAGGTTGCCCGCCGGGGCGGGGCGCTCGGTGGTGACGGCCTGCTCCAGCCGCGTGATGGCGTCGAGGACGGTCCGCGTCTCCTCGGCGCGGGCCCGGCGGCCGTGTTCGGCCAGGAACCATCGCCCACGCTCGCTGGCGGCGATCGTCGCCTCGATGGCGGAGTATTCCGCCGCATCGATCGCGCTCGCGCTGGGCAAACCGGCCATCGACTCCGCTTCCGCACGGGGGTGCCCGGCGGGGCGAGGCCCCGCGCCCGGCACCGCCGATGTCCCGCGAGATTGACAGGCCGGGTTTAACGGGGGCTTACGACGGGGATCACCCCCATCCCCTGCCCCCCATCCCCTGCCCCCGGATCCCTTGCCCGCCCCTCACGGCTCGCTGCGCCTTTCGCTGCTCTATGCCGTCGTCTTCACCGAAATCGGCATCGCCATGCCGTTCATGCCAGTCTGGCTCGCCACCTTGGGCCTCGATGCCGGCGTGATCGGCCTGCTGCTCGCCCTGCCGATCGCCACCCGGATCGCCGCCACGGCGCCGCTGATGGCCCTGATCGACCGGGGGCTCGGGGCGAGGCGGCTGATCGTCGGCGGCAGCCTCGGCATCGCGGCGACCTACGCCGCCATGGTTCCCGCCGCCGGCCTCGGCTGGCCGGTGCTCGCGGGGCTCATCGTCCTCAACGCCGTGGCCGCCGCGCCGATGGTGCCCGCCATCGACTACCTGACATTGGCCGCCGCCCGCCGGGACCCGCAGGTTTCCTATTCCCGGATCCGCATGGGGGGGTCGATCGCCTTCCTCGCCGCCAACCTCGCCGGGGGGGCGATGCTGGCGGCGCTGGGGGGACGGCTGGCGGTGCCCCTCCTCCTCACCGGCCTCGCCCTGCTGGCGAGCCTCGTGGCCGGGCTCGACCGCGCCGCCCTCGCCCCGCCCCGGAAGGCCGAGGCCGGGCCGTCCCCGCCTCTGCCCCGGCGGCTGTGGCTGTGCATCGCCGCCGCCGGGGCGATCCAGTCGAGCCACGCGGCGATCTACGGTTTCGGCAGCATCAGCTGGACCGCCCACGGCATCGGCCCCACCGCCGTCGGCACGCTCTGGGCGACGGGGGTCCTGTCCGAGATCGTGCTGTTCGCCCTCGCCCCCCGCCTGCCGGCCTCCTGGCGGGCGCCGGTGCCCCTCCTGCTCCTCGGCGGCGGGGCCGCCGTGGCGCGGGCCGTCGGCCTGTTCCTCGTCGGCGACCGGCTGGAGACCCTGCTGCCCCTCCAGATCCTGCACGGGCTGACCTTCGGCGCGACGCAGCTGGGGGCGATGGCCGCCGTCTCCGCCCTGTCGCCGGAGGGGGCGCGGGGCCGGGCGCAGGGCACCCTCTCGGCGGTCAACGCCAGCATCGCGGTGGGGGCGACGCTCGCCAGCGGCCTCATCTACCGGGAGGCGGGGGCCTTCGTCTTCCTCGCCATGGCGCCGCTGGCCGCCTGCGGGATCGCCCTGGCGCTGGCCGCCCGGCGGTGAGAGACTTCCTCAACCCTAATGTCGTCATAACCGGGGCGCAGGATCGCCACCGTCGCGCCGTGTCCGGCCGCACGGACGAAAACCCTGCGCCCCCGCTGGGTCGTGCGTCCCCTCGCCCGGTCCGGCCGTCCTCGAAGCGGAACACGTCCTTGAAGGAGACCGGCTGGTGCTGACGGAGGGGCTCGCGCCCGGCATGGCCTCGCTGACCGAGGCGGGCGACGGCCGTCTGCGGCTCGGCGGCCGCTGGACCGCGGACCAGGCGCCCGCCGTCGAGGCCGCCGCCGCCCGGATCGCGGTTTTGGGCGCCCGCGCGGGCGCGACCCTCGACCTCGGGGAGATCGAGCGCCTCGACACCCTCGGCGCCTGGGTGCTGGAGCGGACCCGGGGCGAGATCGAGGCGGCGGGCGGCACGCTCGCCTATCTCGGCACGCGGCCGGAGCACCGCACCCTCCTCGGGGAGGTGGCGATCCGGGGCGAGCGCCCGGCGCCGCCGCAGCGCCTCGCCCTCCCGATCGCCCTGCTCGACGGGCTCGGCCGGCAGACCGCCCGGGGGGGCAACGAGTTCGTCACCGCCGTCGGCTTCCTCGGGGAGGTCGTGGCCGCCTGCGGCCGGGTCGCCCTGCGGCCGGGGAGCTTCCGGGGCACGGCGCTGGTCAACCAGGTCCAGCAGATGGCGCTCAACGGGGTGCCGATCATCATCCTGATCTCGTTCCTGGTGGGCGGCATCGTCGCGCAGCAAGGCATCTTCCAGTTGCAACGGTTCGGGGCGCAGACCTTCGTCGTGAACCTGATCGGCCTCCTGATCCTGCGCGAGATGGGGGTGCTGCTCACCGCGATCATGGTGGCGGGCCGCTCCGGCTCGGCCATCACCGCCGAGATCGGCTCCATGCGGATGCGCGAGGAGGTCGATGCCCTGCGGGTGATGGGCCTCGACGCCACCGAGATCCTGATCGTCCCCCGCATCCTCGCCCTGATGGTCAGCCTGCCGATGCTGACGCTGATCGGCGACCTCGCGGCGCTCGCCGGCGGCGGGATCACGGCCATGCTCTACGGGGGGCTGACCCTCGACCAGTTCCTCGCCCGGCTCCAGGCGGCGGTGGGGGTGCACCACGTCACCGTGGGCCTCATCAAGGCGCCGTTCATGGCGCTGACCATCGGGCTCATCGCCACGATCGAGGGCTTCGCGGTGGAGGGGTCGGCGGAATCGCTCGGCCGCCACGTCACGGCCTCAGTCGTGAAGTCCATCTTCATGGTCATCGTCCTCGATGGCCTCTTCGCGGTGTTCTTCGCCGCCATCGACTTCTGAGACCCACGGTGCGCGAAGACGAAACGCCGATCATCCGGGTGCGCGACCTCGTGGTCGGCTTCCGCGACAAGACCATCCTCAAGGGTCTCGACCTCGACATCCGCCGGGGGGAGATCCTGGGTTTCGTCGGCCCGTCGGGGCAGGGCAAGTCGGTGCTGACCCGCACCATCCTCGGCCTCGTGCCCAAGCGCTCCGGGACCATCGCGGTGTTCGGCCGGGACGTGGACGGCCTCACCTATGCCGAGCGGCGGCGGATGGAGACCCGCTGGGGCGTGCTGTTCCAGCAGGGCGCCCTGTTCTCCTCGCTGACGGTGAAGCAGAACATCCAGGTGCCGATGCGCGAGCACCTGAAGCTCTCCGAGCGCCTGCTCGACGAGTTCGCGCGGCTCAAGATCGAGATGGTCGGCCTCAAGCCGGATGCGGCCGACAAGCTGCCCTCGGAACTCTCCGGCGGCATGATCAAGCGGGCGGCGCTGGCCCGCTCGCTGGCGCTCGACCCGGAGATCCTGTTCCTCGACGAGCCGACCTCGGGCCTCGACCCGATCGGCGCCGGCGAGTTCGACGACCTCGTCTCGACGCTGAAGGAGACGCTGGGCCTGACCGTGTTCATGGTCACCCACGACCTCGACAGCCTCTACACCGCCTGCGATCGCATCGCGGCGCTCGGCGACGGTCAGA